>NZ_JBWKQR010000012.1:3202-222050 GCF_059418905.1 Collimonas sp. GW821-FHT07E08 | reverse complement strand
GACGACACCAACGCCAAGATCCAGGCGCAGCTCAAGAGTGACCATCAGCACAGCCAGCTCAGCCTGGGCAACATCACGCGCATTGAAGACAATGCCGGCCGCAAGGATGCCAGGGGCGAGGGCTGGGAACTGAGAACCGACGGCCATGGCGTGGCGCGTTCAGCGAAAGGCATGCTGATCACGACGGAAGGCCGCGGCAGTGCGGCTTCGCACATGAAGGACATGGGCGAGACGGTGCAGCGCCTCACCTCGGCACGCGACCAGCACGAGACGCTGGCGGAGATGGCGCAGCAGGCGGGGGCGCAGGAGAAGCAGGGACAGCAGGCGGACATTGCGCAGATACTCAAGGCGCAGAACGAGGCGATCAAGGGCGGTGCTGCGCAGGAAGGCAGCTTCCCGGAACTGGCCCAGCCGCATCTGGTGCTGGCTAGTCCTGCCGGCATAGAAACCACCACCGCGCAATCGACGCATATTGCCAGCGATGAGCACACGGCCATCACTACCGGCAAGAGCCTGTCCATTGCCAGCGGAGACAGTCTGTTTGCCAGCATCACCAACACCTTCCGGCTGTTTGTGCAGAAGACGGGAATGAAGATGGTTGCCGCAGCTGGCGATATCGATGTGCAGACGCTTTCGGACAGTATCAACCTGCTGGCCAAACTCAATATTACGCAGACGGCCAACCGCATCACGATTTCAGCTAAAGAAGAGCTGGTGATCAATGGCGGCGGCAGTTACGTCAAATTCAACGCTGGCGGAATTGAAAAAGGCACCAACGGCAATTATGTTGCTCACGCCGCCTCGCACAGCTTGCCGGGGCCACAGTCCATGGGAGTCGATACGCGCGGTTTTCCTGCCGTCAAAGCGTACAACGAAACCTTCAGCTTGTTCGATCCGAGCGGCAAGCCAATGGGAAATATGAAATATAGCGTTACCGGCGCCAACGATGCGGCACATATAGCCGAAACCATGGCCCCTGGCAGTACTCCCAGAGTGCATACAGATGAGCCTGAAAAACTGAAGTTTTCGCTGAAGTGGGCCGACATATCAGCGATTGAAGCGCCGGACCAGGATGTATCCAACAATACCTCAAAGGATAACAATGGCTGATGCAACCACTGTTGAAGCAATGACCAATGACACACCGGAATCCTGTGTCAAGGTGACCTGCGATTGCAACACGATGTGGTCGTTGGCGCAGCAGTTCAGTTACCTGCGCTTGAGCACTCCTACGACACCTCATAAAGCCACGCTGGTGAACAACTATGCGATACGGGCACGACGTATCTCGGCTACCTACGCCAGATTTTATCTGGAACAGGAAGACGGAGGCCAGGCTGACAAGAAGGGTCGTTTTTACTGGATGGCACTAGGAGCGTTTGCGAGTAAAACCGTTGCCTGTACTCTGGAAGACTGGCGTGTCGGAACGCAAGCAGCTCTCCTGTCCAAGAAGACCAAGGAGGGTTTAGGCAAAGGTAATTTTTGGCTGTTCTGCGATATCAGTGGCTGGCATTGGTACTACAGCATGTACCCCGGTTCGTTTGATAGTTGCCTGGACAGCCGCAACAGTGACAACTTCGTCAGTGCTGTCAAGGCTCAGACCGAAAAGATGCCTTGGCAGGCGGAGGCTCTGCCTAAAATTAAACATTTGGCGGTCTCAAAAGAAATTAAAGCCGGCTTTGCAAAAGTGAAGAAGTTTGAAACCGAAACGGATGATGCAAAGCGCCGTGAAATCCAGTTGGCTCATTTGTTGGATATTGCCGACCACGAACAAGGCGTAATTTTGCAGCCGTTGATCTATGACGATCCTGACTTTACGTATTGGCTTTCGTTTCAACGTAAAACCTGGGTGCGTTGGGCTACGCCCAATTTGGAATTGGTGTTCAGCAGCGCCTGTTCAACTGATAAATCTGACCGAAAGTCCGTTGCTCCGGCTGACATCAAGCTGGAAGATTTCAAGAACAGAATGAAGTGGATTGGATCAGCTGCAGACAAATTTCATAAATTGATGGGGAAATTCCCGGAGCCTATGGAAGCTGAAATTCGCACAATGGCAAGCTGGGTCGATAAGGCAGATAAATGATTGGGGCGCACTTGTTTCGTTCGTTAAAATTTATTCTCGTTGGCTTGTTTCTATTGGCAGGCTGCGAGGAAAAAACAACCACATCCCCTGACAACATTGTAGAAAAGAAAGCTAACACCATGTCTCAACAAATCACGATCAAAATCGGCGAGCAGGGCTCGGACTTTTTAAAGCGTTACCCTGAGTTGGTCAAAGTTGAGCATCAGCCGGTAGGGATGGATTTTTACGAGATTGATTGGAATACTCTTCCGCATGGAGTTATTACGATTGAGCATGACAAGAATTCGTTTGTGATCGAAGACGTCTTGGGTATCTCTGCGGGTCAAGATTTGGGCGGCTTGGCAAATGAAGGGCTTTCAGAAATCGATATCAAGGGAGGCATCACGTCCTCTGATCTCATCGCGCATGACGAAGCACGAAGTAAAACCTATGCGCTGTTGCAGTCGTTGATAGGCAAGGGATGGCAGCCGATCACACCCATGAGCGATCCACGTCTAAAAGGCAAGGCGCGATTCGACTATGTGCTTGGCACAGATCAATTCATCGGGCTTGATCCGAGCTACACACCTACGTTAGATGAATGGATGCATATTGAGAGCAACACCTATTGGCGCTTTTATGCGAACCATGTTTACCTGACCGTGCGTTTTACCCGAGAGCGGACCTTGACCGATCCCGCCAAGCCTGGCGCCTACCTGCTTAGCTTTAACGTCAAAACTGACTTGGAAGAATTCCGAGGCTATGTGAAGCCCGAAGATCGCCAACACTGGAAAGAGCTGTTACCCGCTGTCCTGACGAAATTCGCTGCTACGCGTGCGCAAAAGGAAACTGAACTCAAGGCCAAAGGTATAGCAATTGACGAAACGTATCGAGATCCCCCGGTTCCGAATTGAAGCGGACGAACGCCGGGAACGGAGTAATCCCCCTTTGATGAGCAGCCCTATCAATGACGTTTAGAAAATTGCTTTCTAAAAATTGGATTCTTGGCGTATTGGCGCTATGGTTAATTGCCTCTGTGGCGACCGCATTCTGGCTTGTGTTTAATCCTCGGCGGAAAAATTCTTCGTAATATGCGCGCAGCCCTCTTAAAATTTCTACGTACGGCAGTTTTGATGCTGATCGCGTTTGGGATTTTTGCCGTAACGTATAAAGATCACGGTGAGAACTGGTTTTCACTATGGGTGGGGATACTTCTCATATTGAGTGCTTTCCTGCTTTTCGATTTTCGAGATATCGTGAAACTTCTTTTTTCGATTAATACTCCGGAAGGGGAATTCAAGATACTGGTACACACAGGCGCAATTTTCCTGGGGACTTTTTTTTATTTTGCAACCGCTTCATCAAAGGATTCAGCGTCCAAAATATCTCCTTGGGCCGCCGCGATTCTCGGACTGTTAACGGTGTATTTCTTTTCTTTTCTTTGGTGGCTGGTATTCGAACGTCCTTTTTCTGGCTCCAGCAAGAAGCGTAAGCCTCCAAAGAAGCGCAAGCCTCCAACCCCTTAGTCATACGGCGGCCCCTTGAGCTCAACCACATTCCCCTCCGGATCCGTGACATAAATCGACGGCCCTTCCCCTTCCGCTCCGTTTCTCGACGCAAGTTCGCCAGCCGCCACGCCATGGGCGGCAAGATGAGCGCGAATCGCCGCTTCATCGAAGGGCTCCACGCGAAAGCAGAAATGATCGAGGTTGCGCCCTTCCTTCCCCGGCGCCGCGCCGCCCGCGCTGCCAAGCTTGCCGCCGACCGGAATCAGGTCGAGCATGGCGCTGCCGGCGCGCAGCTGGACCAGGCCGATGTTGTCCAGGCGGCGGTCAACGGCGCAGCCGAGCGCATCGCAGTAAAAGTGCAGCATCTGATCAAGGTCGGTCACGCGCAATACAAGGTGGTCGATTTCACGGATGCGTATCATCTTGGCGCTCGCTCAAAAAACTTTATTGTAGATCTGCAGGCGATTTCACGCAGCTGCCGGTTTGCGGAACACCACCAGCTTCGACACGAACAGCTGCAGCACTTCGCTGCGCAGCTTGACCATGCCGCGGTCCGGGCGTGAGCGCGATGGCGTGATTTCGATGATTTCACTTTCCACGCGCAGGATATCGCCGGCGCGGGTGGGCTGCGGCCAGCTGATTTCGCCGCCGGCGCCGATGATGCCGTCCTGCAGCGGCATGCCGCTGGTGACCAGCAGGCGCATGGTGATGGCGGCGGTATGCCAGCCGCTGGCTGCCAGGCCGCCGAACAGGGTGTTCCTGGCGGCAGCGTCGCTCAGGTGGAAAGGCTGGGGGTCGAACTGGCGGGCGAACTCCAGGATCTGCTGTTCATCCAGCGCATGTTCGGCGCTGCTGAAGCGGTCGCCGGCTTTCAGGTCGTCCAGGTAGAGCCTGGGCTGCGGATTGGCGTTGTATTCGTTCATTGCGGATTCCTCTTGCTGTGATCAAGGCTTGCCGTCCTCAAGCGTCGGAGACAGGCAAGTAATTGCTGTTTGAATGTGTGCTACCGTACAGATGCAATCTTACATCCCGCCTAGAGTGAAACCATGATTGCGGATAATGATGCGCCGCAGCTTGGATGCCGCGGCGTCGCCTTCGTAGCGGCCGGTTCAACCAGGGATACCGTCAGGAGCTGGGAGGTCATGGAAGCTCAGTCAAAAATGCTGTTCATGCAGATGTCTTGCAACGCAATATACAATTCATAACGTTGTCCAATTATTATTTTTGATGGAGAAAAAAATGCAAAAAAAATCCTCATTCCCTTCCAAGGGCTTGGCAGCCGTTGCCGTCGCAATGGCCAGCCTGACATTCGCCGGTTGCACCACTACCATGCCGGGCAAGGACGCCAGTTCGCAAACCAGCCGCAACGACGTCAATGCCGGAGTGGATGCCACTTTGTCCAAACTGTATCAGACCGCGCCTGCTTCGCGTGAACTGGTAGCGCGCGCCAAGGGCGTCTTGGTATTCCCTGCAGTGCTGCAAGCCAGCTTTGTGATCGGCGGTGAATACGGCAAGGGCGCATTGCGCGTAGGCGGCCGCACTGAGGGTTATTACAGCACCACGGCCGGTTCCATCGGCTTCCAGGCCGGGGCGCAATCGAAAGCCATCGTGCTGCTGTTCATGACGCAGGACGCGCTCGATAAATTCCGCAACAGCAACGGCTGGACCGTCGGCGCCGATGCTACCGTCGCGCTGGCTAACATCGGCGCCAACGGCAGCATCGACACCAACACCGCGCAACAGCCGATCATCGGCTTCGTGACTACCAACGGCGGCCTGATCGCGGGCGTCTCGCTGCAAGGCGCCAAGATCGCCAAGATCTCGCTTTAATTCCCGCCTCTAACCTGGTTTGATACGGCATCTTCGGATGCCGTTTTTTTATCCCTTCACTGCGTCCGTACCGGATCGGCTAATCGCCCAGCAGTTCGGCGACCGGATGCATGCGGTCGACATGCTTGGCGATGACCTTGACGATGACGATGATCGGAATGCCCAGCAGCATTCCCCATACGCCCCACAGCCAGCCCCAGAACAGCAGCCCGATGAACACCGCCGCCGCATTCATCTTGGCGATGCGGCCGATCATCCAGGTCGTCACGAACGTGCCGATCAGGGTCGCAATGGCCAGTGTCGTGGCTGACACCAGCAGCAGCATCGAGAACGATTCGAACTGCATGAATGCGGTCAGGCCGGTAGCGACAGCGATCAGGAGCGGACCGAAGTACGGGATGACATGCAGGAAACCGCCCGCAACAGCCCAGGCGCCGGCGTTTTCAAGTCCAATCAGGCGAAACGCGATCCACATCAAGACCGCCAGCAAGCCATTCGTCACCAGCAGCATGAACATGTAGCTCTGGATCGACGTATTGATGTCGAACAGGATGTTGACGGCGATCTTCTTGTTGGAAAGCGACGGCCCGGTCAGCTTCACCAGCTTGCGCTTGAAGGTATCGCCCGACAACAGGAGAAAAAACACCAGGAAGATCACCATCACCACCTGGCCCAGGAACAGCATGGCACCCATCGAACTGGTCCATAGCCATTCGCCCAGCTGAAACGATGGCGGTGCGGGACTGGCTTGCCGTTTGGGATCCGGCTTTACGCCGGCAGCCTGGCCGGCGGCGGTCTGGATTTCGTTTGCCGCCGCCTGCATTTTCTGGATGGTGCTGGCCTGGCCTTGCGTCCTGGCCTGGATGCTGGCCATGGAGCGCGCCAGCTGATGGGCGGCGGTCGGCAAGCGCTCGACGATCGACTGGAACTCGCCGCGCAAAGAGTAGGCAACCTGCGCCAGACCAAGCAGCAAGGCCGCCATCACGATGCAAGTGCCGACCAGGCGCGGGATGCGGATGCGTTCCAGCGACGCCACCAGCGGATTGAGGGTGTAGGCGATGAAAATGCCGAATACCAGCGGAATCAGGAAACTCTGCGCCCATTGCAGCGCAAACACCAGCGCCAGGACGGTAAGCACCCTCAGGCACAGGTTACGTACATTGGTGGAACCGGTAGCGGAAAGCGGCGCCAGCGGCCCGGTCATCGGCGCATCCGCCGCCGTACTTGTTTCAGGAGCGGCGGCCGGGCTCGCGTCGGCGGGCATGATAGGTGGTTTCATGGGATATTTTCTGGCGCAGCTCTTCAAGGCAAGCCGATAAAAGCAGATTACCTGCCTGGACTGGAATGTTAAGTACGTCACCGCACAAAGCCCGTATTATTTTCTTCCAGTAGGTGCGAAACCGTGGCTCCATGCGTGATCATGCCGGCCTTCATTGCGATGGAAATGATCAGAAAGACAAGCAGGATTCCGGTCTTGCCGATGCAATTTCCCTGGCTATGGAAAAGAGGGTATTCTTTATTGTTAACGCAGCAAGAAGCGCAGCAATAACCATACAAAAAACAGCCTGCGCCGAGCGCATCTGCGCGCAGTCCCGATCCCACATCCTGGAGCTTCCTGCATGACCGAACCATCCGCGCCGAGCATCACCGGCTACCACGCCCACATCTACTTCGATGCCGGCACCCTGGCGCAGGCGCAAGCTTTGTGCGAAGAGGCGGCGCGCCGGTTTGCGCTGGCCATGGGCCGAGTCCACCAGCGCCCTGTCGGGCCGCATCCGGACTGGAGCTGCCAGCTGGCTTTCGATGCGCCGCTGTTTGGCGAAGTGATCCCATGGCTGGCCTTGCATCGCGCCGGCCTGGTGGTGTTCGTCCATCCGCTCACCGGCGACGACCTGCGCGATCATCGCGACCATGCGATCTGGATGGGGGCGGTGCGGCCATTGAAACTGTCGATATTTTCCGGGGAGCCGGAAGCGGCTCACGAACAATGAAGAGCGGCCTTATGAGTGATAGCCTGCAGCAATGCGTAGCGACGGCGCTGCTGGCCGCGCTGTTGATTCCCGGCATGAGCGCGGCGGCCGGGCGAGCCACCATGATCGCTCCCGATCGCGCCGACAAGCCGGGTTTCCTGGTGGTCATCGACGAACCCGGATATTACCGGCTGTCAGGCAACCTGAAAGTACCTGACGCCAACACCACCGCAATCGAGATCAACGCCGACAACGTGACGCTGGACCTCAACGGCCACGCCATCCAGGGACCGGTTCGCTGCCAGCAATTGCCGGCGCCGTGCTGGCCGGGCGGCAGCGGAAATGGTGTGCATGCGGTCAACCGCAGCGGCATCTCGGTCAGGAACGGCATCATCCAGGGCATGGGAAATTACGGCGTCTACCTGGAAACCAATGCGGCCAGCCTCGACCGGGTAGTGATGGCCAGGAACGGCCATGGCGGCGCGGTGCTGTTCGGCGGTTCGATCAGCAACAGCGTTGCCGAAGCGAATGGCGGCGACGGCATCTTCGGCGTCGATCTCAAGGTGCGCAACAGCATGATGCGCGGCAACCAGATGCTGGGACTGGCTGCATATGGCTATTCCACTTTCAGCAACAACCAGTTCAAGGGCAACAACGGCAACGCCGCGCAAACCAACCTGAAGCCAGCCGCCGCCGATCGCAATGTATGCAACGGAGCGGCCTGCCAGTAGATACTAACGGTCGACCCAGGCCATGCGTTCCTTGCTATAACGTTCCCCGGCCACCTGCTTCAAAGCGTCTTCCAGCAACGCGGTTTCGCTGGCGGACAGCATAACTTCGACCGCACCGGCGTTCTGCTCCAGGTAAGCGCGGCGCTTGGTGCCGGGAATCGGTACGATGTCGGCGCCCTGCTGCAGCACCCAGGCCAGCGCCACCTGGCTGCTGCTCGTCCCCTTCGCCGCGGCGATCTCGCCGACCACTTTTGCGGCCCGCATGTTGGCGTCGAAATTGTCGCCCTGCAGGCGTGGATCGCGATGGCGGAAATCGGATTCCGGATAACTCTCCGCGCGCTGCGCCGTGCCGCTCAGGAAGCCGCGGCCGAGCGGGCTGAACGGCACCAGGCCGATGCCGAGCTCGTGCAGGACTGGAAAAATATCGGCTTCCAGGTTGCGTTCCCATAGCGAGTATTCGCTTTGCAATGCGCTGATCGGATGCACCGCATGGGCTTTGCGGATATTCGCGGCGCCAGCCTCGGACAAGCCCAGGTAGCGCACCTTGCCTTCGCGCACCAGGTCAGCCATGACGCCGACCACGTCTTCAATCGGCACCGCCGGATCGACCCGGTGCTGGTACAGCAAATCGACGTAGTCGGTGCCGAGGCGGCGCAACGAACCTTCCACCGCGCGCCGTATATGGCTGAGCTCGCTGGTGATGCCGGTGGTGACGCCATTCTCAATCTTGAAGCCGAATTTGGTGGCCAGCACCACCTCATGCCGGCGGCTTTTGAAGACGCGTCCCAGCAGCGCTTCGTTTTCATAGGGGCCGTACTGCTCGGCGGTGTCGAAAAAATTGATGCCCAAGTCCAGCGCCCGTTCCAGCGTGGCGACAGATTCGGCTTCGTCGGCCGCGCCGTAGGCAGTGCTCATGCCCATGCAGCCAAGGCCGATCGCCGATACCGCCAGCCCGCTTGATCCCAGTTTCCGCTGCTTCATCGTGGTTCGCTCCGGATAGTGATAAATGATGCTTCCGGCCAGGACCAGTGCAGAGGCTTGACCGGGAAAAGCGCTACAAGTTAGTATAAGCGATGCTTACGTTATCCCTCTTCTCTCCCCGCTCCCGCGTCTGCGCACGTTGTTGCCGCTGCACGACGCCAATGCAGCGCGCCTGATTTTCCTCGCCCGCTGGCCTGTGCACGGCCAGGTTGTTTTTCCCTGGCGCCCTTAACTGGTTTTTAAAAAGAATCGCATGGAACTCCATCTGTACGATAGCTGGGAGCGCCGCGTCAGGCGCTTTGAAAGCATTGTCCCGGGGCGCGTCGGCTTGTACTGCTGCGGACCGACGGTCTACGATTACGCCCACATCGGCAATTTGCGCACCTATGTTTTCGAGGATTTGCTGCGCCGTACGCTGAGCTTTAACCATTACCGTGTGCAGCACGTGGTCAATATCACCGACGTCGGCCACCTGGTCTCGGATGCCGATGAAGGCGAAGACAAGATGGAAAAAGGCAGCCGGCGCAGCGGCAAGAGCGCGTGGGAAATAGCGGCGTTTTACAGCGCCGCATTCATGGCGGATTGCCGCGCCCTCAACCTGCTGGAGCCGGAGACCTGGTGCCGCGCCACCGAATACCTTCCCCAGCAGATTGCCTTTATCCAGGCGCTGGAAGAAAAAGGATATGCCTATCGCACCGGGGACGGCATCTATTTCGACACCAGCCGCCAAAGCGACTACGGCTACCTGGCCCGGCTCGACCGTGACGCCTTGCAGGCAGGCGTGCGCGTGGCGATAGGAGAAAAGCGCAGCCCGACCGACTTCGCCTTATGGAAATTCAGCCCTGCCGATGCCAGGCGCCAGATGGAGTGGGACAGTCCCTGGGGCCGCGGGTTTCCCGGCTGGCACATCGAATGCTCGGCGATGTCGGCGGCGCATCTCGGCAGCTGGTTCGATATCCATTGCGGCGGCGAAGACCATATCGCGGTCCATCACAGCAATGAGATAGCGCAGACGCAAGCCTGCCATGGCACGCGCCTGGCGAATTTCTGGATGCATGGTTATTTCCTGCAAACCGGTAGCGAAAAAATGTCCAAGTCGGGCGGCGATTTCCTGCGCCTCCAGTCGCTGGCCGAGCGCGGCATCGATCCGCTGGCCTACCGCTACCTGTGCCTGACGGCGCATTACCGCAGCCAGCTGGAATTCAGCTGGGACGGACTGCAGGCGGCGGCGACTGCCTTGCATCGCTTGCGGGAAGCGTACCATCGCTGGCCCGACGGGATGCAGCCTGACCAGGTTTTCCTGGAGCGCTTTCGCGATGCCGTCAACAGCGACCTAAATTCATCGCGTGCATTGACCGTCGTCTGGGAGCTGGTGCGCAGCGAGGGCGATGCCGCCGTGCGCAAAGCCACATTGCGCGCCATGGACCAGGTGCTGGGATTCGACCTGGACAACTGGCGTCCGTCCAGCCATGAAATTCCCGCAGCGGTAAAGGCGCTGGCCGGCCAGCGCCAGGCCGCGCGCGAAGCGCAGCAGTGGCAGGAAGCCGATCGCCTGCGCCAGGAAATCAAGGCGCAGGGATTTCAGGTGGAAGATGGCGTTTCGGACTGGGTGCTTAAGCCGGATAACAATTGAGCCGGAGCGCCGGCTGCCAGCCGCTCCGGGCAAGCCGGTTTACTTGGCCACCGGCATGGTGAACTCGGCGCCCTTGGCGATGCTGTCCGGCCAGCGCTGCATGATGCTCTTGTAGCGGGTATAGAAGCGGATCCCTTCCTCGCCGTAAGCATGGTGGTCGCCGAACAGCGAACGTTTCCAGCCGCCGAAGGAATGCCAGGCCATCGGCACCGGGATCGGCACGTTGATGCCGACCATGCCGACCTGGATCTGCCGTGAAAATGCGCGCGCCACGCCGCCGTCGCTGGTAAAGAGGGAAACGCCGTTGCCGAATTCGTGGGCATTGACCAGTTCTACCGCGCTGGCCAGGTCCGGCACCCGCACCACCGACAGCACCGGGCCGAAGATTTCTTCCTTGTAGATGGTCATTTCCGGGGTCACATGGTCGAACAGGGTGCCGCCGACGAAAAAACCGTTCTCGTGGCCGGCAACGCTGTGGCCGCGGCCATCGACCAGCAGCCTGGCGCCCTCTTCAACGCCCTTGGCGATATAAGCTTCGACCTTGGCCTTGTGCACGGCGGTGACCAGCGGCCCCATCTCGGAATCGGCCTGGTCGCCGTTGCCGATCTTGAGCGCGGCGGCGCGTTGCGCCAGCCGCTCCACCAGGCGGTCGGCGACGTCGCCCACCGCGACCGCCACCGAGATCGCCATGCAGCGCTCGCCGGCCGAACCGTAGGCGGCGCCGATCAAAGCATCGACCGCCTGTTCGAGATCGGCGTCCGGCATCACCACCAGGTGGTTCTTGGCGCCGCCCAGCGCCTGCACGCGTTTGCCGCGGCGTGCGCCTTCGGTGTAGATGTATTCCGCAATCGGGGTTGAACCGACAAACGACAACGCCTGTACATCGGGATGCGCCAGCAAGGCATCGACAGCCGTCTTGTCGCCTTGCACCACGTTGAAGACACCGTCCGGCAGGCCGGCTTGCTTGAGCAGGGCGGCGATCAGCAGGCTGGCCGAAGGATCGCGCTCGGACGGTTTCAGGATGAAGCAGTTGCCGCAGGCGATCGCCACCGGGAACATCCACATCGGCACCATCACCGGGAAGTTGAACGGCGTGATGCCGGCCACCACGCCCAGCGGCTGGCGCAGGTTCCAGTTGTCGATGCCGCCGCCGATATTGTCGGTGTGGCTGGTCTTCAGCAGGTGTGGAATGCCGCAAGCGAACTCCACCACTTCGATGCCGCGCACCACTTCGCCCTTGGCGTCGGAAAACACTTTGCCGTGTTCGCGCGTGATCAGGGCCGCCAGCTGGTCGTGATGCTGTTCCAGCAGTTCCTTGAACTTGAACATGATGCGGGCGCGGCGCAGCGGCGAGGTTTCGGCCCAGGCCGGGAACGCTGCGCGGGCGCTGGCGACGGCTTTGTCCACTTCCTGCGCCGAGGCCAGCGCAACCTGGGCGACCACGGCGCCGGTGGCCGGATTGTAGACGTCCGAATAACGCTCGGAGCGGCCGGCCGCCAACGCGCCGGAAATGAAGTGATTGACTTGAGGAGTGCTCATGGTAAGTCCCGATTATCTGGTTTCGTTGAGTGCTTCGCGCACTGTGCTGAACATGCGTTCGATTTCTTCCGGCTGGACGATCAGCGGCGGCGAGAAAGCCAGGATGTCGCCGGTGTAGCGCACCATCACGCCCTTTTCGTAACACTTGCGGAATACTTCGTAAGCGCGCGCGCCCGGCGCCTGCGGCCGCGGTTCCAGCTCGATCCCGGCCACCAGGCCGAGGTTGCGGATATCCTTGACGTGCGGCGCGCCGGCCACGCCATGGGCGGCTTTCTCGAACAGCGGCGACAATCCGCGCGCCCGCTCGAACAAGCCTTCGCTCTGGTACAAGTCGATGGCGGCAATGGCTGCGGCGGCGGCCACCGGATGGGCGGAATAGGTATAACCGTGCATCAGCTCGATGGCGCCGGCGGCGGCGGATTGCACCACGGCGTCGTGGATCTCGCGTTTCACCGCCACCGCGCCCATTGGAATGGCGGCGTTGTTGATGCCCTTGGCAAGCGTGATCAGGTCTGGCGTGACGCCGAAATAGGCGCTGGCGGTGGGCGCCCCGAGGCGGCCGAACCCGGTGATCACTTCATCGAAAATCAGCAGGATGCCGTGCTTGCTGCACAGCTCGCGCAAGCGCTCCAGGTAACCCGCCGGCGGAATCAGCACGCCGGTCGAACCGGCCAGCGGCTCGACGATGACCGCGGCGATGGTGGAGGCGTCGTGCAGCGTCACCAGCCGTTCCAGTTCATCCGCCAGGTGCCCGCCCCAAGCCGGCTGGCCGCGGCTGAAGCCGGCTTCGGCGATATTCAGGGTGTGCTGCAGGTGATCGACGCCGGGCATCAGGTTGCCCGAGAAGGCCTTACGGTTGCCGACGATGCCGCCGACCGAGATGCCGCCGAAACCGACGCCGTGATAACCGCGTTCGCGGCCGATGAAGCGCGTGCGCTGGCCGTCGCCGCGCGCGCGGTGGTAAGCCAGGGCAATCTTGAGTGCGCTGTCGACCGCTTCCGAACCGGAATTGGTGAAGAAAATCCGGTCCAGCCCGGCGGGCATCAGCCCTGCTACCTTGCGCGCGGCTTCAAACGCCAGCGGATGTCCCATCTGGAACGATGGCGCGTAATCCATGCTGCCGATCTGCCGCGTCACGGCGGCGGTGATCTCTGCGCGGCAATGGCCGGCGTTGACGCACCACAGGCCGGCGGTGGCGTCGAGTATCGGACGGCCGTCGTCGGTCTGGTAATACATGCCTTTGGCCGAGACGAACATGCGCGGCGCTTCCTTGAACTGGCGGTTGGCGGTGAATGGCATCCAGAATGCCGACAGGTCCTGATCCGATTGTTGTGTGTGCATGATGGGCTCGGTTGCGGTGATTGACGATGGTTGGCGAAGTTTCGCCATGGCGTCGATTATTGCAGCTACAATCCAGATTGTTAGATACACTTTGTACAAATTGCGGAAAGTGTACTGTTGCCGATAGCAATCTGTACTGAATACACTTGAGGGGCCTATGACTGACACCCAGGTTTCGCGTTTTCCCCCGCTGTTGCAGCCGCAGTCGGCGCTGAGCCTGGTCGAGCAGGTGGTGGCGGGCCTCGGCCGCATGATCGAAAACGGCAAGCTGCGGCCGGGCGAACGGCTGCCGTCGATCCGCCAGTTCGCGCTGCAGCAGGGAGTCAGCAACTCGACGATCGTCGAAGCTTATGAACGGCTGGTGGCCAACGGCTTGCTGATCGTGCGGCGCGGTTCCGGTTTTTTCATCGCCAAGCGCGAGCAGCCCGAGAGCAGCGGCATGCCTTCGATCATGCCCAATCCGGTGATCGATTCGGCCTGGCTGTTTTCCGAAGTGTTTGCCGACGAGCGGGTGCCGATCAAGGCCGGCTGCGGCTGGCTGCCAAGCAGCATGCTCGACGGCGAGGGTTTGCATGCGGCGGAGCGGCGCATCATCCGCTCGCCCGGCGCCCAGCAGGTGGGCTACGGCCATCCGTTCGGTTACGGCCCGCTGCGGCAGACGATCGCCAAATCGTTCGCCAACTGGTCGCTCGACATCGGCCCGGACCAGGTAATCACCACCCATGGCGTCACCCAGGCGCTGGACCTGATCATGCGCACCCTGGTGAAACCGGGCGACACCGTGTTCATCGAAGAGCCCGGTTATTGCAACCTGATCGCCATGCTGCGGCTGGCCGACATCCATGTGGTCGGCGTACCGCGCACCGTGAGCGGAGTCGACCTGGAGCGGCTGGAAGAGCTGGCGCAGATCCACCGGCCGAAGATTTTTTTCACCAACCCGGTACTGCAGAATCCGACCGGCACCACTTACACCCCGGCCTGTGCAATGCGGGTGCTGCAATCCGCCGAACGGCATGGCTTCTGGGTGGTGGAAGACGATCTGTACCGCGAGCTGGCGCAAGCCACCGATCCGATGCTGGCGGCGCTGGACGGTTTGCGGCGCGTGATCTATGTCAGCGGTTTTTCCAAGACCATCGCCCCCTCGCTGCGGCTGGGTTTCATCGCCTGCCAGGCGGACCTCGCCAAGGAATTTGCGCGCACCAAGATGGTCTTGACCCTGACCAATTCCGAAATCACCGAGCGGCTGGTGTACAACGCGCTGACCGAAGGCCATCACCGGCGGCACGTCGAGCGCCTGGCCAGCACCTTGCTCACCGCGCAGGCGCAGGTCAGCGCCAGGCTGGAGGAAGTCGGCCTGCTGCCGTTCGGCCCGCCGCGCGGCGGCATGTTTTATTGGGCCAGGATGCCGCATGCGGCGTTGAGCGCCAAGGCAATCGGCGACCTGGCCTTGCAGCAGGGCATCTGGCTGGCGCCGGGAGAATTCTTTTATGTATCGCAACCGGAACACGCCTGGTTCCGTTTCAATGTAGCTTTTTCGGACTTGCCCAAGCTGTCTGAGTTCTTCCGGAAACTGCCGGCCGGCGGTTAGCCGGCCCTTTTCGCCGACGGCCGAGGGCTAACCCGCCGCCGCTTCGCGTTTGCGGATGACGGTGACGCTTTCGCCGCCCGCGCCCCAGTTGTCGGTATCGACTTCATCGATGACGACGAAGGTGGTGGCCGGTTTCTTGTTGAGCACGCGCGCCAGTAACTCGGTGACGCCGGCAATCAGTTGCTGTTTCTGTTCCGCGGTGACTCCTTCGCGGGTGACGCGGATATTGACGTATGGCATGCTGGAACTCCTGGAGTAAATGGTTTGAGGGCGGGCATCGGCCCGCTTTTTTTTCGCCTGGAATTACCAGGTGCCGGCGGTGGCGCCGCCGTCCACCGGCAATGCTACGCCGGAAATGAAGCCGGCATCGGTCAGGTACAGCACGGCGTCGACCACGTCCTTGGTGCTGCCGGTGCGGCCTGAAGGCGACAGCGTGTTGAAGAAGGCCCGCGAATTTTCATAGTCGCCGTGCAGCGGCGTCTGGATGATGCCGGGCGCTACCGTGTTGACCTGCACGTTGGACGCCGCCAGTTCGATCGCCAGCGCCCGCGTGGCATTGATCAGGCCGCCCTTGATCAGCACCGGCAGCAATGCCGGCACTTTTACGGTCGGCTGCATTGCGATGTTGGCGCTGATGGTGACGATATGTCCGCTCTTGTTGGCGGCCATGTGTGCGGCAGCCTGCTGCGATGGATAGAAAAAGCCCTTCAGGTTGGTGCTTACCAGGGCATCGAGATCGTCCTCGGTATAGTCGCCGACCGGCTTGGCGATGAACACGCCGGCGTTGTTGACCAGGATGTCGACCTTGCCGAACGCCGCAATGGCGCGCTCGAACAGCGCTTTCGCCGTTGCCGGCCGGGCGATATCGCCGGCCACCGCCAGGAAATTGGGCGGATTGCCGAGTTTTTCGGCGGCCGCCAGCAGGCGCTCGATGGTGCGGGCGTTGCCGACCACGTTATAGCCGCGCTGCAGGTACGCCTCGGCCAGGGCGAAACCGATGCCGCTGGAGGCGCCGGTGATGATGACGGTTTTCCGGTTGCTGTTCATGGTGATACTCCTTGTGGTTAGGCGGGCTCTCTGGTCCCGATGTGATGCACTATACTTATGCGGTATTGGTAGATAAATACAGGTTTTCACAATTAACTTGATACACCATGTAATGAATAAGGCGCTTTCATGAAACGCAATTTCGACGACATCCTGCTGGGCAGCATCGAGCTGTTTTGCCTGGCCGCCGAACTGGGGAGTTTCACGGCGGCGGCGATGTCGGCCAGCGTCACGCCTGCGGCCGTGAGCCGGTCGGTGTCGCGGCTGGAGGAGAGATTGGGCGTGCGCCTGTTTGTGCGGACCACGCGCCAGATCCGCCTGACCGATAGCGGCCGCGTGTATTTCGAGCAGTGCCGCCAGGCTTTGTCGCAGCTGGTGGACGCGGAGCGCGAGGTGACCGGCGAGCAGGCGGCGCCGGCCGGGCTGCTGCGCATCAGCATGCCGACGCCGTTCGGCCACTATCGCCTGCTGCCCTTGCTGCCGCAGTTTCGCGCGCTATACCCGCAGGTGCGGATCGATGTCCACCTGAGCAACAGCAATATCGATTTTGCCGACGAAGGCTACGACCTGGCGATCCGCGGCCGTGCGCCGGAGGATTCCAACCTGATCGCGCGCAAGCTGGAAGACGCCGAGCTGGTGCTGGTGGCGGCGCCGTCTTACCTGCAGCGGTCGCCGGCGCTGCAGACGCTGGCCGACCTGGAGCGGCACGATTGCATCCAGTTCGAACGGCCCAGCACCGGCCGCCGCATTCCCTGGACTTTCATGGTCGACGGCAAGGAGGCCGATATCGTGACCGATGGCGGCTATTGCTGCTCGGAAGACGTGCTCGCCGTCGCCACCCTGGCGCGCGGCGGCGCGGGGCTGGTGCAAACTTACCGCTTCGTGGTCGAGCAGGCGCTGCAGCAGGGCGAACTGGTCGAACTGCTGCCGCAGTTCGGCGGCAGTACGCGGCCCTTCATCCTGCTGTATCCGCACGCCCGCCATCTGTCGCTGCGGGTGCGTACTTTCGTCGACTTCATGGTCAAGCACCTGGGCCGGACCTGAGGCTCCGGCACAAAAGCGGCGACAATAAAAAACCCGCGCACTCCTCATGAGGCGCGGGTTTTGTCATTTGCAACGCTCCCCGCATGCCGCCGGGAATGGACTGCATGCGATCAATTGCCTGTGTTTGTTTCAAGCGGATAGTTGGCGAAATTGATCAGGCCGGAGTTCCGGGCGTCAGCCAGTTCTGCGCGGACTTCAGCACGACTCTTGCCAGCAGTGCTGGAGACGGTGAACACGGGATATTGCGAACCGGCGAAATCGAGTTCTCCGGCAGCGCGGGCTTTTGCCAGTTCTGCCTGCACTTCAGCACGGGTTTTACCACTGGCTGTATTGCCAGTGGCCGAGCTTTGGGCGTTGGACGGCAGGAACACCGGATATTGCGAACCGGCGAAATCGAGTTGGCCGGCAGCACGGGCTTGGGCCAGTTCAGCCTGGACTTGAGCGCGGGTGAGCGGGGTGACGTTGTCGGAAGCGAATGAAGGAGCTGAAACAATTGCAGCCAGTGCCAATGCGGCGATCAGTTGGGTTTTCATGATGGTTCTTTCTTTTTAAGTGAATGACAAAGTGCCAAATGCAGCGGTCGCACAAGCGCATGAACTGACGGATAAGCATTGCTGCTGCACCGTCCTGGCTGCCGGCGAGGATTTGATTTGCATCTATCACTAGATAGATAAACCGGGAAAATAAAAAGCGTCTTTCATATTTGACGCTTTCCAGCCCACTAATCCACCGCCGGCAGTCCGGGCACGTCGTGCGATCCAGTTGTTGCTGAATAAAAACCAAACCTGGGTCGCTAACTGCTAAAAACAACGTGTCTGCAACTACTGTGATGTAACTATAGTTATCTACTGCTAGGTAGTCAAATAGAATTTAATAATAACGACAATTGATTTTCAAAAGGCAGGCAAGCCCATAAACGCCTTGATTATCTACCTTTCAGTAGATAATATATAGACGTAGCGTCTTTTTGATTTTAGATTCCACGTCCGTGCCGTCAGAAGTCAGAATATTGCCGGCCGGGGTATAAAAGACGTAGCATGGCAGCAGCAAGCGCGGCTGCCTGAAATCCGGCTGCCTTTGCCGGTATCGTGTATCGCTATCTCTTTATAGGTAAAAAAATCATGAAGGCCGTTTCCCCCGTACGCGAACAATTGCTGGAGCACACGCTGGTCTTGCTGGGTACGCGCGGCTATAACGGCTTCAGCTACCGCGACCTGGCCGAGCTGGTCGGCGTCAAGACTTCCAGCATCCACTATTATTTCCCGACCAAGGAAGACCTGGCGCTGGCCGCGGTGCAAGCCTACGCGGCCAATATCGGCGAAATCATGCGCGACATGGATGTCAATGGACCGCTCAAGGAGCAGGTCGAGAAATACCTGGCGCTGTGGCGCAAGAACCTCGGCACCGGCCGCGTCTGCCTGTGCGGCATGCTGGCGGCCGAAGCTACCAGCCTGCCGCAGAACGTGCTGACTGCCTTGCAGGCTTTCTACAGCATGCACGAAGCCTGGATCACCCAGCGGCTGGAACGCGCGGTCGCCGACAAGGGCGTCAAATTGCCCGCCGCGCCGTCGGTCTATGCCATGACGATCCTCGGCGCCCTGCAAAGCGGCCTGATTTCCGCGCGCCTGTTCGGCAAGCCTTGCCGGCTTGACGCGGCATCGGCAATGCTGCGCTCTGCCGTGACGCCGGAAAGCGGCAAACAGCAAGCGGCGACGGCTGACGCCGCCTTATCCTGATTCCAGGACGCCGTTCATGCAGATTGCCGTGAGCGGCGGCAAGTCTTCAGTTTTTTTCCGGATTTGCAATTTGGCATGTCTGCGGTTTGGCGCTGGCACAGGAATGTGTTTGCCGTAAATCCTTCGGCGTGTGGATGGTTATATTCAATAAAAACAAGCAAATGATTCAATGTCGCGCCTAATTATCAAAATCCTCGCTAGAACGGACAATGCCTCCATTGGTACACCGTTCAATCAACAGCGAGGATTTTTTCATGGCATCCGTACTTCTTCCCACCCGTCGCCTGCTGTCGGCCGCGGTCGCAGCACCGTTGTTCAGCCTGGCGGTTTGCAGCATGGCCGCCCAGGCCGACGACAGCAACCTGCCTGAACCGCATCATCTTGCCATCGCCGGCAATCCGGCCGACGCTGCGCCGCTGATCCTGGCGGCACGCCGCTACGCCGCTTTCTGGAACACCGGCGACGAGCGATATGCGCAGCTGGCGCTCGCTCCCGATTTCATCGACCGCACTTTGCCCGCCGGACGCCTGCAAGGCGTGGCCGGTCCGCTGCAGGCATCGCAAGGCTTCCGTAGCGCGGTGCCGGACTTGTCCATGGAGATCGACGACATGGTGGTCGCCGGCGACCGCGTCTCGCTCCACCTGCACTTCCGCGGCCATTTCAGCGGCCAGTTCGGCAAGCTCAAGGGCAAGGGCCAGGCAATCGATTTCCGGGCCTTCGACCTGTACCGGATAGCCGATGGCCGCATTGCCGACAACTGGCACCTGGAAGACAACCTGGCGCTGATGCAGCAATTCGGCGCAATCCAGCCTTGATCGCAGCATCGATCTTCACTTCTTACGGGAAATTTAATCATGTCTTCAGCAAACACTCTGTTCGACCCGGTGCAACTGGGCAGCCTGCAACTGGCCAACCGCATCGTGATGGCGCCCATGACGCGCGCCCGCAGTTCGCAGCCGGGCGATATACCGAATGCCATGATGGCCGAATATTATGCGCAGCGCGCCAGCGCCGGCCTGATCGTCAGCGAAGCGACCCAGATTTCGCGCCAGGGCCAGGGTTATTCCTTCACGCCCGGCATCTATGATGCGGCACAGGTGGCCGGCTGGCGGCTGGTCACCGATGCCGTGCATGCGGCGGGCGGCAAGATGTTCCTGCAGCTGTGGCATGTCGGCCGGGTCTCGCATGGCGTATTCCAGGACGGCGGCGCGCCGGTGGCGCCTTCGGCGATACAGCCGCGCGGTACCCAGGTCTGGATCGTCGGCGACGACGGCGTCGGCCGCATGGTCGATTGCCCGGTGCCGCGCGCGCTGTCGGTGGCGGAAATCCAGGATGTGATCGCCGATTTCCGGCAGGGCGCGGCAAACGCCATCGCCGCCGGTTTCGACGGCGTTGAAATCCATGGCGGCAACGGTTACCTGGTCGACCAGTTCTTGCGCACCGTCTCCAACCAGCGCGGCGACCAGTACGGCGGAACCATCGAAAACCGCACCCGCTTCCTGCTGGAACTGGCGGCCGCAGTGGCCGACGAAATCGGCGCGCACCGGCTCGGCATCAGGCTTGCGCCCTACATCACCTTCAAGGACATGGCCGATCCCGAAATCGTGCCGGCGATCCTGCACGCCGCCGCCGGCCTGGACCGCCTCGGCATCGCCTACATCCACCTGGCGGAAGCCGACTGGGATGATGCGCCCACCATTCCCGACCAGTTCCGCCACGACCTGCGCGCGGTGTTCAACGGCAGCCTGATCGTCGCCGGCCGCTACGACAGCGAACGTGCGGCGCGGATCCTGGAACAAGGCTTGGCGGACCTGGTGGCGTTCGGCCGGCCGTTTGTCGGCAATCCGGACCTGCCGCGGCGGCTGGCAGAGAAGCTGCCGCTGGCCGGCCACGATGGCGCTGCCCTGTTCGGCGGCGAGCGTGCCGGGTATACCGACTATCCGCCGGCTTCCGCCTGAGCCAAGCCAGTGGCGAAACGCTCCTGCAAAAACTCGATCAGCAGCTTGACCCGCGGCGGCTGGAAACTGCTGCGGTGATACAGCACGTTGAGCGGCGCGCTTTCGGTGAAAAATTCATCCAGCACCGTGATTAGCCGGCCAGCCCGCAAATCGGCGCTGATATCGAGCAGCGATTTGTAGGCATAACCGTGGCCGAGCAAAGCCCATTTGCGGATGATTTCGCCATCGTTGCTCTGCTGGTAGTGGCTGACCCGCACCGCTTTCGGCTTGCCGCCGGCACGGTAGCGCCATTCGTTCATCGGCCCGGCGGCGTTGAACAGCACCAGCGCCGGCAGGCCGGCCAGCTGCTCCGGCGTCTGCGGCAGGCCGACGCGCGCCGCGCATTCCGGCGCTACGCAGACCACGCGCCGGTTGGGCAGTAGCGGCCGCGCCACCATGGCGCTGTCGGGCGGCATGCCGTAGCGGATCGCCAGGTCGATATCGTCCTGCACCAGGTTGGCGGTGGAATCGGTCAGCGACAAGGCGAACTGCACCTGCGGATACTGGCGCTGGAATTCGTCGAGATAGCTGAGCAAGAGATTGCGCCCCAGGTCCGACGGCGCCGAAATCCTGACCGTGCCCTGCACCAGGCTCTTGCCCGCCTGCAGCATCTGCTCGGCCTGGTCCATCAGCTCCAGCGCCTGCTGGCTGTATTCCTTGTAGAGCTGGCCTTCCTCGGTCAGCCGCAGGCGGCGCGTGGTGCGTTCGAACAGCTTGACCCGCAACGTCGTTTCCAGGCGCTGGATGGCGGCGCTGGAGGCGGCCGGCGACAAGCCGTGCTTGCGCCCGGCGGCGGAAAAACTGCCTAGCGTCGAGGCATCGACAAACAATCTCATCACACTTAGTCGGTCCATGGCGTGGTCCTGGCTGGATGGTCGGCATCGGTTATGTAGCGGGAGACGCCGTTGGCCAAGGCGTCGAAGACGATCCGGCAGCGCTCGCTGGAACGCAGGTCTTCATGCATCACGATCCAGGTTTCGAGTTGGTCCCTGATCGTTTCCGGCAGCACCGGCGACAAATCCGGGTTGTGCCTGGCCAGCGGCGCCTGGCACATGCCGATGCCGTAACCGGCGCGGATCGCCGCCAGCTGCGCCAGCTGGTTGTCGGTGCACAGCGAAAACATGTCGCGCGACAGCGGCAGGCCGCGCTTTTGCATGGCGCGGATGTAGTTGGTTTCCTGGTCGAAGCCGATCAGCGTGTGCTGTTTCAGTGCGGCGATGCTAGCCGGCATGCCGGCCAGGTCCAGGTAGCGGCGATGCGCAAACAGGCGGAGCGGAATGGCGCCCACCCGGCGCGCGACCAGGGCCGCCTGGCTGGGCTGCACCATCCTTACGGCGATATCGGCGTCGCGCTGCAGCAGGTCCTGGGTCCGGTTCGACGCCACCAGTTCAATCTTGATGGCTGGGTGCGTTTCGCGCAGCGCGGTCAGGATCGGCGGCAAGACCTCGACGCAGACCACTTCCGGCGCCGTGACGCGCACCGTGCCGCCGCCGCCGGCGCCGGTCGAGGCGCGGCGCAAGGCGCTGGCGGTGGCGCGCAGGTTTTCAGCGAATGGCCGCAAGGTGAGCGCGATGTCGGTGGCGGCCAGCCCGGTTTGCGAACGGGTGAACAGTTTCACCCCCAGCGCGAGCTCCAGCGCTTCGATCTGGCGTCCCATGGTGGGCTGGGTCAACCCCAGGCTGCGGGCGCCGCCGGACAGCGAGCCTTCTTCCAGCACTGCCAGGAACGCCCGGTACAGGTCCCATCCAGGTTCTTGGATAGTCATACAAATATGTATAGAAGATATGTGAAGATAGCCAATTTTAAACTAATAGCTACACTGTTACGCTGGACTCCTACAACATTTTTTTAAAGGAGTGCACATCATGAAACAGCAAATCGCATTGGTGCTCGGCGCCACCGGCGGCATCGGCGGCGCCATGGCGAAAACACTGATGCAGCGCGGCTGGCAGGTGCGGGCGCTGCACCGGCGCGCCGACCAGATGGCCGCCGCCAGCCGCGGCAGCGGCATCGTCTGGCGCCAGGGCGACGCCATGCAGGAGCAGGATGTGGTGGCCGCCGCCGCCGGCGCCGCCATCATCGTCCATGCGGTCAACCCGCCTGGCTACCGCAACTGGGCCCAGCTGGTGATGCCGATGATAGAAAACAGCATCGCCGCGGCGCGCGCATCCGGCGCCCGCATCATCTTGCCCGGCACGGTGTACAACTACGGCACGGACGCCTTTCCCGACCTGCGCGAGACCTCGCCGCAAAACCCGAGCACCCGCAAAGGCGCGATCCGGGTGCAGATGGAGCGCCGGCTGCGCCAGGCCGCGCAGGACGGAGTACGTTCGCTGGTAGTGCGCGCGGGCGATTTTTTTGGACCGCACCTGGCCAATTCCTGGTTTTCGCAAGGCATGGTCAAGCCGGGCCGGCCGGTGACGGCGGTCACCTACCCCGGGCAGCGCGGCATCGGCCACCAGTGGGCTTACCTGCCGGACGTGGCCGAGACCATGATGCAATTGATCGAGCGCGAACAGTCGCTGGCTGCATTCGATACCTTCCACATGAACGGCCACTGGGACGCCGACGGCACTGAAATGGTGGCTGCCATCGGGCGGGTGGCCGGCCAGCCGGGCATGAAGATAAAACGCTTCCCCTGGTGGCTGCTGCCGCTGGCGTCGCCGTTTGTCACGGTTTTCCGCGAACTGCGCGAGGTCAGCTACCTGTGGCGCCAGCCTTTGCGCCTGGACAACCGGCGCCTGCTGCAGTTGCTCGGCAGCGAGCCGCATACCGAGCTGGACGTGGCGCTGGAGGCGACGCTTGCCGGCATGGGCTGCCTGAAAAAATGATCTGCGGGCAACAATATATTTTGCCGTGGGCCATGCCCAGCAAATCGTGTCGGGAGATAATGCGTACTGCAATCGATTCATAAACGGCTGCTGTTGCAATATGCAGCCATCATTATTGGAAGTAACGCATTTTGAACACGACAAGAACCAAACGCTGGACCGGCAAGATGGACTCCCTGACAACGGCATACCTGAAAGATGTCATGGGCAAGATGGAGGTATACGGCGACCGCGTGCAATTCGGACTGGCAAGCCCGGGGCCGCGTCCGTATTACCAGCTGACCAACAGCGCCGAAAAGAAAATGGCGTTCGACAGCAATAACCACCTGCTGCACCCGAAGGAAGATGAATTCACCGGCGCCAACGCCACGCCGGTATTCACGCTGGAACAAATCAAGGCAGCCATCGCCGCCGGCGGTTTCCGCTCCAGCACGGCCACCCGCAGCTCCGCCGGCGGCCGCGTCGTCAGCCGCAGCGGCGGCACGCGCGGAGGTGCGGTGGCGATGAAAGCCAAGGATCTGGTCGACGCTGCGCGCTATGAATATTTCCGCAGCAACCGCCAGGCGCTGCCGGACGGCATCGGCGAGCATACCGCCGAAATCACCGAGCTGATGCTCAAAGGCAGTTCCGCCGAAGAAGCATTCGGCGAAATAGTCAAACGGCATTTCTGATTGCCGTGCCGCGGCCTGGCGTCGACGCCGGGCCGCAATACCCATCGGCTCAAGTTACGTAGAGGGACGCCAGCATGATGCGTGCAGCCGTTTTCGCCATCGCCGCCAGCGCGGCCTTGCCGGCCTGGGCCGATTGCGCCGTGGCCGAAGCCTTGATCAGCCGTTACGGCATTTCCTTCTCAGGCTTCACCCAAGCGCTGCCGCGGGTGTCCGCGCCGGCCGAAGCGCCGGGCCAATCCCTGCTCGCCGTTGTCCTGCCGAACCGAAACGGCCACGTCGCCGACGGCTACAACCACCAGGCCTGGATCAACCAGGAACAGAAGCGCGCCTGGATCTTGCGCACCGGCGGTTTTGCCGGCGTCTACGAATGGTATGGCCCGGCCGCGTTGCCGAGCGCGGATTTTTCGGGCTGCGCCGCCGAACCGGGCCGCCTGCCGCAGCCGGCCGGCGCAGGCCGGCAAGGCTGACGCTGGGCTGGCAGCTTCACCGGCTTTTACCTGCTACCTCGTAATAAGCCAGGAACATGTCTATCGCGGAATCCACCACCTGCTGCTGCAGCTCAGCCGCCAGCGGCGGCTGCCCCAGCGTGACCTGCGGCCAGAACGCGAAAGTCTTCAGCAGGCCTTGCAGCTGGTGCGCGGCGAACGCGGGATCGGCCGGCTTCAGCCTGCCGTCGGCCTGGGCCGCGGCGATCCAGGTATTGACGCCTTCTTCGCGCTCGCCCAGCTTGGCGACCATGTCCTGGGTCCGCTCCGGCGAATGGATGGTGGCCGCAATCGCCACCCGCGCCAGGTCGAGGAAATTGCCGTCGCTGAGCATGCGCATCTTGGACTGCATCAGCTCCAGCAACTGCGGACGCAGCGGCTTATCATGGCGATAGCTGAGTGCATGCTGTTCTGCGCTGCTGGTCCATAACTGCATCAGGATTTCGGCGAACAGTTCCTCTTTGCCGGGAAAATGGTTATACACCGTGCGCTTGGACACCTCTGCCCGGGCGGCGATCTTGTCCATGCTGGTGGTTTCAAAACCGTTGGCGCGGAACTCGGCGATCGCTGCCTGGAGGATGGCATCGCGTTTGCGGTCGGTGAGGCGTTGGGCTGTAGCCATGGTGTGCTTCAAGATTGTGGATAAGCGAATTCTACACCTGTCAGTTTACTTTCTTGAAAATAGAAACTACACTGTGCAGTGTAATAAATTCATCGGATCGCCGTCAGCACTACAACAAGATCGGAACCTGCAATGAAAGTAATCCTGTTTGGCGCCAGCGGCATGGTCGGGCAAGGCGTGCTGCGCGAATGCCTGCTCGACGCCGAGGTTGAATCCGTGCTGGCCGTCGGCCGCAGCGCCAGCGTCGGCGCCTCCGGCAAATTGCAGGAACTGGTGGTTCCTGACCTGGCCCGTATCGCCGACCATGCCGAAGCATTGCAAGGTTACGACGCCTGCTTCTTCTGCCTCGGCGTATCGTCGGCCGGCATGTCGGAAGAACGCTATACCGAACTCACCTACGACCTCACCCTGGCCATCGCCAAGACGCTGGCGGCGGGCAATCCCGGCATGACCCTGACCTACGTGTCCGGCGCCGGCACCGATTCCAGCGAGCACGGCAGCAGCATGTGGGCGCGGGTCAAGGGCCGCACCGAAAATGCTTTGCTGCGCTTGCCGATCAAGGCCGCCTTCATGTTCCGTCCCGGCGTGATCCAGCCGCTGCACGGCGTGCGCTCCAAGACGCGGTCCTACCAGCTGTTCTATACGCTGGCGGCGCCGCTGCTGCCGCTGGCCAGGCGCCTGTTCCCCAGGCACGTCACCACCACCGAACAGATGGGACGCGCGATGATCAAGCTGGCGCGGCAAGGCGGACCGAAGCAGGTGCTCGAGACCGCCGACATCAACGCGGTCTAGTTTCCTGCGCCGCAAAAACCGCAAGTCAGGCTGCTGATCATGGTGCTGCCGGAGATCCGGCAAGTCCGGCGCGCCGCATGGCGACTGCGCTTTGCGGGCATCGGTCGACGGCGCCTTGCTCAAAATTTACGCATGAAGGCGTTCTTTTTTATCGTAAAACCGGATTTTTGTGCTACAGATACAACTGCCTGCAAACGGAATTTCAAAAGCAATTTGTCTCAATCCCGCGTTTGCGGTAGTCTACATCGCCGATTCCAAGCAAATACGGTGCTAGAATTTGCAACTCACCACTTTTTTTGAGGATTTAACGAAATGAACAAAACCGAATTGATCGACGCCATTGCCACTGATTGCGAAATTTCGAAGGCCGCTGCACAGCGCGCTTTGGAATCCGTTGTCGACAACGTGATCAAGGCCGTGACTAAAGGTAGTACTGTTCAGTTGATTGGATTTGGTTCGTTCTCTTCCGGCAAACGCGCTGCACGCACCGGTCGTAACCCGCGTACCGGCGAAGCAATCAAGATTGCCGCAGCCAAGACTGTCAAGTTCACAGCTGGTAAAGCATTCAAAGATGCAGTGAACAAGAAGAAGAAATGATGTAATAAAAAAGCCCCTTGGAGAAATTCAGGGGGCTTTTTTTTCGGCAGGAGAATTCTCGACTGTCCGCATTCCCATCTGTAGCACCCCGCGTAAATCATCAGCTTGCTGTTCATGGCAAACGCATCCTTTCCGGCGCCAGGTCCGCGCTCTCCCCAAACGCGGAACCGGATCTGTAATCCGCATCAGGATGCAGGCGTGAAATTCGATTGACACCATTCCGGCACTCGCGCTAAGGTCGGCAACGCATAAATTCTTTTCTCCCAGCAACAAAAGGATTCCATGAACGACACCCCCAATACTTTTTCGCGCCGCGAGCTGCTGCTGAGCGCATTGTCCGCCGCTGCCGTAGCCGTACTGCCTCGCATCGCCGGCGCCCAGGCCAAGGAAGCACTGCCGGCCGATGCGCAATTCTCCACCCTGCTGGCCGATTTTGCGGAAGAAATCCTGCGCCTGGCGCCGACTTCGGCGACCTCGCTAGGGCTCGATTCCGGCGCCCGCTCGGGGCTCAAATCGCGCTTGCCGGACGCCTCTCCCGCCGGCGACGCCGCGTGGGCGAGCCAGGTGAAATCGATGCTGGCTCGCCTGGCTCCGGTGGAACGCGCCAAACTCGGCGCCGATGCGCAAGTTCGCTACGACAGCGTGAAATATGCGGCAAGCGCAGGCGCGGAAGGTTTGCGCTTTTCCTACGGCGGCGCGGCCAGCGGCGTTAATGGCGGCACGGCGCCGTTTCCGGTGACCCAGCAGGATGGGGCGTTGACCGCGGTGCCTGAATTCCTCGATTCGCAGCACAAGATCGCCAACGCGGCCGATGCCGAAGCTTATCTTGAGCGCGTGAGCGCGATGGCGCGCGTGCTCGACCAGGAAAGCGCGCGCATCGCCGGACAAGCCGCCAAGGGCATCCTGCCGCCGGATTTCATCGCGCATACCGCGCTGGGCCAGCTGCGCAACTATCGCAAGACGCCGGCGGCGGCGCAAAAACTGGTGACCTCGATTGCCGGGCGCACCAGGAAACTCGGCATCGACGGAGACTGGGAAGCGCGCGCGACCAAGCTGGTGGATACGCTGGTGTATCCGGCGCTGGAACGGCAGATCGACACCTTCGCCAAAGCCACCGCCAAGGCTACCGATGTCGCCGGCGTGCATCGCCTGCCCGATGGCGCGGCGTATTATGAATGGGCGCTCAAGCTGGGAACCACCACCACCCGTGGCGCCAGCGAAATCCATGCGATCGGGCTGGAGCAGAACAAGATGCTGCAGGCGCGCATCGACGCCATCCTCAAGGCGCAGGGCATCACGCAAGGCACGGTCGGCGAACGCATATTGGGGCTGTCGAAAGACCCGAAGCGCTTCTATGCCGACGATGACCGCGGACGCGAGCAGCTGATCGCCTATTGCAATGAACGTGTCGCCGCCATCCGGACGCTGATGCCAAAAATTTCGCATCTCGACCTGAAGGCGCCGCTGGTGATCAAGCGCGTGCCGCCCGATATCGAAGCCGGCGCGGCGCTCGGCTACATGAACTTCGCGGCGCTGGATGGATCGCGGCCGGCGATTTATTACATCAACCTGAAATCGACCACGCTCTGGCCGAAATCCGAAATCGCCACGCTGACCGCGCACGAAGGGATACCCGGCCACACCTGGCAGGGCGCATACCTGGCCGAGCATCATGCGCAGATGCCGCTGATTACGTCGCTGATCGGCTTCAACGCCTTTGTCGAAGGCTGGGCGCTGTATGCCGAACAGCTGGTGGATGAATTCGGCTTGTACGCAACGGATCCGTTCAGCCAGGTCGGCTACCTGCAGGCACAGCAATTCCGCGCCTGCCGCCTGGTGGTCGACACCGGCTTGCACGCGATGAAATGGACACGGCAGCAGGCGATCCGGTTCCTGGTCGAAAACACCGGCCGCGGTACGGCCGCCATGACCAGCGAGATCGACCGCTATTGCGTGTCGCCGGGACAAGCTTGCGGCTACAAGATGGGGCACAACGAGATCCTGCGCCAGCGCGAACGGGCAAAAACGGCGCTGGGCAGCAGGTTCGACCTGGCCGGCTTCAATGACGCGCTGGTGAAATGCGGCGGCGTGCCGCTGACGGTGCTGCCGAGCGTGATCGATCGCTACATCGCTGGCTTGCGGACCGTATAAAAGGCGCAGCGTGGCTTGCTGAAACCGGCGCGCCGCCGTACGGTTTCAGCAAGCTGCTCCTTCCTTGTGCGCCAGTCAGTCCGGGCAAACCGCTTCGACGTTGTTACCGTCCGGATCGATCAGGAACGCACCGTAGTAAGTCGGACTGTACTCGGTGCGCAGGCCCGGCTTGCCGTTGTCGCGCCCGCCGGCCGCCAGGCCGGCCGCATGAAAACCGTTGACCTGCTTGTGGCCGGCGGCGCGGAAAGCGACATGGGTGGCTCCGGCCGGCGCATCCGCGGCAGCATATAACCAGAGCGCGGGCTGGTCCGGCGGACCGAAGCCGGCATAGCCGTCGCCCTCGGCGGCCAGGACATAGCCCAGGTGGTCCAGCGCAGCCTGGTAGAAGCGCACGCTGGCGTCCAGGTTCTTCACTTTCAATCCGATGTGGTCGAACATGATGGTCTCCTTGTCATCGCAGCCGGATGGATGCGTCAGGCAGCCATCATTTCAGATCGTATCCAGTTTTTCTTGGAAAATCTTGCGCTCGCCGCGCGCCACGCGCTGGAAATGCTTGGGCGAGACACCGGCGGCGCGATGGAAGGTGCGCACGAAATTGGATAAATCGTTGAAGCCGACGTCGTAGGCCGTGTCGGTGACCGAGCGGCCATCGGCCAGCAGGCGCGCCGCATTGCGCAGCCTTGAACGCAGCAGGTACTGGTGCGGCGTGACGCCGAGCGCGCGGCTGAACAGCCGCAGGAAATGGAAAGGACTCATGCCCGCCTCGCCGGCGGTGCGTTCGAGATCCATCTCTTCATGCGCATGCGCGGCAATCCACATGGCGGCATTGACCGCACGGCGCCGGTCCTGGCTGGTGGTCGGCGCCGGCGCCGAATGCTTGCCGGAGCCGAGTGCGACGAAACGCGCAGCCAGCATCAGCCCGATCTCTTCCAGCCCGACATCGCTGCGTCCCTCGGCCGCGGCCTGCCCCAGTTCGCCGAGCATGATGATGCCGTTCAGCGGCGGCAAGGCGCCGCTGCGCCAAAGCGATTCCTTGGCGCCGATCGATTCGATGCATTCCGGGGAAAACTGGAAAGACAGGCATTCGTCGCCGCACACATGATGGTCATGGGTGCAGCAATATTCATCGCCGGGGTGGCCGATCATCACTGACCCAGGCACCAGCTCATGCTGCACGCCGCGATAGCGCAGGCCGAAGCTGCCGCGCCGCACGTAGGACACCGAATGCCTGTGGTGCGATTCGGTGACCGGGCGGTCGCCCGGGCTGGCGCTGCAGCGGTAATCGATCACCGTGGCCGACGCGCTTTGCGAAAGAATCAGGGTATTCATCCGGCCAAGTCTACGCCAAATCGCGGCGGCGTGAGGCCGCCGCAACCTGTGTCAGGCGGCAAATCCGCCGTCGATAGTCAGGCTGGCGCCGGTGATGTACGCCGCCTCAGGGCTGGCCAGGTACGCCACAAAACCGGCGATTTCCTCGTCCGTGCCATAACGGCCGACCGGCATCATCGCTTTCAGGCTGGCGGCGAATTCGCTGCCGGCCGGATTCATCTCTGTATCGACCGGGCCCGGCTGCACGTTGTTGATGGTGATGCCGCGCGGGCCGAGGTCGCGCGCCAGGCCGCGGGTCAGGCCGACCAGCGCCGATTTGCTCATCGCATAGGGGCCGCCGCCGGCAAACGGCATGCGGTCGGCGTTGGTGCTGCCGATATTGATGATCCTGCCGCCTTCCACCATGTGCCGCGCCGCTTCCTGCGTCGCCACGAACACGCTGCGCACATTGATCGCCAGCGTGCGGTCGAAATCTTCCAGGCTGAATTCTGCCAGCGGCGCAATCGCCAGCACGCCCGCATTGTTGACCAGGATATCGAGCCGGCCGAAAGCGGCGACGGTTTGTCCGATCGCCGCCTTGATGGCGTCCGCATCGGCGCTGTCGGCGCGGATTGCCAGCGCGCGTCCGCCGGCGGCTTCGATGTCCTTGACCACTTGCGCGGCGCGTTCGGCCGAGCTGACATAGGTCAGGGCGACGGCAGCGCCGTTGCGGGCCAGCCGTTTGGCGATGGCGGCGCCGATGCCGCGTGAACCGCCTTGGACGAAAGCGACTTTATTGGCGAGGACTGTTGTTTCTTGATTGGTGGCCATGATATTTCTCCTTGTTGGTGGGGGCGCTTGCCGAAGTGGCTGGCGCCCGGTTGACAAGCGAAGTATCTGCCGATCATTATGTCGTTACTAGCCATTAATACTTATATTCAATTGATACTAAAGGTTTAAAATAATCCCATGGAAACGATGATTGGCATGCAATGTTTCGTCCGCAGCGCCGAGGCCGGCAGCTTTTCCGAAGCGGCGCGGCGGCTGGGCATGACCTCGGCGGCAGTCGGCAAGAACGTGGCGCGGCTGGAGGCGGGGCTGGGTGTGCGCCTGTTCCATCGCAGCACCCGCAGCCTGGCCCTGACCGAGGCCGGCGAAAGTTTTTTGCATGAAATCAGGGATGGGCTGACGTCGATCCAGTCAGCCGTCGACAACCTGGCCAGCGCCGGCGGGCAGCCGGCCGGCATGCTCAAGGTCAGCATGGGCACGGGTTTCGGCCGGGCCTACATGGTGCCGCTGCTGGCGCCGTTCCTGGCGAAATACCCGGCGATCTCGCCCGACTGGCATTTCGATAACCGCCAGGTCGACCTGATCGCGCAAGGTTTCGATGCCGCCATCGGCGGCGGTTTCGAACTGCCGCCCGGCGTCGTGGCGCGCGAACTCGGGCCGGCGCATCGTGTGCTGGTAGCCGCGCCAGGCTATTTCAGCGAGCGGCCGGCGCCGGCTTCGCCGGCAGACCTGCACGCATTCGACGGCATTTTCATCCGTTCGCCGCAAACCGGGCGGGTGCGCCCCTGGCCGCTGCGCAACCGCGCCAATCAACAAGCGCCGGTGACGCTGCGCATGCGCATGACCATGAGCGATCCCGAAGCTGCCTGCGAGAGCGCACAGATGGGCCTCGGCATCGCCCTGGTCAGCATGCCGAACGCGTTGCCGTTCCTGCGCAGCGGCGCCCTGGTGCGCGTGCTGCCGGACTGGTACGTCGACGGCGGCAGCTTGTCGCTCTACTTTGCCGCGCAAAAACTGCTGCCGGCCAAGACCCGGGTGTTTGTCGACTATGTGGTGGAACATTTCCGGGCGCAGGAACTGGCCAGGCATTTTTCGGCATTCTGAACCTGGTAAAGCGTAGGGCGTCAATAGCGCAGCGTATTGCGCCGCATGCATGAACGATGCGATCGCCTGCGAGTTGAGGTAACGGCTGGCGCTTAAAAGGGCGATATTTCCAATTGGAAACTGTGCTAATTTAACGTTGCACCTCCCTCATACCGATCGGGATGAACAATCATGCCAGCAAAGCTGATGCAAACACCCAAGACGGCGGCCGACAGCCAGCATCAGATATCGATTGCTCCAGTCTTGCCGCCTGCGATGGCGTCCAATGCCAATTATCTGAGTGCAATGGAAAACTACAGCTACGCAAGCAGCGCGATACAGCGCAGGGAAACGCCGGCGGACCGGCCCGGGAGCCGGTCCGGCGCCGAAGCTGGCAGCACCGGACTGCCGGACAAGCTCAAGTCCGGTGTCGAAGCGTTGTCCGGCATGTCGCTGGACAACGTCCGGGTCCACTACAACTCGGCGCAACCGGCGCGCCTCCACGCGTTAGCCTTTACCCAAGGCACAGATATATTTATCGCCCCCGGACAGGAACGCCATCTTGCGCATGAGGCATGGCATGTGGTGCAGCAGGCGCAGGGCCGCGTAAAACCAACCATGCAGATGAAGGGCGGCGCGCGGGTGAACAACGACGCCGGGCTGGAGCATGAAGCCGACGCAATGGGAGCGAGGGCCATGGCGGAAAATCCCGCTACCGGACCCTTGCATCTGGACGGTAGAGCGATTGCACGGAGACGAGGCGACGGCGCCGTACAACGCATGGGCGAGGATGAACTGGCGCAGCTCGATCCAGGCGAATTGAGTATCTACCGGGACTGGATAGAATGGGCCAAGGTGTATGGCGGTGCGAGAAAATCGGAGGCGCAAGTCCTCGACGAATATACGGTAGCAGGTCTCGAAGGCGCCCTTTCCGAATACACGACCAACCCATGGCGTCGTTACATCCGGCTGTTTGCAAGCATGGCCCGGACCGGAAATATTCCTCTGGAGATGTACCAGGTGATGATCTTCGACGACATCGCCCAGGTCAAAGCCCCCGAATTGGCGTTAGACCTGACGCGCCTGGCCGGCATCAAAGGACTGGGCCTGGATGAGCTGGTGGCGCATCTCAATGCGTGGAAAGATGTTGTCGAACCGAGGGGGTATCCATTTCCGTTCGCCAGCCTAGAGAACTTTGACCGCTTCAAGGCAAGAATTGGTGCATTGGTGGAAGCCCTGGGGATCCACCCAACTGCGATCCGGGTGCAGGGCTCGAGCTTGCGCAATCCGGCTCCGGGCGACATCGACATAGGCGTGATGGTGGACCAGGCGGAGTACACGCGGCTCGGCGTCATTTTGAGCGCGGCGGAAACCTCGACCCGTGCGCAGAAGCAGACTGCGAAGGCGCTGGCCAAAGGTAAAATTGATCCTCGCCAGCTTTCATTCCTGAACAAGAGCGCTGACAATGTCATCCGGGTTTTTGAGCTGGCCAAGGCAGCAGCCGTTGCCGGCGGGGTGGATTTAAAGGTACAGGTATCCGTCATCCTGATTGGCTCAGGCTTCGACAGCGCGCCATTTTTAAATTTCTGATGCGAGAGCTCCATGGTGCAGCGCCGTTTTTTCCCTGATCAGTCACTGAGTCCCGGGACTGAGCTCAAGCCCGAAGACCTGTCCCTGAGGTCTGCTTATGTGGCGGCGGTACATGATCACGCCGGTGCGCCAGGCCGGCTTGAAATCGTCGTTGAAGGCCAGATCAGGCAAGTCGTCTATCACGGCGCGCATATCCCGGAAAACCTGTTCAAGGTCCACCATGAAGAATATCCCGCCAGCGGAATGATCATCAAAATGCTGCAAGGCTCTGCGGACGGCGGCGAGATCGAAGAAACCTCGCGCTATTCAGCACAAGGCGAGCTGCTGGAGATCATCCGCGAGTATCACAAAAATGCTGTCATCACCTTGGTTGAATATCGCGACGGCGAGGGGAAATTATTTCGGAAAGACGTTTTTGAATACAAGAACGGCCAGCTGCTGCAAGTTCAAGTGCTCGACGCAGACGGGAAACTGCTGCATGTGCAGGTCTATTGAGACAACTCCAGCAGTACGTCCGCGGCATTTGCAATGCGCGCCCCACGCGCCGCCATATCCGCGATGAATTCACGACGCTGTTCCTCGAACCCGGTCACCGGACTCATGCAATCGGTAACCAGCACCAGTTTCCCCATATTTTCCGGGCCGAAATGGTCGGCGATGTGTTCGGTGGTGGCTTTGACGCAATGGCTGCCCGCTTCGCCGGTGATGTAGATGCAGTCGGCCTGGGCCAGGCTGTCCAGGAATGCCTGGTTCGATTGCGTCAGCACGTCGTCCGGGTCGGGCACCTCGGCCTGCACCGCGGAATAGTGCTCGGTCCACGGATTGCTGCCTTTGCTGACCTTGCCGACGCTGCGCAAGGTCTGTTCTTCCCAGCGGTTGTAGGCGGCGCGCACATCGGCGTGGACATTGTGGCCCCATGAACCGATTTCGCAATGGACCGGCCACACCATCAGCCGGTAGCGCCCTGCCGCTTCCAGCTGGTCCAGGTAATGCAATGCCCGCGGCAATGCTGCGGGCAGCCGCGGCAGGTAGCTGCCGGCGCGCACTTCGGCTGCCGAGATCTGGGTGAACGGCGTAACGTCGTTGCCGGCCGCAGTGGTCCAGAATCCAGGATGGGCGATATCGAGCCGGTGATGCGAATCGAGCGTGATGCTGATGGCGTCGATGCCGCCGCCGCCGCGGTTGATCAGGTCCGCCACGCGCAGCATGTCGGCGTGGGCGCCGGGCACCGGCAGCGCTGCCGCCATTTTGCCGCCGCCGGCCGGGTTATCGGGCAGGTAAGCGGCAGGCAGGTCGCAAAAATCGTTTTGCGGATCGATGATCAATAGGTGCAGGTTGCGGCGCATCTGTCTCTCCGGTGCTGGCTGAACGGTTTGCCGGTTGCGCTTACAGCGCCGCCAGCATGGTTTTCAGTGCATCCTGCGTTGCCGGATCGCTCAGGCCCAGGCTGCCTTTGGTCTCCAGCAGGCGGTCGCGGCAGGCGGCCGGCCAGCCGAAGGCGTCGTCGTCCAGCGCCAGCCAGCTGGTCGGCTTGCGGCGTTCGACGTCGCGCCAGACCTGCATGCCGCGCGGCATGGTGTCGAATTCCGCAGGCGTCAGCTTGGGGTGGTGGAAGGTGGAGCCGATCACGCGTTCGCGCAGGCTCTCCGAGAGCTCCTGCCGGGTGGCGTCGAAACCGAGCGCCCTGACCCAGCTGGTGGAGAGCACGATCTTGACTTCCGGATAGGGCGCCAGCAATTCTTCCAGGATCGGCATCCATTCGAAGAATGCCCGGTCCGGGGTGGCGATGTAGAGGCCGCGCTGGCGGTTGCGGATTACCTTGGCGTCATGCAGGACGCCGTTGTAGTCCAGGTAGAGAATTTTCATAAAACGTCAATTTTCAAAGTTGAATCGCAAGGTTGAATCGAGATTTCGCTCTCGGATTGGCGGCAAAGGCGGGTCATGGCCGACTCATGCCAGGCACGGGAATGGCGCTATTAGACCATCAAGTTTACTCCAAGGGAATCGCGGCAGCCTCCGGATCCTGAGGCGGGCGGCAAAACGGCGCTCGGCCAGCAGGCTTAAAGCGCTGCGGATATACTCAAAAACCGCAAGCTGAACAAGGAAGTCGCTGTGATCCCAATTTCAATTCTGGACCTGGTCCGCATCCGCCAAGGCAGCGATGCGCGCAACGCGCTCGACCATGCGCGCGATCTGGCGTTGCATGCCGAGGGCTGGAACTACCGCCGTTTCTGGATGGCGGAACATCATAATATGCGCGGCATCGCCAGCGCCGCCACCTCGGTGGCGATCGGCCATGTGGCGGCCGGCACCAGCACCATCCGGGTAGGCGCCGGCGGCGTCATGCTGCCGAACCACGCGCCGCTGGTGATCGCCGAACAGTTCGGCACGCTCGCCGCGCTGTTTCCGGGCCGTATCGACCTCGGCCTGGGGCGCGCGCCCGGCACTGACCAGATCACCACGCGGGCGCTGCGGCGCGATCCGGCCAGCGCCGAATCGTTTCCGCAGGACGTGCTGGAACTGCAGGCTTTCCTGGCGCCGGCCGAGCCGGACCAGCGCATCGTCGCCGTGCCCGGCCACGGCAGCAAGGTGCCGCTATGGATCCTGGGATCGAGCACCTTCGGTTCCCGCTTGGCGGCGGAATTCGGTCTGCCCTATGCTTTTGCCTCGCATTTCGCGCCCGATTCGCTGGAAATGGCGCTGCAGCTGTACCGCGCCCAGTTCAAGCCGTCCGAGCAGCAGGCCCGGCCGCATGCCATGGTCGGCGTCAACATCATCGCCGCCGACACCGACGCCGAAGCGCGCCGCCTGGCGACTACCCAGCAGATGTCCTTCACCGACATGCATCGCGGCGTACGCGGCCTGAGCAAGCCGCCTATCGACGATATCGAAACCTACTGGTCGCCGCTGGAAAAGGCCCAGGCTTCGCACATGCTGGCGTGTTCCATCATCGGTTCGCCGGAAACCGTGCGCGAAGGGCTGGAAAGATTCCTGCTGCGCACCGGCGCCGACGAGTTGATGATTGTCTCGGACATCTTCGAGCACAAGGCGCGGCTACACTCCTACGAGATCATCGCTGACGTGGCGCGCAGCGTGGAACCGATCCCGATGTCGCTCTGACGTGCAGCTGCCCGGCCCGCCTTCGCCTTGCCAACTGCTGGAAAGCACGGCCTTCCTCGGGCGCGAAATCTGGGTCAAGCGCGACGACCTGCTGCATGGCGAGGTCTCGGGGAATAAATTCCGCAAGCTCAAATACCAGCTATCGGCATTGCAAGGGAAGCCGGCAACGCTGGTGACCATGGGCGGCCCGTGGTCCAATCATTTGCACGCGCTGGCCCATGCCGCAGCCTTGGGCGGCTGGCCGGCCATCGGCCTGGTGCGCGGTGCGGCGGGGCTGGACAGCGCGACGCTGGACGATTGCCGGCGCCTGGGCATGCGCATCCAGTTTGTGTCGCGCGAGGATTACCGGCAGTTGCGCGAGGACCCGCAAGCCTGGCGCCGGCATATGGCTGCCCCCAGCGATAGCCATGTCTGGCTGCCTGAAGGCGGCAGCGCGCCGGCGGCCTTGCGCGGCGTCGCCGAGCTGGTGGACGAGCTGGCAACCGGGCTCCCTTTCAATCCCGATGTGGTCATGGTCGCTTGCGGCACCGGCGCCACGCTGGCCGGCATCCTGGCCGGATTGCAGGGCCGGGGCCGGGTGATCGGCGTCGCGGTCCTGAAGAATGCCGGTTACCTGCATCAGGAGATAACCCGCTTGCTGCTGCAGGCGGGTTACCCTGCCTACCGGAATTACGAATTGATCACTGACGCCCATCACGGCGGCTACGGCAAGGCGCCGCCCGAGCTGCGCCAGTTCTGCCGCGATTTTTCACGAGAATTCGCGGTGCCGATAGAACCGGTTTATACGGGCAAGCTGTTTCACGCTCTCAGGCGCTCGCAGCAGGCGCAGGCTTTCCATCCAGGTGAGCGAGTGCTCGCTGTGCATACCGGAGGCATGCAAGGAGCGCGCGGGTTTGCCGGCTAGCCCGGGTGGCAATCAATAAATCGTATCCCGGCGCACCTGCTCGCGCGGCTGCACGGAGTCGATATAACCGATGTCGCGCAGCAGGTGGTCGCTCAGGTCGCGGATATTCAGCACATGTCTTGCCTTCACCTCGGCTGGCGGCGCCGCGGCAGGCTGTGGCGGGACCAGGCGTTGCTGCCACCAGCCGCCAGTGTTTTTAACGGCCTGGAACAGTCCACCCAGCAAGCCTTGCGGGCGTGGCAATGTTGTCGCGATTTGGTCCGGTGTCGATACGCAGTTCATGGCAAGCTCACAAGTTGGTTGTAAGGAATATTCGCAGCGCTTTCAATACTGGTCAGAATATCGAACCACAGTCACTTAGGGAAACGACTTGTTCTAACCATCTTGGTCAGCTATGCTTACCATCATGAGCCGACTCCCATTGCATACCCTGCCCGTCTTCCGCACCGCCGCCCGCCTGCAGAACCTGCGTGCCACCGCGGTCGAAATGCACCTGACCCACAGCGCCGTCAGCCAGCAGATCGGCGTGCTCGAGCAGCAGCTCGGTTTCGCGCTGTTCGAGCGGCGTGGCCGCCGCATCGTGCTGAACCCGGCGGGCCAAGCGCTGCTGTGCAGCGTCGAATCGGCGCTGGCGCAGCTCGATGTCGGCGTGCTGGCCGCCGCCGCCACCGCTACCGGCGTCGCGCAGCGGCTGCGGCTGACGGTGATGCCGTCTTTCCTGCAGCGCTGGCTGCTGCCGCGCATGCAGCGCTGGCGCGAGCGTCATCCCGATATCGCGCTGGAGCTGCACTCTTCGCAACAGGTGATGGATCTGCAGCGTGACGGTTTCCATGCGGCGCTGCGCCAGGGGCGCGGCGGCTGGCCGGGGCTGAGCGATGAACGCCTGTTCGACAGTCCGCTGGTGGTGGTGGCTTCGCCGGCTACCGCGCGCCGTTTGCAAGGAGGCGGCGCTGCCGCCCTGGTGCATGAGGCGCTGCTGGGCGATGCCGACCAGTGGGATCTCTGGTTCAGCGAAAGCGGGCTGACCGTGAGGACCAATCCGGTGGCTAGCTTCAACGACGCCGGCCTGATGCTGCAGGCCGCCGAACAAGGCCTGGGGATCGCGCTGGGACGCGAATTCATGGTGGCCGACGCCTTGCGCGACGGCTTGCTGGTGCAGTTGTCGGAACAACGGCTGGCGCCGGATGCCGACTTCGCTTCTTACTTCCTGGTCTATCCGCCCGCATTGTGCGACTGGACGCCGTTGCAGGCTTTGCGCAGCTGGCTGCATGACGAAGTCTGCGCCTTGCAGGCGCCGGCTGTTGTGGCGGCGGAGGAATCGCCGGCGCCCGGCCGGCGCCGCAAGAAGGCGCTATAGCGGAAATGGCAACAGGTAAAATCATGGCTGTTGCACATGCCATCCTCTCATGACGCCGCCGGACCACATCAAACGCCTTGCATGTTCCAGGTGCCTGCGCCCGCAGCGCAGCTGCATTTGCGGCTGGATCACGCCGCTTGAACCCGCGGTTGAAGTACTGATCCTGCAGCACCCGCTGGAAGTCGCCAATGCAAAAAACAGCGCCCGCCTGCTCCAGCTGAGTTTGGCGGGCAGCCGGTTGGTTGTCGGCGAGATCTTTGAGGAGCAGGCATTGCGGGCGCTGCTTGATGCATCGGCCGCTCGCCATTCCATCTTGCTGTACCCGGAAAGTCCCGGTGACAAGGGATTGGGTTTGGCGACACCGCCCGCGCTGGACCTGGCCCTGCTGAATGCGCCGGCGCAATTGCGGCTGGTGGTGCTGGACGGCACCTGGCGCAAGAGCCGCAAGATGCTCTACCTGAATCCCTTGCTGCAGCAGCTGCCGCGGCTGTCGCTGCACAATCCGCCGGCATCGCGCTACCTGATCCGCAAGGCCCACGGCCCGGGGCAGCTGTCCACGCTGGAGGCGACTTGCCATGCCTTGATGCAGCTGGAGCATAATGAGGACGGATACCTGCCGTTGCTGACCGCGTTCGATGGTTTCGTGGCACAGCAGCTGGCCTATGGGCGAGGCTAGTAAAAAACGTGGTTTTCCGGCCACGCACGGCATCGACTTCCTGCGCCCGCTCGTGTATCCTCCGCAGACTCTTCCAAAGTGTTTGTGTCTTTTCGGCAATAAACGCTTACCCCGCAAGCAATCCATCAGCAACAAGACGACGGCCGCCAGTGGCCGGCAACGCCAACGTGTGAGGACGCATGAAGGATTATTACGCCGTTCTCGGCATAGACAGCGATGCAACGGCCGGCGCCCTGAAAACCGCTTACCGCAAGAAGGCCGCGGAATTCCATCCCGACCGCAATGCCGCGCCCGACGCGCCCGCGCGGTTCCGCGATATCCAGGAAGCTTACGACCTGCTGTTGGATGCGGTGAAGCGCCAGGAATACGACGAAAACCGGCGCCGCAGCTTGCTGGAAAACCCGCTTGAGACCGCCCAGCAAATCTGGACTACCTATATGAACAAGGTTCTGCAATGATGCTTTCCGCTTTTTTTGAAGATTTGACCAAGGCTTACCAGGCTGAGCTGGAGGATTTGCAAAGCGATTCCGAAGGCAACGACATCCTGGCCTCGCGCCTGAAAAGCAAGCGCGCGCAGTTTGCCCTGATGATGCCGATGATAGAAACCGATCCGGAAATGGTGGCGGTGGCTTTCCACGGCGGCGTCGACTTTACCAATCCGCAGGCGCTCACCATGCTGCTGGGCGAAGAGCCGGACGATTTCCCCTCCTGGACAGAAGTCGCCGACGCCGTGCAGTTCGAGCCGTGGGCGCAAAAGCTGGCCGAGGTCGCCTTGCAAGAACCGGGCGGCGAGCGTTTCCTGATCACCACCATTTGCCTTGAATACCTGCATGAGAAAAGCAACGGCAGCTACCAAGGCACATATAGCCAGGCCGATTCGGATGATGCGGTGGATGAAGTCGAGGGCGACGACGAGGACGACGGCCGCGACCTGGAAATCGAAGGCGCCGACTGGCTCGCGGAGCAAGGCTTCGAACGCCTGGGCTAAGCAATCCCAGGCCTGGATATTTTTTGACATAGTGACTCCATGACAAACGCGCTAGTAGTAAAAGCTGCAAACCTGATCCGCAACGGCGATATCGCCGGCGCCGAATTCGCCCTGGTCAGCCTGGCTGAAACCGAGGGCGATTACGCGCTGGTGGCGGCGCTCGATACGCTGCCGCCGAAGGACCTGCTGGCGGTTATCCGCGAATACGACACATCGAAAGAATCGGTGGTCAACCTGCTGGTGACGCCGGAGCAGTTTGCGCGCGCCGTAGTCATGGAGCGGCTGTATGGCGACCATAGCCATGTGCGCTTGCGCGGCATGGTGAACGCGGTGCTGTTCCGCGACGATAGCCAGACCGGCGAATTCCTGGAAGCGATCGGCGATGTCGACGGCGGCTGCGAAGCGCTGATCGATTACTTGTCGGACCGCGATGAAGAAGTTGTGCACTTCGTCACCTATGACACGTTCAACGTCAACCGGACCGAAGAGGGCGATGAAGTCGACAAGTCGGAAGTCAGCGACCGCGACTGGAAAGAGCTGGCCTGGCTGCTCAAGCACGAGCACCCCGACATGTTCGAGCAGATCTGGCCGGTGCTGAAAAAACGCATGAAGGAACGCCTGCGGCGCGAAGCAGAACTGGAGCTGCAGGAGCAGAAAAACCTCGAATCGCAGGATCGTCCGGCGGCTGCAACCCAGCCGGTTGCCGTTGCCGACCCGGGCGAAGAGTCGGCGCTCTAGGCACACGCCGTTTTCACTGTTGCAGGAACCCACGCATCCCATGTCCGACAAGCACCGGAATATAGAAGTCGTCGACAAGCGTCCTTTCTTTGAAAAGACGCTTGGTTTTGGCCTCAAGAACCGCATCCTGGACCAGGAAAAATGCCGCGCGATGATCGCCGACGCCGCCAAGGGCACGGTGCAGGTCGCGGCATTCTTCGGCACCAGCCACCTGCATACCGATCTTGAGAATGCGCGGCAGCGCATCGTCAACCTGGTCAGCCTTTACCTGGAACACACGTTCAGCGGCGACCTGCAAAAAGCGGCGCAGTCCTTGCGCGACAATACTTTCCTGTCGCATTCGCGCGGCGGCAACGAGATGCTCAAGGCTTTGCATGCCTTGCCTGACTCTACCGTTTTCGGCGATACCAAGGGCCAGGGACTCAAGGAGTTCCAGGACGAGCGCACGCTGGCCAAGCCGTTTTCCCTCAACGCCTACCGGAAAGAGTGCAAGGCGCGCGAAGAATGCGCGGCGGTGATCGCCGCGGCGCTGTGGTTTGCCGGGGACCTGGGCCTGGAGCGTTCGGAGCTTGAATTCGCGGGGGCGGAAACGGTGATTCGCACGGCCTTGCTGGTGCGTCTCGGCGGCGGCGAGGAGTTTCCCGACCGGCTCGGTTTTGCCAGGCTGATCGCGGCGGTGCGCGGCAGTAGCGGCGCCGGCGGCTCGGGGAAATTGAAGATTTCGAAAAAGCTGCTGGATGATGTGCCGCTGGAATATCGCGGCGTTGCGGACAAGGTCCGGCGCGATATCGAGAAGCAGGATGGGCTGGCCGATCCTGCGCTGGCGCTTGATTCCTTGCTTAATCTTGTCGAGTTGCGTTACTTCGTGCGGGAGGGCGGGCTGGAGGATGTGGAGGGGTTTGATGCGCTGGTGTCGAAGGAGTGGCACAAGGTTACCAAGGGCAAGGAAGATCCGTATTCGCGGCTGACGGTTTTCATGTGTATTGCTGTTGGTGCGAAACCGAAGACCACGGTGTCTGAGACGGAGGCGCGGGCCATGGTCCGGAAGGTGCGCAAGGATGGATTTGATAGCGGGGCGGTTTTGGCCTTTATCAGGGATTCGGCGCCGTTCGAGATCAAGGACAACCTGGTGTCTTTGTGGGAGGAGGAATTCCTGCCGGAGGCGGAGCAGTACCTGGTCGACGACGACGATCTCAAATACACGCGGGCCATGAAGTTCCTGAAAGAGAACTGCAACATCAAAGTCAAAAGCAGTTAAATGGGGTCGGAGTTTTTTTTCGGCAGTTTTATCGCCGAAAATTACTCTGACCCCATTTAACGGGCTACGGAGTACGTTCGGCGGCATGCGATGGCCTTCGTTCGTCGTTACCTAAAACGTTTTCTACTCCGTGGATGCAAGCCGGGGGCGGCCCGGCAGCCGCTCACTTTCTTTTGCTTCGCCTTACGCGGCCCGGCCAAAAGAAAGTAAGCAAAGAAAAGGCGACCGCAAAGCCGTTGCCCTCCCTTCGGTCGGGTCCCCAAATGAGCCAGCGGTCAGCCGGGTGGGAAGACAAACTCGCTTCGCTCAAACATGTCTTCCCACAATTCCCGGCTGACCGCTGTCTCATTTGGCAACGTCTCAATGCGGAATTCAAAAGCAACTTCAACCCCAACGTCAAAATCAACTACAACGTCAAAAGCCACAGCCTTGTCTATTTGCCGGATGCGGTGACAAACTGGTTTTTGGAATCGCGACCGGCTGCATTTTCGTTATTGCGCAATCATTCGTTGTTCAATAGAATCGTCGCTGGAGCGCCAATCCGTTCCAACGTCGCTCGGACGGTTCCGGGCGCTAACGTGAAAGTACAAGCCATGTCTGAATCCGCAACTCCGCGCAGGTTTTCGCGCATCGATCGTCTTCCCCCTTACGTTTTTAATATCACCGCCGAGCTGAAAATGGCGGCGCGCCGGCGCGGGGAGGATATCGTCGATATGTCGATGGGCAATCCCGACGGCGCTACGCCGCAGCACATCGTCGACAAGCTGGTCGAAGTATCGCAGCGGCCCGACACCCACGGTTATTCCGCATCCAAGGGCATCCCCCGGCTGCGGCGGGCGATCAGCCATTGGTACAAGAAGCGCTACGACGTCGAATTCAACCCGGATACCGAAGCGATCGTCACCATCGGTTCCAAGGAAGGGCTGGCGCACCTGATGCTGGCGACGCTGGATCGCGGCGATACGGTGCTGGTGCCGAATCCGAGTTATCCGATCCACATCTACGGCGCAGTGATCGCCGGCGCCGACATCCGTTCGGTCCGCATGGGCCCGGGCGTGGATTTTTTCGCCGAGCTGGAGCGGGCGATACGGGAAAGTTATCCGAAACCGAAAATGATGGTGCTGGGCTTTCCGTCCAACCCGACCGCCCAGTGCGTCGAACTGGAATTTTTCGAGCGCGTGGTCAAGCTGGCCAAGGAACACAACATCCTGGTGGTGCACGACCTGGCATACGCCGACATCGTCTTCGACGGCTGGCAAGCGCCGTCGATCATGCAGGTGCCCGGCGCGCGCGATGTCGCGGTGGAGTTTTTCACGCTGTCGAAGAGCTACAACATGGCCGGCTGGCGCATCGGCTTCATGGTCGGCAACAAGGAGCTGGTGGCGGCGCTGGCGCGCATCAAGAGTTACCACGACTACGGCAGTTTCACGCCGGTGCAGGTGGCGGCGATTGCGGCGCTGGAAGGCGACCAGCAGTGCGTCAAGGATATCTGCGCCAAGTACCAGAGCCGGCGCGATGTGCTGGCCAAGGGCTTGCATGAGGCCGGCTGGATGGTCGATATCCCGAAGGCGTCGATGTACATCTGGGCGCGCATACCGGAAGCCTACCGCCACCTGGGATCGCTGGAGTTTGCCAAGCAGCTGCTGGAAAAAGCCAAGGTGTGCGTTTCGCCCGGCATCGGCTTCGGCGAATACGGCGATGAATACGTGCGCTTTGCGCTGATCGAAAACGAAGCTCGGATCCGCCAGGCGGTGCGCGGCATCAAGGCCATGCTGCGCCAGTCCTGAGGACATTCGCTCCTCCTTGCGGACAGGGCGGCGCCCTGTCCCGCAATTTCCAGACCTGCGCCCCTTTCCTGCGCCCCTTTTCTCGATCCCGGCCCTGGCTGACAGAAAATGTCACCACGGATGACAAGAGAGGGCAGTTTTGCAGGTTGAAAACCATCGAATTACCAGGTTTTTCGGGCTTCTCAGGCCGTTTCCGGCAGGCATTTCTTGGGCATGGAACTTGCAGCCAGGCATGCCATGATTCTCTCAGGCTTTTTGCGCCAGGCCAGGTGCAGCTGGAAACCCACCCGATGATAAAAATTAGTGTCATTTCTTACAACAATGTGGCGCCTGAATTACCTCTGTCGGCCGTGTTCGGGCGCGAGCCGAGGACCTTGGGGCGCAGCGATGAAAACCACTTCGTGCTGGCCGATCCCCGCAATTTTGTATCGCGCATCCAGGCGGCGATCAAAAGCGACGGCATCCGCCAGACCATCACCAATCTCAGCCGCGCCAATCCGATCCTGCTGAACGGGCAAGAGATCGACGCCGAGCGCGAATACGATTTGCAGATAGGCGATGAAATCCAGATCGGACTGTACTTATTGCGCGCCGAGGCGCAGCTCAACTTGATGAAAGATAATCCTGACATGACCAATCAGCCAGGCCAGCCACCGGCCAATCCGGTGAAACGGGTAAATGGCGGCAAACCGCTGCTGAGCGTATCCGAGACCCGCCTGGCGGCGCTCGCGCAATTGAACCTGGAACTGGCGGCGACCGCCAATTCGGCATTGCCGACTTCGCCGGTGCCGATGCCGGCGGCGCCGGTGCGTCCCGTGAGCGCGGTGACCCGGCCCGCCGCGAATCCGGCGCCGGCCGATGCCGGCGAAGAGAGCCAGGCCGAGCCATCCGCATCCAGCGAAGCGCTGGTGCTGGCGTTCATGAAGGGCGCCGGCCTGCCGGCCGGGACCCTGGCGCCGGAACTGACGGCGGAAATGATGGAAACCGTCGGCAAGCTGCTGGCGACGGCAGTGCAGGGCACGATCGACCTGAACGCATCGCGCGCGCTGGTAAAGCGCGAAGCGCATGCGGACGTGACCAAGGTAGTGGTCCGCAACAATAATCCGTTGAAATTCTTTGCCGACAGCCAGACCGTGCTGATCCAGATGCTGCGCAAGAAAATGCCGGGTTTCATGGGCGCCACCGAAGCAATGCAAGACGCTTACCAGGATTTGCAGGCGCACCAGGTGGGCGTGGTTTCCGGCATGCGTGCGACCATGAACGAGATGCTGCAGCGTTTCAACCCTGAAGTCATGGAGAAGCGCGCCAAAAAAGGCGGCGTGCTTGAGGCGCTGCTGCCGGCGAAGCGTAAGGCACGGTTATGGGATGCCTATGCCGAACGCTACCAGCGGATCATCGCGGAAGCCGCGCAGGACGATTTCCAGACCCTGTTTGGCAAGGCTTTCTTGCAGGCTTACGAAAGAAAAGTAGAGAAGCAGAAACGAGAGACGCAGCATGCCTGAGCAATCGCTGCTCAGCGACACGGCGGTTCCGGTGGTCCTGAGCCTGGCGCAGCTGAGCCATGCCGGCGGGCGGCAGGTTAACCAGGATTCCTGGGGCAGCGTGCTGCAGGAAGACCTGGCTTGCGTGATTGTCGCTGACGGCGTCGGCGGCCAGTACGGCGGCGAGATCGCCTCGAATATCGTGGTCCATTCGATCATGGAAATGTTCGTGGAAGAAGCTTCTTTCGGTCCGCGTGCGCTGCAGTCTTATATCGAACACGCGATAGCCCAGCTGACCCGGCGCCAGGCGCAGATCCCGCGCCTGAAAGACATGAGCTCGACCGTGGCGGTGCTGCTGATCGACCAGAAGAACCGTTGCGCGCTGTGGGGCCACATGGGCGACACCCGGCTCTACCTTTTCCGCCGCGGCAAGCTGTTGAGCGCCACCAAGGACCACAGCCTGATCCAGCAATTCGTCGACGCCGGCCATTGTTCGCCCGAGCAGCTGCGCCGCCATCCGCGCCGCAGCATCCTGTGCGCCGCGGTCGGCGTCGAGGGCAGCGCGCCGGCGGACATCACGCAGGACGTGACTCAGCTGCAAGGGGGTGATACCTTCCTGGTCTGCAGCGACGGTTTCTGGGAGTGGATCAGCGAGGCGGAAATGGAGCAGGCGGCGCTGCGGGCCGGTTCTGCCCAGGAATGGCTGGACCTCATGCACGCGATTGTCGAAAAGAACGGCAAGGCATCCAATATCCCGCTTGATAACTGTACTGCGTTTACGATTTATGTCGCCGAACCTTAACCCTTGGCGAATTGCTAGAGACGTGTTGATAGCTGTCCAGAATAATATAACTAACGTCGAATCCAGAGAATATGCAAAACGCCAAGCCGATTGACCAGCACGAAACGACGGCTGTCGAAAACTGCTTGCCCAAGGGTACGCGCCTGGCCGATTTTGAAATCATCGGCGTCATCGGCGAAGGCGGTTTTGGCATTGTCTACTTTGCGTTCGACCGGTCGCTGCGGCGCATGGTGGCGATCAAGGAATACATGCCGGGCGCGTTCGCCGGGCGCGGGCCGGATAAAAAAGTCGTGGTGCGCTCGCAGCGGCACCGCGAGACGTTCACCATCGGCCTCAAAAGCTTCATCAAGGAGGCGCGCCTGCTGGCGCAATTCGACCATCCCGCGCTGATCAAGGTCTACCGTTTCTGGGAACAGAACAATACCGCCTACATGGCGATGCGCTACTACGAAGGCCGCACGCTGAAAAGCGTGGTGCAGAATTCGCCGGCGCAGGTGACCGAAGCCTGGCTGAAAAGCATGCTCAAGCCGATGCTGGAAGCGCTCGACGCCATGTACCGGGTGCAGATACTGCATCGCGACATCTCGCCCGACAACATCATGATCCAGAAGAGCGGCGAGGCGGTATTGCTGGACTTCGGCGCGGCGCGGCAGATCATCGGCGACATGACCCATTCGCTGACCGTGATCCTGAAGCCGGGTTACGCGCCGATCGAACAGTACGCCGACGACGCCCTGATGAAGCAGGGGCCATGGACCGATATCTATTCGCTGTCGGCGGTAATCTATTTTGCCATCGTCAAGAGCGCGCCGCCGACTTCGGTGGCGCGCATGATCAAGGATCCCATAGAGTGCCTGCAGGAAGGCGAGTACAGCGGCTTCAGCAAGGAATTCCTGGCGGCCATCGACAAGGGCCTGGCGGTCAAGCCGGACGACCGGCCGCAATCGATAGAAGAATTCCGCAAGCTGCTGGACCTGGAGCTGTCGGTGCCGATGCCGATGCCTGACAATGAAGCCAGCGCCCCGGTCGCATTCCGCCTGCCCGACCGCAAGAAGCCGGGCGACGAACCGACGATCGGCGATGAGCGGCGTGCGCGCAGGCGTCCGACCGTGCCGCCGAGCGTGCTCGACAAGCCGTTAAGGGCGCCGGCCTGGTGGATCGGCGCTGCCGTCGCCGTGCTGGCGCTGGGCGCCTACCTGTGGCTCAAGCCCGCCGGGCAGCCGGCGGCGCCTGCCGCGGTTGCCGCAGTCCGCGCTCCCGCTGCGGCGCCGGCGCCAAAGCCCGCCGCAGCGCCGGCCGAGCAGGTCCTTGATGAAGAAACCGTCGCCTGGGAAACCTTGAAACAGCTGAACGGCGCGACGCCGCAGCAGGTCGACGCTTTCCTGAAAAAATACCCGGGCGGCCCGCATGCAGAAGCGGCGCGCGCCAGGCTGGCCGAACTGCAAGGCAGCGCCGCGGAGAACGTTGCAGCGGCAGCGGCCAAGCCGGCCGCGCTGAAAGACGCCGAGGCAAAAGCGGTCGATCCTACCGGCGTGGTCTTGCTGACCATCAAGCCATGGGGCAATGTGCTGGTCGACGGCAGCATGAAGGGCGTCAGTCCGCCATTGAAAAAACTGGTCCTGCCGGAAGGCAAACATCAGGTCAAGGTGGTCAATCCGAGTTTTCCTGAGCGCGTATTTGAAATTGACGTCAACCCGAAAAAATCGCGTACCATCGACTACGATTTTTCGTCCCACTAAATGCATTTCAGCCAAGAACGCGTCATGACCATCTCTTTTACTCGTATCAGCAGCTTCGCGATGCTGGCTGCCGCCATGATGCTCGGCGCTTGCGACAGCCTCGACAGCATCACCAAGCCGGCCGCGGCAGCGGCGACGCCGGGCGGAGCGGCAACCGCCGCAGCTGCCGCCGCCGCGCCTGAGCAGCCGGCGCAGCCGTCCGCCCTGGCCGACGGCATTGCCCTTTACAACAAGGGCAGCTACAGCGCCGCCGTCAAGCGCCTGGCGAATGCGCCCGAGATCTGGTCGGCGGATGTCGCGACCCAGACCGAAGCCCTGAAATACATGGCTTTCAGCTATTGCGTGACTTCCAGGAAAAAGCTGTGCAGGCAGCAATTCGACAAGGCCCTGAAGCTCGATGCCGGTTTCGACCTGGCCGCCGGCGAAAAGGGTCATCCGCTGTGGGGCCCGGTGTTCAACCAGGCCAGGAAAGCAGCGGCGACAACCGCAAAAAAATAAGGCCCTAGCGTCCGAAACTCGGCACGGTAAATCCCGGCAGCCGCGGGATCCGCTCAGCCATGAATTGCATGAAAATCGTGGCGCGCAGCGGCTGGTAGCGGCGCGACGGGTACAACAGCGAGGCTTCCTGTCCCGCTGCGCTCCATTCCGGCAGGATGCGCCGCAGCTGGCCCGATTCGAGCAAGTCATGCACCAGCCAGGACGGACAGATGCCGAGCCCGGCGCCCATCAGGAAACTCTCGCGTATTGCCAGCGAACTGTTGACCAGATAGCCGCTGCGGGTAGCGACCTGCACCGTGCCGCCGGGGCCGCTGATCTCGCTCACTTCGCCGTTGGCCGGCCGCGCAAAGCCGATGTAGCGATGGTTTGCCAGGTCCGCCGGCCGCCGGATCTGCGGATGGCGCGCCAGATAGGCCGGCGCCGCCACCAGGTAGCGTTGCGCGCTGGCGATCTTGCGCGCGATCATGTTGGGCGGCAGCGAACCGGCAAGCCGCAGCGCCACGTCGACGCCATCTTCCACCAGGTCGACAAAGCGGTCGTTCAGTATCAGCTCCACTTCGATTTCCGGATACAGCGCGAGGAACTCCAGCACCAGCGCATTAAGCCGCAGCTGCCCCAGGCCGAGCGGGGCATTGACGCGCAGCAGGCCGGCGGGTTTGCCGGTCAAGCCGCGGACATCGCTGACCGCCTCGCCGAATTCTTCCAACACCCGTTTGGCGCGTTCATAAAAACGCTTGCCTTGTTCGGTCGTGGTCAGGCTGGTGGTGCTGCGCTCCAGCAAACGCACTCCGAGTTCCTTTTCCAGCGCAGCGATGGTTTTGCTGACGGTCGGCTGCGTGCTGTGCTGTTCGCGAGCCACCGCCGACAGGCTGCCGAGTTCCACTGCCCGCACGAAGCTGCGGATTGCCTTGATTTGGTCCATGTCATTCCATTTTGGAATAAGTGATATCCAATTATCGCTTCTACCATGCTTATCGGGAAGGATATATCTTGGTGTACGCCTTATTCTTGACCAACCCAAGGAGTCACCACATGCATTTCCCCATGAACTGCCAGAAAATTGGCGCCGCGCTGGCTTTGCTGTCAGCTTTGGGAGCGCCGGCCGCTGCCGTGCCGGCGGCAGACCCGCAGTCTACGCAACCCGGCTGGAGCGCCAGCGGGACCGCCAGTCCGCAGCCGGTCTGGGAAGCCGGGTTTGCCTTGCCGACCAATATCCCCGCCAGTCTCTCGAACCAGACCGTACGCCAGGTCGCCCGCCTCAGCCTGGGCGGTAAGCGCGCCAGGGTGGTGCTGTCCAATGAATACGGCGCGACGCCGCTGACGGTGGGCGCGGCGCATATTGCGCTGGCCGGCGCCGGCGCGGCAACCGTGGCCGGTTCGGACCGCATGCTCACCTTCGGCGGCCGCCAGACGGTCACCATTGCGCCAGGCGCGCCGGCGGTCAGCGACCCGGTCGATCTCACGCTGGCGCCGCTGGCCCAGGTCGCGGTAAGCATCTTCCTGCCGCAATCCACGCCGCTCGCCACTTTCCACTGGGACGGCAAGCAGACCGCTTACATCGCGCCGGGCAACCTCGCTGCAGCGCCTCTGATCAAGATGGGCGAGACCGTGGAAGCACGTTTGTTCCTCAGCGCGATCCTGGTCGATGCCGCGCCTGCAGCCCGCGTGGTGGCGGCTTTTGGCGATTCGATCACCGACGGCGCAGGCTCCACGGCAAACCAAAACCAGCGCTGGCCCGACCTGCTGGCACAACGGCTGGCGACGCAGAACGTGGCGGTGATCAACGCCGGCATATCGGGAGCCAGGGTGCTGAGCGACAAGATGGGCGTCAACGCCCTCGCCCGCTTCGAACGCGATGTGCTGGACCAGCCCGGCCTCGATACGGTGATCGTGCTGATGGGCATCAACGACATCGCCTGGCCCGGCAGCAGCTTCACGCCGCAGGAGCCGGCGTTGGCCGAGGAGCGCCTGATCGACGGCTACCGGCAATTGATAGCGCGTGCGCGCCTGCGCCATGTACGCATCGTCGGTGCTACCCTGACCCCGTTCGAGGGGGCATTGCAGGACAGCGAGCTGAAAAGCTATTATTCCGCCAGCAAGGAAAAAACGCGGCAGGCGGTGAACCGTTGGATACGCGGCAGCGGCGAATTCGACGCGGTCATCGATTTCGACGCCGTGGTCAGGGACCCGCGGCATCCGCGGCGCTTCCTGCCGGCTTTCGATTCCGGCGACCACCTGCATCCTGGCGACCGCGGTTACCGCGCCATGGCGGAGGCGATTGACCTGGGGCAGTTATTGGGCGCGCGCTGACCGGCAGGGATCGCTCGGAATAGGCTAGTGCCTCTAATCGCCGCTAAAACAGGGCTGTTTCAGCGATCCGCCGGCGCTTTTCAGGTAGATTCCGGCCTGTCACCGACTTTTGCAGCGCCACTGCTTTTTGGAAGAAACTATGTCCCACCCCACCTACCCGCACCTGCTCGCCTCGCTCGACCTCGGCTTCACCACCTTGAAGAACCGGGTAGTGATGGGCTCCATGCACACCGGCCTGGAAGACCGCTTTTTTCATTACGGCAAGCTGGCGGAGTATTTCCGGGCGCGCGCCAAGGGCGGCGTCGGCCTGATCGTGACCGGCGGCATTTCCCCCAGCAGGCAGGGCTGGCTGCTGCCGTTCGGCGGCACCATGAACAGCATCGGCGACATCCACAACCACAAGCGCCTGACCAGCGCGGTACATGAAGAAGGCGGCAAGATCGTGATGCAGATCCTGCATGCCGGGCGCTACGGCTACCAGCCGTTCGTGGTGTCGGCTTCAGCCATCAAGTCGCCGATTTCGCCGTTCAAGCCGCGCGCGCTGAGCGAAAGCGGCGTCCAGTCCACCATCGCGGCTTACGTGCGTTGCGGCAGGCTGGCGCAACGCGCCGGCTACGACGGCGTGGAAATCATGGGCAGCGAGGGCTACCTGCTCAACCAGTTCCTGTCGCCGCGCACCAACCGTCGCCAGGACCAATGGGGCGGCAGCATCGAGAACCGCATGCGGCTGGCGCTGGAAATCGTGCGCCGCATGCGCGCGGCGGTCGGCGAAAATTTCATCATCATGTACCGCCTGTCCCTGCTGGACCTGGTGGAAGGCGGCAATACCGGCGCCGAAGTGGTGGCGGTGGCGCAGGCCCTGGAGCAGGCTGGCGTAACCCTGATCAATACCGGCGTCGGCTGGCATGAGGCGCGCATTCCCACCATCGTCACTTCGGTGCCGCGCGGCGCGTTTCGTGAAGCGACGGCGCGCCTCAAGCGCGCCGTCAAGATCCCGGTGATTGCTTCCAACCGCATCAACACGCCGGAAGTGGCGGAACAGATCCTGGCCGAGGGCGACGCCGACATGGTGTCGATGGCGCGGCCGTTCCTGGCCGATCCCGAATTCGTGCTCAAGGCCCAGCAGAACCGCGCCGAGGAAATCAATACCTGCATCGGCTGCAACCAGGCATGCCTCGACCACACGTTCAAGCGCCAGCGCGCCACCTGCCTGGTCAATCCGCAGGCTTGCCATGAAACCGAGCTGGTCTACCGGCGCACGGCAAAAGCGCGGCGGGTGGCGGTGATCGGCGCCGGCCCGGCCGGCTTGTCGGCGGCTACCGTGGCCGCCGAGCGCGGCCATCAGGTGACGCTGTTCGAGGCTGCGGCGCAGATCGGCGGCCAGTTCAATATCGCGATGCAGGTTCCGGGCAAGGAAGAATTCAGCGAAACCATCCGCTATTTCCATCATCGTCTCAAACGCACCGGCGTCGAGCTGCAGCTGAACCAGCGCGTCAGCCGCGAGCAGCTGGCGGCGCTCGGTTTCGACGACGTCATCGTGGCGACTGGCGTGACGCCGCGCAACCTGCGCATTCCGGGCATCGACCATCCGATGGTGCTGTCTTATCTCGACGTGCTGCAACGCAAGGCGCCGGTCGGCAAGCGGGTGGCGGTGATCGGCGCCGGCGGCATCGGTTTCGACTTGTGCGAATTCCTGCTGCACGATGCGCATGTGCCTTTGCCGGTGCCGATTGCGGAATGGATGGATGAGTGGGGCGTCGATCCGCTGGCGGCGGAATCGGGTGGGCTGCGGCCGGCGGCGGTAGCGGCGCCGGTGCGGGAAATCCATCTGTTGCAGCGTAAGCAGAGCAAGGTGGGGGCGGGATTGGGCAAGACTTCGGGCTGGGTGCATCGTAGCGTGATGCAGCGCAATGGCGTGCAGATGCTGGCAGGTGTGGATTACCAGCGTATTGACGATCAGGGTTTGCATGTCAGCATTGGTGGCGAAAGCCGGGTGCTGGCGGTGGATAACGTGGTGATCTGTGCCGGGCAGGAGTCCTTGTACGAATTGGTTCCGGATCAGGTCCTTGCACCGGGAAAGCCTGGCGAACCGGTGAAAACCAGAACGCAGCAGACCGGGTCGCGTTATCACGTGATTGGCGGTGCTTCGTTTGCCAGTGAGCTGGATGCCAAGCGGGCGATACGCGAAGGCGCAGAACTCGCCGCAGCACTGTAGTTAAATGGGGTCAGAGTTTTTTTTCGCGCCTTTTGCGAAAATTACTCTGACCCCATTTAACGGGCTACGGAGTACATTCGGCGGCGTGCGGTGGCATGCGATGGCCTTCGTTCGTCGTTACCTAAAACGTTTTCTACTCCGTGGAGGCAAGCCGGGGGCGGCCCGGCAGCCGCTCACTTTCTTTGCTTCGCCAAAGAAAGTAAGCAAAGAAAGGCGACCGCAAGCCGTTGCCTTCCCTTCGGTCAGGTCCCCAAATGAGCCAGCAGTCAGCCGGGTGGGAAGACAAACTCGCTTCGCTCAAACATGTCTTCCCACAATTCCCGGCTGACTGCTGGCTCATTTGGCAACGTCTCCATGCAGAATTCAAAATCAACCCCAACGTCAAAATCAACGGCAACAGCAACTTCAAAACCAACAGCCTCAGCCTGATTGCTTGTTGGCGAATTTTCCCGTTTTCCTCCTCGCTGGACGCCATCGCCATACTTGCTTATGATCGTATCCTCCGACTCCCACAAGGAAACGATTTCATGACAACCAGCCAACCCGCTGTGCAGCAAAGCGCCATTCCGCAATTACGAGGCTTGTATCCGCCGCTGGAGCCGTTTAAATCTGGTTTGCTGGATGTGGGCGATGGGCACCAGGTGTATTGGGAGTTGTGCGGCAATCCCGATGGCAAGCCTGCGGTGTTCTTGCATGGCGGTCCGGGTGGCGGGTGCAATGCCGATCATCGGCGGCTGTTCAATCCGGAAAAATATTGCGTCATGCTGTTCGATCAGCGCGGGTGCGGGCGGTCGACGCCGCACGCTAACCTGGAAGCCAATACCACCTGGCACCTGGTGGCCGATATCGAGCGGCTGCGCGAGTTGGTTGGTGCTGAAAAATGGCTGGTGTTCGGCGGCTCTTGGGGCAGCACCCTGGCCTTGGCTTACGCCGAGACACATCCGCAGCATGTCAGCGAGCTGGTGCTGCGCGGGATTTTTACCGGCACGCATGAAGAAGTGCAGTGGTATTACCAGGACGGCGCATCGCGCCAGTTCCCGGACAAATGGGAAGATTTCCTGGCGCCGATCCCGGAGGCGGAACGGCATGACATGGTGGCCGCCTACAGCCGCCGCCTGACCGGGAGCGATGAAAGCGCCAAGCTGGCCGCGGCAAGAGCATGGAGCGTGTGGGAAGGCAGCACGGTCAAGCTGATTCCCGATCCTGCGCTGGCCGAAGCGCATGACGAACCGGAGTTCGCGATTGCTTTTGCCCGCATCGAAAACCACTATTTCACCCACGGCTGTTTTTTCGAAGACGGCCAGCTGCTGCGCGACGTGGCGCGGCTGCAGGACATTCCGGGCGTCATCGTGCAAGGCCGCTACGATGTCTGCTGCACGCCGAAAACCGCGTGGGCCTTGCATAAGGCATGGCCTGAAGCGGAACTGCATATCGTTGCCGATGCCGGGCACGCCTACAGCGAACCGGGAATCTTGCATCAGCTGATCCTGGCGACCGACAAGTTCGCCGCTTAAGCAGGAAAGCAAGCAGGACGGGCGGCAGCCCTCCGCGGGACACCGCGCCGGCTGACCATTCAGGAGATCCGTTATGTCACGACGGTTTCACTTGCGATACATGCTGCCGTGGTGGCTGGCGGCCACCGGGATAGCCGCGCCGGCCGCCGCGGAAACCCTGAAAAACTGGTTCAACGATCCTTTCGTCCAGGTACGCGGCGCCGTGGCGGATTGCCCGCAGCCGCTGGGGCCGCTGACGAATGAAGAAGAGATGCGCAGGCAAACGCACTGGCGCAGTGAACGCGGCACCACCTGCTGGCTCGCCGGCAAATGCGACAAGCCGAACTCTTATCTGTACGATGCGCCGATCGCGCGCTCGGTACAGGCGCATTTTGCCGCCGAACCGGGATTCGCCCGCAACAGCAGCCTGTGGCTGACCTTCCAGCGCCGCTTCGTCTGGGTCGAAGGCTGCAGCGCCGATCCTGCCGTCGACGCGGCCGCGCTGGAAACCTTTGTCCGCGCTGAACCGGATATCGAACGGGTGATTGTTAACCTGCGTACCGGCGGCGGCAACCCACCCTACCCGCTGGCGCCGCCGGTGCCATTGGGGCCGCAGCCGGCCAGATAGATTCGGGGCTTGGCCATCCGTTCGATTTTCGATTGTTACGCATTTAACGTAACAATCGATGCCAGGAATATTCGATTTGCTAAAAACCGCAAACGGTTTAGAGTGGCCGTGCAATGCGCCGGATGATCCAACGCGCTGTGTATGGAAAGCAAAAGGCAAGGCATGAAATTGATCCTGATACCCCTGCTGTTTAGCACTTTACTGATGTCCGATATGGCGATGGCGGACGATCTGTCGATGTCCGTCGGCGACATGCTGAGCGACAAGGATGTGATGCAGGCGGCCAATGCCTGTTTGCTGAAACATCCGAAAGGCGGCAATGTGTTTGTTGAAAATGTCTATCCGATGAACCACGGCATGGTTGGCATCGTTACCGCGGACGCTTCGGGACGCCGCTACGACTGCAACGCCGAACTGGGGACCGGGAAAGTGCGCAGCAGCGAACCGATCATCGAACCCAAGGGGCCGCTGTTCGTATCGGCCAGGCAGATGCAGGCGCCGCCGCAAGGCGAATGTTTCAGCAGCAGCCCGCTGGTAATCGGCCGCCAGCTGCAAGGCTGGCTGCTGAGCCAGACCGGCAAGTGCGGCGGCGTTTCCTGGAACGGCATCGCCGCCGGCGCGAAAACGCCATGATTCTCTGACGAACAAGGCTTTTGACGTCGACGCGGCAAGCACCGGCAATAACCTGGCTGCAGCCTATGCCGCCCGTCAAGCCGCGGAAAACGGCGGGCTGAGGTTCATATAGCCATAAGCATGGCGCGCCTTGTGTGTAGAATAAATGCCGCTGGATCAGTTGCCGGGAGGCTGGGATAATCGCTGCACTTCAGCCATATTCAAACCAGAGGAGAAAACATGCAGAACCATGCCAAAACGACGTTGCTGGCCGCCGCCATCGGGTTGACCTTTAGCGTTGCCGCGCAGGCCCAGGAGCAAGTCGTGAAGATTGCGCACGTCGGCCCGATCACCGGCCCGGTTGCGCATGTCGGCAAGGATAATGAAAACGGCGCGCGCATGGCGATCGACGACCTGAATGCCAGGCATCTGGTCATCGGCGGCAAGAAAATCCAGTTCGTGCTGCAGGCTGAAGACGACGCCAGCGATCCGAAACAGGCTACCAGCGTCGCCCAGAAGCTGGTCGACGCCAAGGTGGCGGGGGTGGTCGGGCATCTGCAGTCGGGCACCTCGATTCCCGCATCGAAGATTTATTTCGACGCCGGCATCCCGCAGATTTCACCTTCCGCGACCAGCGCCAAATATACCGAACAAGGGTTCAACACCACTTTCCGCGTGGTTGCCAACGACTCCCAGCTCGGCGCTGCGATGGGCCGTTATGCGGCAAAAACCTTGCATGCAAAAAAGATCGCCGTGATTGACGACCGCACCGCCTACGGGCAAGGGCTGGCCACCGAGTTCCTCAAAGACGCCAAGGCGAATGGCGTCGAAGTGGTGTCGACGCAATACACGAACGACCGGGCCACCGACTTCAGCGCGATCCTGACCGCGGTCAAGGCCAAGCAGCCGGACCTGATTTTCTTCGGCGGCATCGACGCCAGCGCCGGCACCATGCTGCGCCAGATGCGGCAACTCGGCATCACCGCCAACTTCATGGGCGGCGATGCGATCTGCACCGGCGCCCTGCCGCGCCTGGCCGGCGAAGGCCTGATCGACGACAAGGTCTATTGCGCGATCGCCGGCGGGGTTGAAGATACCGCGCCGCTCGACGCTTTCAAGGCGGCTTACAAGAAAAAATACAATGCCGACATCGTCCAGTACGCGCCGTACACCTACGACGCCGTGATGATCATCGCCAAAGCCATGCAGCAAGCCGATTCGGTCGATCCAAAGAAATACCTGCCGGCGCTCGGCAAGATCCAGTACACCGGCGTCACCGGCAAGATCGCATTCGACGGCAAGGGCGATATCAAGAACGGCACGCTGTCGATCTACACCTTCAGGAGCGGCCAGCAGACCTTGCTGTCGCTGACCAGGTAGAACCGTCTAAGGAGACGTATTGGCGCAAGCAGCAAGCCGTACCGGGCGATTGTTCATGCTGATGGATGCTTTGCGCAGCCATCGGCGGCCGGTCACCGCTGCCTGCCTGGCGGAGCAGATGTCGGTCTCGGTGCGCACCATCTACCGCGACGTGCAGACCCTGGTCGAGCTGGGCGCGCCGGTCGAGGGTGAAGCCGGCCTGGGCTACGTGCTGCGCGCCGGCTTTTTCCTGCCGCCGCTGATGTTCAACGAAGACGAACTGGAAGCGCTGGTGCTGGGTGCGCGCTGGGTCAAGCAGCAAGGCGACGACGGCCTGGCGCAGGCCGCGGGGAATGCGCTCAGCAAGATCGCCGCCGCTTCGCCGCTCGACCTGCGCGACAGCATGGCGAACATGGGTTTGCTGGCAGCCAGCTTCCTTGAGGAAGCGCCCAGCAACAATACGCTGGGCCCGATCCGCGAAGCGATCCGGCGCCAGCACAAGATCAATATCAGTTATCGCGACGAGAACGGCAATGCTACCGAAAGACTGGTCTGGCCGATTGCGCTGGCGTTCTTCGAGGGCAAGCGGCTGGTCATCGGCTGGTGCGAACTGCGCAACGGCTTCCGCCATTTCCGCAACGACAGGATCAGCGCCTTGACGGTGACCAGGCTGCGCTATCCGCAGCAGCGCAGCGTGCTGCTGCAAGCCTGGCGCAGCGAGAATCCGTTCGGCGAAGACCAGTAGGCCGGCTTGTCGGAACGCTACTGACACAAGTTGTCAGCAGCCCGCGACTAAGATGCAGGTCTTGCATCAACAACTTCCGGGAGATCGTCGTCATGCGCCTTTACCATCACCCAATTTCATCCAATGCGCGGCGCGTCGTCATGACCGCGCACCACCTCGGCCTGCCGCTCGACCTGGTGCTGCTTGACCTGTCCAGCGCCGACCAGCGCAAGCACCTGCTGGCGATCAATCCCAACGAAAAAATCCCGGTGCTGGTGGACGGCGATTTCATCCTGTGGGAGTCTTGCGCGATCATGCAATACCTGGCCGACAAGACGCCGGGCCAGTCGGTATATCCGGCCGAGCTGCGGGCGCGGGCCGACGTCAACCGCTGGATGTTCTGGTCGGCCCAGCATTTCGCGCCGATGATCGGGATTTTTTACTGGGAAAATTTCATCAAGGGGCTGATCGGCGCCGGCCGGCCGGATCCGGTCGAATTGCAGCGCGCGCAGACCGACCTGGAGAGATACGCCGGCGTGCTGGACGGACATCTGGCGCAGCGCAGGTGGGTGTCGGGAAGCAGCCTGACCCTGGCTGACCTGGCGATCGCCGCGCCGCTGATGGCGGTCGAACCGGGGCGGGTGCCGTTGGCGCCGTACGCACACCTGCGAGCCTGGTTCAGCCGCATGCAGGAACTTGACGCCTGGCGCCAGACCGAGCTTGAAGAAGAGCTGTTGATAGCCTGACAGCTGCCGCCAGGCGGCATGCGCCGCCAACCCGTATCGCCCCTTCCTTTTGCCGGGCAAGACAGTCGCTATTTCTTTTTGGAAATAGCGACTCTGCTATTATGAAGATGCTTTTCTGCAACTTCTCAAGGTCCCAACTGCGCGGACCGTCCTGGCCGCCGCATCGATTGATTGAACAAACTGCATTTCTCACAAGGAAAGGATGTCCCTTATGGAGTGGCTGCATGAGTTATTCAAGAAATCTCCGGAGATAGCGCTGTTTTTATCGCTGGCGGTCGGTTATGCCGTCGGCAAGATCAAGTTCGGCAAATTCCAGCTTGGCGGCGTCGCCGGCTCCCTGCTGGTGGCGGTGCTGGTCAGCCAGGTCGGGGTGCATGTCGATCCCGGCGTCAAGGCCGTGCTGTTTGCCTTGTTCATTTATGCGGTCGGTTACGAGAGCGGTCCGCAATTCTTCAACTCGCTGGGCAAGCAATCGATCCGGGAAATCATCCTGGCGGCGGTGCTGGCGCTGACCGGGCTGGCGACGGTAGTCGTGATGGCCAAGCTGTTCGGCCTCGACAAGGGCCTGGCGGCGGGCGTTGCCGCCGGCGGCCTGACGCAGTCGGCGATCATCGGCACCGCCGGCGACGCCATCGCCAAGCTGGGGCTGGACGCGGCCGAGGTGGCGCGCCTGCAGGGCAATGTCGCGGTGGGATACGCGGTGACCTATGTGTTCGGTTCCTTCGGCGCCATCATCGTCTGCGTGAACATCCTGCCGAAACTGATGGGGCGCAGCATCCGCGACGATGCGATCAAGGCCGAGACCGCGATGCTGGCCGGCGTCAAGCTGCTGGGGCCGGAGCAGCAGGCGGCGCTGCCGGAGCTGGTCGGCCGCCTGTATGAAATCACCCAGGGCAAGATTTCGGTCGAAGAAGTGGAAAACCTCGATCCTGCCACCGCCATCACCATCGAGCGCGTCAAGCGCGCCGGCCAGGTGATCGAAGTCAGCCCGCAGCTGGTGCTGCAGTCGCATGACATCGTGCTGGTGGTCGGCCGCCGTGAAGCGGTGGTCAGCACTTCCGGTTTCCTCGGCAAGGAAGTGTATGCGGTGGAGGGCATGGAGCTGACCATGCAGCACCGGGAAGTGGTGCTGACCAACAAGGCATTCCACAACAAGAGCGTGGCGGAAATCCGCACCCAGACCGCGGGCGAGGTGCGCCACGGCATTTACGTGGTGCAGATCAGCCGCATGGGGCAGGTGTTGCCGATACTGCCTGAAACCATCGTGCAGGTGGGCGACGTGGTGTCCATTTATGGCGCTGAACAAGACGTCAAGCGCGTCGCCGATATCGTCGGTTATGTGATCGTGCCGAGCGCCAAAACCGATTTTGTCTATCTCGGCGCCGGGCTGGTGGCCGGATTGCTGGTCGGCCTGCTGGTGGCCAAGGTCGGCTCGATCCCGCTGACGCTGGGCAGCGGCGGCGGCGCCCTGCTCTCCGGCCTGCTGTTCGGCTGGTTCCGTTCCCGGCACCAGTCGTTCGGCGCCATGCCTGCCGCCGCGGTGCAAATCCTGAAAGACCTCGGCCTGGCGGGCTTTGTGGTGGTGGTCGGCCTGTCGTCCGGCCTGCAGGCGGTGCAGACCGTCAGGCAGCAGGGTTTCACCATCTTCGGCGTCGGCGTGGTGGTGACCATCCTGCCGATGATCCTGACCATGCTGATCGGACGCTATGTCCTGCGCTACGACAATACGGCGGTGTTCGCCGGCGCCCTCAGCGGTTCGCGCAGCGCCAACCCGGCTTTCGGCGAGGTGCTCGACAAAGCGGAGAACGCCATTCCTACCGTGCCCTTTGCCATTACCTACGCCCTCGCCAATGTGTTCCTGACCTTGCTGGGACCGCTGGTGGTGGCGCTGGTCTGATCCTGTTTGCGCATCCCGCTCCGCCGCGGCGGACCCAATCTATCGAATAAGGAGTACCAGAATGGATTTCAGCAACCCGGAAAAACTCGCCCTGCTCAGCCCGTTTGAATTGAAAGATGCATTGATCCAGGCGGCGTCGGGCGCCGACCGCGCCATGCTTAACGCCGGCCGCGGCAACCCGAATTTCCTGGCCACCACGCCGCGCCACGGCTTTTTCCAGTTCGGCCTGTTTGCCATGAGCGAAGCCGAGCGTTCTTATATCTATATGGATGGCGTCGGCGGTTTCCCGCAGCGCGAGGGCATCGAGGCGCGTTTCGAGATTTTCACCAAGGCCCATGCCGGCGTCGATGGCGTGCGTTTCATTGAAGCCGCCGTATCTTATGTGCGCGACCAGCTGGGCTTGTCGGCCGGCGCTTTCCTGTACGAGATGTGCGTAGCCATCCTCGGCTGCAACTACCCGGTGCCGGACCGCATGCTGGACCTGGGCGAGCAGATCGTCGGCCAGTACATCCGCCAGGAGATGATCGGCGAGCAGCCGTTCATCGGCAATTTCGACATGTATGCGGTGGAGGGCGGCACCGCCGCCATGACATACATTTTCAACAGCCTGCGCGAAAACCATATCCTCGAGGCCGGCGACACCATCGCCCTCGGCATGCCGATCTTTACGCCTTACATCGAAATCCCGCACCTCAACGACTACCAGCTGGTCGAGCTGCTGGTCGATGCGCCGGCCGAGAACAACTGGCAGTTCACCAGGAAAGAACTCGACAAGCTGCTGGATCCCAAGGTCAAGGCGTTCTTCCTGGTCAATCCCAGCAATCCGCCTTCGGTCAGGATCAACGATGAGACGCTGGCGTATATCGGCGAGATCGTCAGGCAGCGCCCCGACCTGATCATCCTGACCGACGATGTCTACGGCACTTTCGCCGACAACTTCATATCGCTGTTTGCGATCTGCCCCTACAACACCATCCTGGTGTATTCGTTCTCCAAGTATTTCGGCGCCACCGGGTGGCGCATGGGAGTGGTCGCCACCCATGAAAAGAATATCCTGGACGACAAGATCGCCGCCTTGCCCGAGGCGCGCCGCAAGGAGCTGGACCGGCGCTACAACTCGATCACCACCGAACCGCGCGCACTGAAGTTCATCGACCGGCTGGTGGCCGACAGCCGCACCGTGGCGCTGAACCACACCGCCGGCTTGTCGACGCCGGTGCAGGCGCAGATGACCTTGTTCTCCCTGTATTCGCTGCTGGATGAGCCGCAGAATTACAAGAAATCGATGAAGCGCATCGTCCTGCGCCGCAAGGAAGCGTTATACCGGGCGCTGGCCTTGCCGCTGCCGGTCGATGCCGATTCGGTCCACTACTACCATCTGCTCGACCTGGAAACGCTGGCCACGGCAATGTACGGCGCCGATTTCGCCAAGTGGATGGTGAAGCGCCTGAAGCCGAACGAAGCGCTGTTCCGGCTGGCGGAAGAAACCGGCGTGATCCTGCTGCCGGGGCGCGGCTTCGGCACCGCGCACGCTTCGGCGCGGGTGTCGCTGGCCAATCTCAACGAGTACGACTACACCAACATCGGCAAGGCGATCCGCAAGCTGGCGCTGGAATTCCATGTCCAGTTCGAGAAAGCCGCCGGTGGCGGCAAGGCGGCCGGCGCCAAGCCGAAAGCAACGAAGAGCGCCAAGAAGGCCAGGAAATAACGCTGGCGGCCGGCTCGCGCAAGGCCGCGGGCCGGCTGGCGGTCAAGGCCGGTAGCCGTCGTTCAGGGTTTTGAGGAAGGCGATCACGTCCTTGATTTCGCTATCCGTCAGCGCCGGCTTGTCGCCCGGCTTGCGGTCAAACGGCGCTTCGACGTTGACGTTGCCATGGTATGCCTCAGGCAGGTCGTCATACTTGCGCACCTTGCCGTCTTTCCCGCGCGGATACCATTTCTCCGGCTGGGTATCGCGCTGCACGTAGAATTTCATCACCTGCTCCAGGCTGCTGAAGGCGCCGTTGTGGAAAAACACCTGGCGCGTGGCGACATTGCGCAAGGACGGCGTCTTGAACATCCCGCAGTACTCGGTCTTGTCCTTGAGGTCGGTGCGGTCGGGGCCGCACAAACCCATGTCGTAATATTTCGGATCGGCGTTGGCCGGGATGTTCTTGTTGCGCGGCACGCCGATGGCGATCAAGCCGTAGTCGGTAAATTGCGGGAAGGCGCCGCTGGCCGCGATTGCGCTGATGTGGCAGGAGGCGCAGTTGCCTTTCGACGTATCGTTGAACAGGCGCAGGCCGTTCAGCTCCTGCTTGCTGAGCTGGACCTGCTGGCGCAGGAAGGCGTCGTACTTGCTGTTGTAGGGATAGAATTCGGTCGGGCTTTCCTGGAATACTTCCAGCGCCATCAGCGCCCATTTGAAGGCTTGCTCCCGGTTGTCGAAAATGTCTTCGCCGAAGGTGGCGCGGAACTGCGCCACGTAGCTGGCTTTTTTCAGTTTTTCCACCACTTCGGCCGCATTCGCATTGCCCATTTCGTGCGCCGACAGCAGCGGGATCCGCGCCTGGTCGTGGGTCGACGGCGCGCGGCCGTCCCAGTTGTGGCCGCCGGTGGGGCCGGCGTCGATGCTGTCGTCGCCGTCGTCGTCGAAGAAATGCTCGGTGAAAGCCGGTACGTTCTGTATGTAGCGCAGCGAAGGCACGGCGCGCGTGCCCAGCGTTTTCATTTCCTTGCCGCCCAGCTGCACCGCCAGGTTGTTGGGCGGACCGAATGCATGGTCGGGGCTGTGGCAGGTAGCGCAAGACATCTTGCCGGAGGCCGACAGCGAAGGATCGGAAAACATGGTGCGGCCGAGAGCGGTCATGTCGGCTACCGAGGGCTGCTTTTTCAGCGTCGGCGCATAGGTCGCGCCGACGTAGGCCGGTGCAGCGGGCTTGGCTGCTTCGGCGTCCGCATGCTGCTGGCCGCAGCCGTTCAGGAGAAGCACGGCGACGCCGCTCAGGAATGCAATGACCGCTGGTTTCATAGGAACGTTTGACAAGCCTTGGAGGACGAGCAGAGCGCCGCGTCGAATGGGAGGCAAGCCTAGCAGCGTTGTGTGACAGAACGATGACACATCCACATCCTGAAAATAAATGGCGGCCGCCGCTGCATTTCACACAGCTGAAATATTCGGGGCATACGATTGCGCTTTTTATCGCCCGGGGAGGGTTTATGAAGCGGACCATGCAATGGCTGCCGGTAACGGTGGCAACGGTGACACTATCGGCGGGCCTGAGCGCCTGCGGCGGCGGCAGCTCGATCGGCGAGGCCACCGGTTCAGTGACCAGCGGCCAGGTCACCGGCAGCTATTATGAAAACGCCAAAGTCTGCTTCGAAGACAAGGTCAAGAAGGCGACGTGCGACGCCGCATCGCCGGTAGCCAGGACTGCTCCCGACGGTTCGTTTTCCCTCAAGGGCCAGGGTGCGGTAGTGGCCACCGTCGATACCGACGCCATCCGCCACGAAGCGATAGGCGACAAAGGCAGCGCCGTCACGCAGAAACTGGTGTTCCGCGCGCCGCTCGGCCGCAGCGCCTTCATCAGCGCCATCTCGACCGAACTGACGGCCGCCATGGATGCCAACGGCGGCGATTTCGCCGACGCCAGCAAGAAGCTGGCCGCCAAGATCGGCACTGCCGAAGCCAACCTGCTGGCCGACATCAACAAGCTGAGCGGCAATGACCTGGCCAAGCTGAAAGCGGAAGCGCTGGCGGTCAATGCAGCCATCGCGGCGGCCATCGCCCAAGGCGGCACGGTCGACCTGGGCCAGGCCCTGGCCGGTGCGCTGGCGATGAACAACATCCAGAACGTGGTGGTGATCTTTGCCGAGAACCGCGGCTTCGACAACCTGTACGGCCTGTTCCCCGGCGCCAACGGCATTCCCGGCGTCAATCCGACCTCGACTTCCAGCTATGTGCCGCAAAAGGATTTCGACGGCAGCACCCTGCCGGTCCTGCCGCCGACCTGGGGCGGCATGACCCTGGCCGGCCAGAGCACCGTCATCACCCAGGCGCAATCGGCCAACCTGCCGAACAAGCCGTTCCAGATCGATGACGCCAACAGCCCGATCTATATGTCGTCGTCCGTGATCACGCGCGACCTGGTGCATCGTTTCTTCAATAACCAGATGCAGATCAACGGCGGCAAGAATGACAAGTTCGCCGCGTACTCCGATGCCGGCGGCCTCAGCATGGGCTATTACGACGGCAGCAAGATGAAGCTGTGGAATATCGCCAAGCAATACACGCTGGCCGACAACTTCTTCATGGGCGCTTTCGGCGGCTCCTTCCTGACCCACCAATACCTGATCTGCGCCTGCGCCCCGACTTACCCGAACGCCGACGCCGCCACCTCGCCGGCCAAGGGCAATATCTCGGCCGTCACGCTCGACGCCAGCGGCAACCTGGTCGGCCTGACCCCGGGCACCGGCAATCCGACTTCAGTATTGAACGGCGCCCCGGTCTACCTGAAGGACAGCACCATCACGCCGAAAGACGCTGCCGGGATGTTCTACGCGGTCAACACCATGCAGCCGCCGTACCAGCCTAGCGGCAACAACGCCGCCGCCGTGGCAGCCTACGCAGATCCAAGCAAGGCAACTACCCTGCCGGTCCAGACCCAGACCAACATCGGCGACGAGCTGACCAGCAAGGGTATCGACTGGGCCTGGTATGCAGGCGCCTGGAACGCAGCCTTGGCAGATGCGCCGAACGCCACCCGCAGCGTGATCTACGGCGGCAAGGTCCAGTTCCAGCCGCACCACCAGCCGTTCAACTACTATAGCCGCTTCGATCCGGCCACCGCCGCCGGCGCTGCCGAACGTGCCGCCCACCTGAAGGATTTCGACGCTTCGTTCCTGCAGGACGCCGCAGCCGGCAAACTGCCTGCGGTCGCGTTCTATAAACCGCAAGGTAATTTGAACCAGCATGCCGGTTATGCCAACGTCGCTGACGGCGATGCCCATGTCGCCGACGTCATCGCCAAGCTGCAGGCCAGCCCGCAGTGGAAGAACATGCTGATCGTGGTGACTTACGATGAAAACGGCGGCTTCTGGGATCACGTGGCGCCGCCCAAGGGCGACCGCTGGGGCCCGGGCACGCGTTTGCCGACTCTCCTGGTGTCGCCGTATGCGAAGAAAGGTTTCGTCGACCACACCCAGTACGACACCGCTTCCATCCTGCGCTTCATCACCAATCGTTATGCGTTGCCGGTGCTGCCTGGCCTCGCCGCCCGCGACAAGGCGCTGGTGGCGAATGGCGCCAAGCCGATGGGCGACCTGACCGGCGCATTGACGCCGGTGCCGCAAGAGTAATCCGCGCAAGTCAGCGGGGAAACAGATGAAGCCGGCTGCCTTGGAAAAGGCAGCCGGCTTTTTTCATCGCTGCCAGGAACCCATGGGCGCCAGCGCCGGCGACAGTTCCGCCTCGCTCCAGCGCAGCGGCAGCGAGGCTTCGACCCGTATCGCCTGCTCCACGCGGAAGCGCAGCAAGCGTTCGGCGCCCTTGAATGCCGCCACTTCGGGACCATCCCAGACCAGCTCGGCGCTGGCCGCCAGGTAGAGCACGTCACCGCTGGCGAAATCGATGAACAGCAAACCGGCGCGCGGATGCTCGACCAGGTTGCCGATGGTGTTGAAGAAAGAATTGCCGACGAAATCGGGCACCGTCAGCGTCTTTTCATCGTCTATGCGGACGAAGCCGGGTTTGCCGCCGCGATGCGACACGTCAACTCCGTACTGGCGGTTGCTTGCATCGGCAGGTTTGCCCATGAAGGCCGTGGCGATGAAGAAAGTGTCTGCGCCGGCGACCAGGCCTTGCATCGCGGCGTCGAGCCGGGTTGCCCTGTGCACTACGGGCGCCGCGGCGTCGTCGCCTTCGACCAGGGCGGGACGGCGCGCCTGGATGTATTTCGGGCAGTTGCCGAAGCTCTGGTCTACCTTCACCGTCCATCCTGCCGCGCCGAGTTTCTCGACCTTGCCGTTCATGCGGTTGCGGCGGCGGGTGTGCGGTTCGATGCCGAGCAAGCCGATGGCTGCGTTGGCGGCCAGCGTCTGCTGCAGCGGATCGGCTGCCAGCACATGCGGACGCATCTCCAGGTGCTCGGCGTCCGGCGAAGTCACGAAACCGGGCGCGCCGGTGACGATCGACGCCCACGGCTGCTGTTCGCGGTCGATGCTGCCGACGATCATGAATGGCAGCTGCTGGAAAAATTCGCGATGCTGGTCGGGCATGAAGCTGCGCAGCAGCTGGCCGCGGCTCGCCATCTTTTCAAGCATGCCGGCGCGCTGCTGCGCCGTGCGTTCGCCGCGATGGAAAGGCGTGCTGTCCGGGCCGGTTGCGGCGATTTCAGGATGGGACATTCTTGGCTCCTTGGCAGGGCGCTCCGATCGATTGATGACCGGGGCGCGGTTTCAGGCCGCCAGCACCGGCGGCGTGGCTTGCATGGCGACAAAACCGGGCAGGGCTTCAACCCGTCCCAGCCATGCGCGGATATGCGGGTAGTCGTCCAGCGCCACGCCGCCCTCCGGCGCATGCGCGATGTAGCTGTACGCCGCCACATCGGCAATCGTCACTTGGGCGCCGGCCAGGAACGGGTGGCTGGCCAGGTGCGGCTCCAGCAGGGTGAACAGTCGTGTGGCGGTGGCGCAGGCCGCGCCAAGGTCGAGCGGCATGCCGAACAAGGTCGCCAGGCGGGCGCTGGCCGGGCCGCGGAAAATATCGCCCGCGGCCAGCGACAGGAAGCGCTGCACGGTTGCCGCTCCCAAAGGATCGCGCGGCAGCCAGCCGGCGTCGCCGTATTTGCTTGCCAGGTAGACCAGGATCGCGTTCGAGTCAGCCAGCGTGACTTCGCCGTCTTCAATCACCGGCACCTGGCCGAACGGATTTTTCGCCAGGAACTCAGGCTTTTTCTGTTCGCCGGCGCCGAGGTTGACGTCGATCATTTCAAACGGCAGGTCCAGCAGGGACAGGAACAGCTGGACGCGGTGGGCATGGCCGGACAAGGGGGCGCGATAAAGACGGATCGGTTGTGCTGGGCGGACGGCTGGCATGGGAGATCTCCTGGAAGGCTGGAATAAAAGCACCGCAAGCGATGCCTGGCGCAAACTGCGTGATTATGTACCGAACAATCGGTACAATACAAAAGCAAAACCAGGTTGTCAAGTAAAAACAGGAAACCAACAAATGCCTTACTTGGCCGGCTGAGGGCCAAGCAGGATGGCGGGGAAATTTTCTATCATGCGCAAAAAGGGGCCGTTGCTGTCCAGGGCGCGAGACACGATCAGCGATCCCTGAATCGCCACCACGGCATTCTCCGCGCGTACGGCGGCTTCCACCTTATCCACGCCAGCTTCCTCGGCTACCCCGGCCAGCAAGGCCATCAGGGCCCGCATGCGCCCGCCCAGGTGCTGCTGGAACAGCGACCCGGCTTCGCCGATGGTGAATACGTCCATCAGGCAGGGCGCCATGCCATTGGCGTAATACTCGGTCAGCTTGCCGGCGAAGCGCTGCAGGCGGATGGCGGATGCCTCGCGGCTGTCCAGGGTGGACAGCACATGCTGGGTAAACCAGGCGCCGACCGCTGCCATGGCTGCGCTCGCCATGTCTTCCTTGCCGTTTGGAAAATAATGGTAAAGGCTCGACCGTCCCAGGCCTGTGGCCTCAGACAGGCGCGACAGGCTGCTGCCTTCATAACCATAGCGGCGGAAAGCAGCCAGGATGCGATCGACGACCTGGTCGCGGGAGAGAGTAGCTGCTGGCATGATATTTAGACCTGGTGAGTGTACCGAATGTTCGTTGTTATCAATGTAGTGGTGAAATACCAAAACAGCAAGGGTATCCATGCAAAATCCGCGCATGCCGGTTCCAGGCAGCTAACGGCTGCAGAATAATGGTTGCCTAGCTAACCATGTCGTTCTAGAATAAACCCATGTTTGACCACTGCCTTTATTTCAACACTACCGCCCTGGCGCGCATCGTCGAGCGTGAGTGGAATGCGGCCTACCAGCCGTTCGACCTGACTGCGCCGCAGGGTTTCGTCCTGCGCGCAGTGCTGCGGCGCCCTGGCCTGCTTAACAGCGAACTGGCCGATATCTTCGGCATCGCCAGGCCGACGGCGACGCGCTTGCTGGACGCGCTGCTAGCGAAGCAGCTCATCGAGCGCCGTCCGTCCGCCGCCGACGGCCGCGAATGGAATATCTTTCCGACCGCCGCGGCGCTGGCGCTGGACGGCCCGATCAACGCCGTCAGTGCGGAGGTGGCCCAGCGTTTGCGCGGACAGGTAGGCGGCGACCGCTTCGACGACTCGATCAGCGCCTTGCGCGGGGTCAGGGAAAGCATCGGCTGATTGCCGGTTTGTACACAAGACAGAAGGCAGGCACGCATGCCTGCCTAAATTTTTATCCAATTGGTTGTTTAGCTAACTTCTTTTGCGAAGGAATCGCCATGCCGTCCATGACAGGGGATATGCAAAAAAACGCAGGGGGCCGCATCGCGCTGATGGTGTTTGCCGTTGCCGCCGCGGCGTTCGGCGTCATCTTGTATTTCGGCGCCGACCTCAGCTTGCTGGACAGCCAGGACGCTTGCCTGGCAGCGCATGCGGCGGACCATGGCATCACCGCGCAGCAGCTGCGCAGCGACGCCAGCCGCCAGCCGGAACTGGTGGCGGCGCTTTCATCCTGTTCCGGCATGGCGCCTTGAATTGCGGCAGGCCGGCTTATTCGGCCTGCTGCGACACGGCACGGGAAGCCGGTGCCTGGCGGCTCAGGTATTGGGTTTGATGATACCCATCATGACCGCTCTGCTGATAGCGTGGCGGGTACTATAGACGCCCAGTTTCATCGCCACATTCTTCATGTGGAAATAGACGGTGCGCTGCGATATGCCCAGGATCAGTCCGATTTCGCTGCTGGTCTTGCCGTCGGCGCTCCAGCGCAGGCATTCCAGTTCGCGCGCCGATAAAATCGGTTCCTGGTTCGGAGCAACCTTGCGCCACAAGCGTTCCGCCGCTTCCTGCAGGTATACGCCAAGCAGCAGGGCGTCGGCCTGGGCCGCGACAGGCAACGCGGCCGGGCGCGCCGCATTGCTGTAGAAATCGAGGCGGCTCACCGCGTGCTTGCTGTGCAGCGCCAGGCTCATGCCTTGCGTGACGCCCTTCGCTTTCAACAATGGATAAACCTGTCCGCCATGCAGCAGGCACAGCTGGTCGACTTGCCAGTTCAGCGGCAGGCAAGAGCGCGCGAGATGCTGCCGGACCGGATCGGTCTTGTCGTCGGCCGGCTGGCTGAACTGCTGCAGCAACGGGTTTGGCAGGCTGCCGAACAGTTGCACCTGCGATGTGCCGTTGACGCTGGCGATCTCCATCTGCAGCATGAAATCGCAAATGCCGAGCTGCCCCAGCAGGCGCTGCATGCATGTGCGCAACTGCTCCCAGTCAGGGGCTTGCACGACCTGCAGCAGGTCGGGCGCGGATAATCGAGGAGCGGTTTCGCTTTGCAGCATGTGGTTTTCAGGATTCTATGATTTTATGTCGGCGGACTGGTCGCGTAAAAAATCCGCCAATGAATAAAAAGGTTCACGTAAATAATGCTTGGGGAAATCAAACAGCGCCCAGTAGTAGTCCTGGGCGCCGAAACAAATTTGTGCCGGCAAGCAATATGATAGCCAATCGTGGCGCAACGCGTCGGTATACATGCCGCCGCTGTCGGAAAAGAACGGCACCAGCCGCATTTCGCGCAAACCGGTCAGCAATTCCAGCGGCGCGCCATAGTCCTGCGCCACCTCCAGCTGCGACATCAGGCTGGCCTCGGTTTCCACCACCATCAGGGTCGCCTTGCCGTGGATGTCAAAGAACAGGATGCCGGTCGGGTTGGGAAACAGGTAATACTCGACGAAGCCATGCCGTTTGCACAGCTGCTCGACCAGCGTTTCCAGCGCCGGGTCGGACAGGAAGGTGAAGGAATGGCGCGACAGCAGGTCTTTCAGCGTCAGCGACTGGGCGTGGAAAAATTCCTTTTGCAGGCTGCGGATCTCCAGTTCCAGGCGGTCCAGCGCGTCGTGGTCGCTCTTCTTGATGAAACGGTCGATCAGGCCGCGGTTGAAGGCGTCGATGGCGATCTTTTCGTCGGCCTGGCCGGTAAACAGGATCTTTTTGCAAGGCAGGTCTTGCACCGCCTGGCAAAACGCCAGGCCATTCATTTGCGGCATGGCGTAGTCGATCACCAGCACCGACGGCAGCAGGAAACGCCGGCGGTTCATCGATTGCCGGTAAATCTGTTCGATATCGACCGCCACCGTGCGCCGCTCGAACGAGAATGCCTGTTCGTCGTAGTTGACCCGGATCGACTGGCTCTTGCTGGGCGAATGGCGGTAAGCGTCGCGCAGCCAGTCGAGAGCGGCCTGGGTATCGTGGAACACTTTGCGCGCCATGTGCGGCGGCAGCTGGAAAGCCAGGCTGTCCAGGAAGCTCTGGCTATCGTCGATGAGGATAGTCAGGGTCGGGTGTTGATAAACAGGTAACGAAATATTCATGTCGGGCACTGCAGGCGCAAGGGAAGAGGCAAAACGCCTGATAAGGAAAGACAGTTAATTTAACAGAGAGCGGACGTCTGCTGCTTTTTGTTGCACTATGGGTGGAAAATCCAGCACAAAAATGGTGTAGCCCAGCGGCCGCGAAACCACGCGTATGCGGGCCCCCCAGGCTTCCAGCACATCTTTGCAGAACGCTAGCCCGATGCCGGTGCCGCTGGATTCGGGATAAGCGTAAAAGCGTTCGAAAATCTGCGATGCGCGCCCGGCTTCAATGCCGCAGCCGGTATCGATAAACAGCAACCGGGGCCGGGCGCGGGCGCCGTCCAGCACGATCCGGACGCGGCCCTTGCCGACGCGCTGGATCGAGGTCAGCGCATTGCGCAGCAAATTGATCAGGACCATCGAGCACAGTTCCACCTGCCCCAGCAAACGAAAGTCGGAGCGCACCGTGACGGCCACCAGGTCGCGCTGTTCCTGGTTGACGAACGGATAGCGTTGCATCATCAGTTCGACGGCGGCCGCCATCGACACGATGTCCTTCGGGATCAGGTTCTCCCGGCCGGTCGAGGCGCTCAGCAGGAACAGGTCAATCACATTGTTCATGTGCCGCACTTCCAGCTCGATCCTGGCCAGCGCTTTTTCCATCGGCACCTGGCTTGGCGTCGCCTGCACGGCATTTTCCTGCAGCAGGCGGCTCAGGCCGCGCGCATTGGCGTTGATGCTGCGCAAAGGCGTGCGCAGTTCGTGCGATACCGTCGCCAGCGCGGTCGCCATGCCGGCCAGTTTTTCCTGCGCCAGCACCTTTCTGCCGACCTTGGCGAGCGACACCGTAAAGACAGCGAACAGCTGGATCGGCACTTGTTCCAGCACCTGGACGCTGAGCGGCATGAGACTGCCATGGATCGTTGCATAAACAGCATAAGCCAGTGCGCTTCCTATGACATAGGACAGGAAGGCTAGGGTGGTGTCGAAATGGAACAGGATGATTAACGCTATCAGCAGCGACTGGCCCCAGATCGAGGAGCCACCGTTCATCAGAAACATGAAAGTGAAGAAAAATGGCGCCACATAGGTCAGTCCGATAAAAAAATAGACGGTCAGCCATTTTTTTGGAATCAGGTGCCGGAGGAAGATAGCGGGCAGGCAAAGCACTACACCCAAAATCCGCAAGGCGAGATTTTCATAAGGTTGCGGAAACCAGTACGCCCACACAACGTAGTACAGCGGCATGCCGACGATGGCGACCCATGCCAGCACCATGAAACGCTCGATGGAGTTGTTGTATTGCCCATAAAAGTGGGACCACCATGTACTTGTGGCGTTGCGCCAGGCTGGCCAGCGCTGGCTTATCCGGCTCCAAATGCTTGTGTGCTCAATCATGGGAGGTGAAATATTAGCCTATTATAAATTGCTGCGCTGCACTTAGTTGATGGGCCGGCTGATTACCGCGCTTTCTCAACGATTTGCTCAGCTCGGCTCCAGATTCCAGGCAGGCGAGCGCTGGCTACTCTGTCTGGCATGTCAACAGAGTAGTGTCTTGGGAGAAAATTATGCCACTAACTACAAGCTACCATGCTGATTTAACTTCAGCAGCGGAGCAACGGTTGCCCGCGTTCGTATCAACTCGGATGGACGAGCATTATATTGATCGCATCGAAAGACTGCTGGGTGGCGAACACCTGCATAAATGGCGCGCGCCCGGTCCGGATGCGATTTACCTGTCCAGCAACGACTACCTATGCATCGCGGCGGAGCCGGCCCTGATTGAAGCCCAGGTATCGCGCCTGAAGCAGGGCGACGTTAATTTGCTGATGTCACAGGTGTTTATACAGGAAGGCAGTCCTCAGCACCGTCTCGAGCAACGGCTGGCGCGCTTCATGGAATCGGAAGACGGCCTTATCACGCAATCCGGCTGGAGCGGCAATGTCGGATTGATGCAAAGCATTGCCGGCCCCGGTGTGCCGGTGTATCTGGATATGCAAGCCCATGCATCGCTGTGGGAAGGCGTGCATTCCGGGCAGGCGCGTCCAGTGCCGTTTCTGCACAACGAGATCGAGCATCTGCGGCGCCAGGTGCTTAAGCATGGCGCGGGGGTGATTGTGGTCGACGCCGTCTACAGCACCTCGGGCAGCGTCTGTCCTTTGCCGGAAGTGCTGGCCATCGCCGAAGACAGCGGCAGCATTCTAGTGGTGGATGAGTCGCACTCGCTCGGCACGCATGGACCGGGAGGCGCCGGCCTGGTAGTGCAAATGGGCTTGTCCGAACGCGTGCATTTCCGTACTGCGTCGTTGGCCAAGGCGTTTGGCGGACGGGCCGGATTCATTACCTGTTCCAGCAAGTTCAAAGGCTATTTCCTGTCAGCCTCGCGTCCCGCCATTTTCAGTTCCTGTTTGCTGGGACATGAACTTGCCTGGTTCGATGCAGCGCTCGATTTCATTCGCAGCGCCGACGATCGCCGTCTTGTCTTGCACCGCAATGCGCGCCGCATACGCGATGGCTTGAGCGACTTGGGCTACAACGTCAGCGACGGCACCGAGCAAATCATCGCGCTGGAAGCCGGAACAGAGCCGATGACACTGGTGTTGCGCAAAGCGTTGGAAGAGGAAGGCATTTTCGGCGCGGTCTTTTGCGCCCCGGCGACACCCAAGAACCGTTCGCTGGTCAGGCTGACGCTCAACTCCGGCCTGACCGAAGTGGAAATCGAGCAGATCTTGCAAGCCTGTGCGGCGATTCGTGAAAAAGTCCAGCTGGCCGACTGGTCATCCAGCCGGCGCATGGCCGCCTCCGTCCGTCGACCTCGCTGACGGACATCCCGAAGGCCTATGGTCTTCGGGATGTCTCAGCCATGTTTCAACACCGGGCGCCGCACCGTGTTTCGGCTCCGGCTGCACCTTGCCGTAACAGTCGGGCCGTCCCGGGCTGAGGCTGCGGAAAAAGGCCGCGGATTTCACGCCATTGGATTTGCCGGCCTGCCTCATTTTTGCGCCCGCACCAGCAAATTGATTTTTGCCGCGGCGGCCAGCAGCATGGGCAGGCAGTGTTCCAGCAGGTGCGCTGGAGTCGGATTATTCACTTGGCCGCTGAGGTTGATGGCGGCGACCACCCGGCCGTTACGGTCGAACACCGGCGCGGCCAGCGACACCAGCCCCGGCTCCAGTTCTTCGTTGACCATGCACCAGCCCTGGATCCGCACCTGCCGGATGATTTCCAGCAGGCGCTGCGGGTCGACTACCGTTTGCGGCGTATGCGCCGGCAGCGCAGCGGCAGCCAGGCGCCGGCTCAGGACCGCGTCCGGCAAACCGGCCAGCAGCACGCGTCCCAGCGAAGTCGAGTAGGCCGGCAGCCGGCTGCCCACGCCCAGGTTGATCGACATGATCTTGTGCGCCGGGACCCGCAGCACGTACACAATCTCGTCGCCGTCCAGCACGGCGGCGGAGCACGACTGGCGCAGGTTTTGCACCAGGTCTTCCATCACCGGCTGGGCCTGGGTCCATACCGGCAGCGACGACAGGTAGGCAAAGCCCAGCTCGAGCACCCTGGGCGTCAGCCTGAACAGGCGGCCATCCACCTCGACATACCCCAGGTGCAGCAAGGTCAGCAGGATGCGGCGCGCTCCGGCGCGGGTCAGCCCGGCGGCGGCCGCGACTTCGGTCAGCGTCTGCGCCGGCGACCGGGCGCCGAAGCTGCGCAGCACGGCGAGTCCGCGCGCGAACGATTGTACGTAGCTGTCGCCTGGCTTTGGATCATGGACGCCACCATCTTCGTTGCTTGCGATCGCAGCTGGCGTGGGGAGCGGAGATGGTTTCGACATGGCGTTTGCCTTCAATCAGTTGCCGTTCGAGGGCGGCGGATGCAGACATCACTGTGCAAAGCAGGACCTGGGCAGACGCCCAGGCGCAACAAATCAGCAGTTGACACCGGCCTGCCTGCTGACTATTCTTTTCAAGTAAGTTCTTTATGCGAATATTTGTTCATTATAAGAACTTATGTATATTTTTCAACCGAAATGTTCGTAAAAACCATGATTAATAAAATTATTCCTTCGGTCGAACTGGCGCTCGCGAATATTCATGACGGCGCCACGGTCATGATCGGCGGTTTCGGCGGCGCCGGACAGCCGGCGGAGCTGATCGACGCCTTGATCGCCCAAGGCGCGCGCGACCTGGTGATCGTCAACAACAACGCCGGCAACGGCGAAACCGGCCTGGCGGCGCTGCTGAAGGCGCGGCGGGTGCGCAAGATCATCTGCTCCTTCCCGCGCCAGGCCGATTCGCAGGTCTTCGACGGCCTGTACCGGGCCGGCGAACTGGAGCTGGAACTGGTCCCGCAGGGCAACCTGGCGGAACGGATCCGCGCTGCCGGCGCCGGCATCGGCGCTTTCTTCACGCCCACCGGATACGGCACGGAACTGGCCAAAGGCAAGGAAACCCGCGAAATCAACGGCAAGATGTATGTGCTGGAACATCCGATCCATGCCGATTTCGCCTTGATCAAGGCCGAGCGCGGCGACCGCTGGGGCAACCTGGCTTATCGCAAGACCGCGCGCAATTTCGGTCCCGTCATGGCCAGCGCCGCCAAGGTGACGATCGCCTCGGTGCATGAAATCGTGGAGCTGGGCAGCCTCGATCCCGAGAGCGTGGTCACGCCCGGGCTGTACGTCCACCGGGTGGTGCAGGTGCCGCGCAGCGCTACCGGCCCGGCGGGCTTCAAAGCGGCATAAAAGGACAGGACATAATGACTATCTTGATAAATAAGTGGAACAGAGAACAAATGGCGGCGCGGGTGGCGCAGGACATACCTGACGGCGCCGTGGTCAACCTGGGCATCGGCCTGCCGACGCTGGTGGCCAACCACTTGCCGAGCGACCGCGAAGTCATCTTGCACAGCGAGAACGGCGTGATCGGCATGGGCCCGGCGCCGGCCGTCGGCGAGGAAGACTACGACCTGATCAACGCCGGCAAGCAGGCGGTGACGCTGCTGCCGGGCGGCTGTTATTTCCACCATGCCGACAGTTTCGCCATGATGCGCGGCGGCCACCTGGATGTCTGCGTGCTGGGCGCGTTCCAGGTGTCGGCCAGCGGCGACCTGGCCAACTGGCATACCGGCGCCGCGGATGCGATCCCGGCCGTGGGCGGCGCCATGGACCTGGCGATAGGCGCAAAAAAAACCTATGTGATGATGGAGCACCTGACCAAAGCAGGCGAAAGCAAGCTGGTCGCGGCCTGCACTTATCCGCTCACCGGCATAGGCTGCGTCAGCCGGATCTATACCGACCTGGCGGTGATCGACCTCGACCCGGACGGCGCCAAGGTCATCGCCATGGTCGACGGCTTGCGGTTCGAAGAGCTGCAGAAACTCACCGCGGTGCCGCTCGTCATGGCTTGCTGATTAACCGATCCTGGAGAACCTCATGTCCCACGCTTTCATTTGCGATGCCCAGCGTACGCCCTTCGGCCGTTACGGCGGCGCACTGGCCAGCGTCCGCGCCGACGACCTCGGCGCGATTCCGATCCGCGCCCTGATGGCGCGCAATCCCCAGGTCGACTGGCAAGCGGTGGCCGACGTCATCTACGGCTGCGCCAACCAGGCAGGCGAAGACAACCGCAACGTGGCGCGCATGTCGGCCCTGCTGGCCGGCTTGCCGCTGGAAGTGCCGGGGGCGACGCTGAACCGCTTGTGCGGATCGGGCCTGGATGCGCTGGGCACGGCGGCGCGCGCCATCAAGAGCGGCGAAGCCGGCCTGATGATCGCCGGCGGCGTCGAGAGCATGAGCCGGGCGCCGTTCGTGATGGCCAAGGCAGAGAGCGCATTTTCGCGCAGCGCCAGGATCGAAGACACCACCATCGGCTGGCGCTTCATCAACGCGGTGATGAAGCAGCAGTACGGCGTCGACTCGATGCCGGAGACCGCTGAAAATGTCGCCGCCGAATACGGCATCAGCCGCGCCGACCAGGACAAGATGGCGCTCGCCAGCCAGGCCAAGACAGTGGCTGCGCAAAACGCCGGTTATTTCGACAGCGAAATCACGCCGGTTGCGGTCCCGCAAAAAAAGGGCGAAGCCATCATCGTCGATAAAGATGAGCATCCGCGCGCTACCAGCCTGGAAGCGCTGGCCAAGCTGAAAGCCGTGGTCAGGCCGGACGGGACCGTGACGGCGGGCAATGCATCCGGCGTCAACGACGGCGCTTGCGCGCTGCTGCTGGCCGACGAAGCCAATGCCGCCAGGCATGGCCTCACGCCCAGGGCCAGGATAGTCGCCATGGCGACCGCCGGCGTCCCGCCGCGCATCATGGGCATGGGCCCGGCGCCGGCGACGCGCAAGGTGCTGGCGATGACCGGCCTGGCGCTGGCGCAGTTCGACGTGATCGAGCTCAATGAAGCGTTCGCGGCCCAGGGGCTGGCAGTGCTGCGCCAGCTCGGTTTGGCGGACGACGATCCGCGCGTCAATCCGAACGGCGGCGCAATTGCACTTGGTCATCCTCTTGGCGCTTCCGGCGCGCGCCTGGCAGCCACCGCGGTCAACCAGCTGCAGCGCATCCAGGGCCGTTACGCGCTATGCACGATGTGCATCGGCGTCGGCCAGGGCATTGCGGTGGTGCTGGAACGGGCCTGACCGCCGACGGAACGAAAAACGCTTGCGGCGCGTGGTATAAAACAAGGATCTGCCTTAAATTTACTGACTGCCCATGAGCTATCTCTGCGATGCCTCCCGCACGACACTGATCGTCGTCGACCTGCAGGAAAAACTGATGCCGGTGATCGGCGACGCCGCGCAGGTCTTGCAACGCGCGGTGCTGCTGGCGCAGGCCGCCAGGCTGCTGGAGATTCCCGTGATCGGCACGGTGCAGCAGCCCTTGCGGCTGGGGCCTACCGTTGCGCCTGTCCATGCGTTGCTGGACAGAACCATAGAAAAAACCAGCTTCGATGCCTGCGCCCAGCCGAAATTCATGGCGGCGCTGAGCAATGGCCGCGACGAGCTGGCGGTGCTGGGCTGCGAGGCGCATGTCTGCGTGCTGCAGACGGTGCTGGGTTTGCTGCACCGGCAGCGCCGGGTAAAACTGGTGAGCGATGCAATCGGTTCGCGCCGCGGCAGCGACAAGCAGGCGGCCATCGAACGCGCCCGCACGGCCGGCGCCGAAATCGTCAGCAGCGAAATGCTGATGTTCGAATGGATGGGCAATAGCGGCCATCCGAAATTCCGCGAAATACTCAAGCTGATCAAGTAAGCCGGCGGGTTGTCGCCCGGCGCGCCGTACGATCGAAGACAACATGGGGCATTTGCTGCCCCTGGATTAAGTCATCCCTTATGTATTTTTCAATCGAAATGATCAAAAATGTATCGGGCAATTTGATAAACATCATCAAGGCACGATATGGACGATTTGGACGATATGGATCTTCGAGAAGAGCATTGGCAAAAACTGAAACCGCTGCTATTGGGAGGCGACGCCGATCCCGGCGCCACCGGCCGCGACAACCGCTTGTTCCTGCGAGCCATCTTCTGGGTGGTGGATAACGGTTCCAAGTGGTCGGCGCTGCCGCCGGAATTCGGCCGCTGGCAGACCGCCTACGTGCGCTTCATGCGCTGGAACCAGGCCGGCATCTGGCGGCGGCTGGCGGACGAGCTGGCCGATGACCTGGACCTGCACGGCATGCTGAGCCGGACTGCCGCGTTTGGCGATACCTATACCCGGCGCGCAACGCAGAGGCTGAAAAATAAAAGCAGCCGGGATGCATACCTCTCGATGCTGGGCAAGACAGGCAAGCCCAGCCTGCATGCTTCAAGCGAGGAAATCATGCTGGAAAATATCGGCTCCAGCTGGATCTGGCTGCTGACCCGCAAATAAGCCGGAGCCGGCTGTGCAGGAGCTGGAATCCTGTGCGGCGGATCAGCCGCGGTTGCGGGAGAACTTGGCGGTCAGCTGGTTCAGTTTTTCCGCATGCTGGCGCGCTGCCTTTTCGGCTGCTTCCTGCGCCGCTTCGGCGGCGCGCTGGGCCTTGCGCTGTTCGGCGTTTTTCTTGAAACGTTCGCGCAGCGTCTCGGTCGCATGGGTGCGATGGACTTCCGTCACTTCGTCCGTGCTGTTGCCCTCGAGGTCGAACCTGTGCGTCGCTTTTTCCATGCCCTTGAGATAGCGCAGCGAATTGGTGTGCATGCCGAGCGCTATGCGCAAAGTCTTGCGGTTGAGTTCCGGCGACAGCGCGATGAGCTGCTTGTCGATGCCGATCGCGAGCGGCTGGTAATCGCGGAACACAGCGAATTTTTCCTGGAGTTCCTTGAGCAGGACGCGCGCGGTTTGGACAGGGTTGGGAGTGGTGACGACAGCAGGTGTATTCATTGACAACAAAAGCAGTGTGTTTTAGAACGATCAGGATATCACGGAGAAGCCGTCAAACTCTTGCCGCCACTGCGTTTTGCGGCCTGGAGCGTCTTTTTTTCCGTGGCGTGTTGTTCTGCGGAGAACCGCGGAGCTGCGAGTCTACATTACAGCCAGTCTACCGTGCATTGATCCAGCGACATACTGTCAATATTGCGAGGCGTCACTCTAAAGCCAGCGCCATCAATCTTTGTGCGCAGGTCCGGACGGCATCGCGCAGTTCCGGCGGATGGCGGATCTCGAATGCGAACGGCAGCCGGGCCAGCTGCCGGGCAAACCAGTCGAGGTCGTCCGACTGGTTGTGGACCAGCACGCCGTCTCCCGCCTGTTCGAAGATGCCGATGGCGTCCGACAAGTGATCGCGCGCCGACTTGAGATCGGTCTTCAGCAATACCTCTATCGCAAACGCGCGCGGCATGGTGGCCACCGAAAACGCCAGGTGCGCCAGGGCGTCGAAATCGGCGGGGCGGATAAAGCGCTGTTCCAGCAACTGCACCTGGCCGATGCGATCCAGCCGGAATGAGCGCAGGTCCTTGCGCAGGTGGCACATGCCGGCCACGTACCAGCGGCCGCCGCGATACACCAGGCCATAGGCGTCGAAATCGCGCTCGCTGTCGCCGCCTATGGCGCTGCGGTAGTGCAGGTGCACCCGCTGCCTGTTTTGCGCCGCCGTGCTCAGCGCAACCAGGGCGGCGTTGTCGGCCGGCGAGACGGCTTGCGACAGGTCGAGCCTGACCGTTTCATCGACGGCGCTGACCCGGCGCTTCAGGTTGGCCGGCATGATCCGCTCCAGCTTGGCCTGGGCGCTCGCCACGGCCGGCGCCGCCTCGGCCAGGCCCAGGCTGCGCGCCGCCAGCAAGCCGATCGACAAGGCCAGCGCTTCGTCGTCGGTGAACATCATGGGCGGCAGCTTGAAGCCGGCGACCAGCGCATAACCGCCGTGGCGTCCGCGATCGGTGGTGATCGGGATGCCCATTTCCTCCAGGGTCACGATATAGCGGCGCAGCGTGCGGCCGTCGACCTCCAGGCGCGCAGCCATCTCGGCCCCGCTCATCCGGCCATGGGTTTGCAGCAGTTCGAGCACTGCCAGCACGCGTGTGGTTGGGTGGTACATGCTTCGCAGGATATTTTATATATAGGACTGATTATGTCCTATATAGACATTATCTTCGGTTCCAGCAACAAAAAATCCAAGCCGACCAAATGCTGGAGGAGCGCCATGTATCGATTCATCGCCGCAGTTGTTCTGCTGTCGGCAATGCTTGGGGCGCCGCTTGCGCGAGGTTGCACGGTTCCATCAACCAGCCAGCGGCCAGCCATGCAAAACAACAGCCATCCCAGCGATTTCCAGGTGATCGAATTCCGCCGCTACCAGATCAAGCGCGGCGGCCTGTCCAGCTTCGTCGCCTATTTTGAAAGTTTTTTCCCGGAAGCCTTCCAGCAACTCGGTGCGCTGGCGCTTGGCCAGTTTTCCGAACGCGGGAACCAGGACAGCTTTACCTGGCTGCGCGGCTTCAAGAGCATGGACGAGCGCGCCATCGTCAACAGCGCTTTCTACTACGGACCGGTGTGGAAAGAGCACCGGACCAGGCTCAACGACCTGATCGTCGACAGCGACAACGTGCTGCTGCTGCGGCCGCTGCGCCGGGACAGCGGCGTCAGCGTGCTGCCGGCGGTTGACCCGGTGTGCGAAACAGGCGGCGCGCAGGGTGTGGTGGTAGCGCAAATCTTCGCGCTCAAGGCGGGCGATGTCGAACTGTTTGCGCGCCAGGCAGCCTCGGCCTTCGATGCTTACCAGGCGGCCGGCATGCGCCAGGCCGGGCTGCTGGTGACGCTCGATGCGAAAAACAATTTCCCGCAGCTGCCGGTCAGGACTGACGGCCTCTACCTGGTATGGCTGGGCATCGCCAGGGACGACCGGCAGCTGGAAACCGATTTTTATCCCCTGGCCGACCGCGCTGCCAGGCAGCTGGCGGGCGACGGCCTGCTCAGGTCGGCGCCGGAGCTGGTGATCTTCGATCCGGCCCGGCGCTCGCGCCTGCGCTGGCTGGCGGAATAGCCGCGCCGCCGCTGATCCTTCGTGCAAGCTTTTTACTTTTACTTTCAGGAGACATCAACATGCACCCATCCGCCAATCTCTGGCTGTACTTCATGATCGTATTCGGCGTCATCATCCTGCCGGGGCTGGATATGGCTTTCGTGCTGGCCAGCGCCTTGGTCGGCGGCCGCCGTTCGGGCCTGGCGGCGGTGGCCGGGATTGTCGCCGGCGGCATCTGCCACATGACCATGGGCGCCCTCGGCCTGGCGGTGGTGCTCAAGCTATGGCCCAGCCTGTTCAACCTGGTGCTGCTGGCCGGCGCCGCTTACATTGCCTGGATCGGCTGGTCGCTGTTGCGCAGCAAGAGCGGCTTCCACTTTGCGTCGGCGTCGCCGCAGCAGGCGGCCAAGGCGCCTGCAACCACTTTTTACCAAGGCATGCTGACCAGCCTGCTCAATCCGAAAGCCTACGTCTTCATGCTGGCGATATTTCCGCAGTTCCTGAAAATCGACGCCGGGCCGATCTGGAGCCAGGCGCTGGTGCTGTGGATCATCACCGCGCTTACCCAGGCCGGCGTGTACGGTTTCATTGCCATCCTGTCCAGCCGCACCCGCAGCTGGTTCGACGCCAATCCGCGCGGCAGCCTGGTCGCGGCGCAGGCGGTCGGCGCATTGCTGATTGCCGCCGGGATAGTTACCGGGATCGAGGGCTGGCAGGCGATATAGCCGGCGCACGGCCGCTGCACCGAAATAGAGTGCGGCGCACCATCTTCACGCAAAAAGTCCGGCGCCACGCGCTGCAACGGCGCGGCGGGTAAAATTTCCTTTGTCTTTGAAATTAAAAACCCCTTTTAAATCAATGATTTAAGTTGATGGCACGGCGTTTGCTCTGGATCAGGCCATAGGATCAACGAAGATCCGACCTTTTCTAACGCAGGTCCAATGATGGATCTGTTGGACAACGGCGTCCTCTTGGCCCGACCACTCTATGGTTGGGACGAGAGGACGCCTTTTTGTTTTTAAAGAGACAAAAAAATGGCAAACAAAGCGACCAGTATCCAACTCTTCAGCCTGCGTACACCTCAGATGCGCGCCTTTCACCTGACCTGGATGGCGTTCTTCGTCTGTTTCTTCGCATGGTTCGCCTGCGCGCCGCTGATGCCGCTGATCAAGGGACAGCTCGGACTGAGCATGGCGCAAATCGCCAATATCAATATCGCCGCAGTAGCAGTGACGATACTGGTGCGCTTGCTGGTCGGTCCGCTGTGCGACCGCTACGGCCCGCGCAAGACTTATGCCGGGTTGCTGCTGATCGGCGCCTTGCCGGTGTTCGGCGTGGCCATGGCGCAGAGTTACGAGAGTTTCCTGTTCTTCCGCCTGTGCATCGGCGCGGTCGGCGCCAGTTTTGTCATCACGCAATATCACACCTCGGTCATGTTCGCCTCCAATGTGGTCGGCACCGCCAACGCCGCCTCGGCCGGCTGGGGCAATGCCGGCGGCGGCGCGGCGCAAGCCTTGATGCCGTTGCTGGCGACCGCGTTGCTGATGCTGGGTGTCAGCGAGACCTTGGGCTGGCGTCTGGCGCTGCTGGTGCCGGGCGCGTTCATGCTGATCATGGCGGCGCTGTACTGGCGCTATACGCAGGATTGCCCGCAAGGCAATTACGCAGATTTGCGCGCCCGCGGCGTGGCGATAGAGGGTGGGAAAAAGGGCGGCTGGGCCAGCTTTCGCGCCGCCAGCGCCAACTACCGGGTGTGGCTGCTGTTCGTTACCTACGGCGCTTGTTTCGGCGTCGAGATTTTCATTCACAACATCGCCGCCATTTATTACGTCGACCACTTCGGCTTGTCGCTGAAGGGAGCGGGCATGGCCGCCGCCAGCTTTGGTTTGCTGGCCTTGTTTGCGCGTGCGCTGGGCGGCTGGCTGTCCGACCGCGCAGCGTTGCGCGGCAACCTGGACAGCCGCGCCGTCCTGCTGTTCGTGCTGATGCTGGGCGAGGGCCTGGGTTTGCTGTGGTTTGCCCATGCCGGCAGCGTGGCGCTGGCGGTGGTGGCGATGCTGACGTTTGGCCTGTTCACCCACATGGCCTGCGGCGCCACTTATGCGCTGGTGCCGTTCATCGACCGCAAGGCGCTGGGCGGCGTGGCCGGCATCATCGGCGCCGGCGGCAATGTCGGCGCGGTGGCCGCCGGATTCCTGATGAAGGGGCTGAGCGATACCCAGCAAACGCTGACCATGCTCGGCGCGCTGGTGACGGTTTCGGCGCTGTGCGCCATCGCCGTGCGCTTCAGCCCGGAACACAAGGCGCAGGAACAGGAATTGCACGATCTCGCACTAGCCACCAGAAATGCATAAAGGACGCACCATGAAAATCATCGTCATCGGTCACGGCATGGTCGGCCACAAATTCCTGGAATGCCTGGCGGATGCAGGCGCACCGGATATCGACGTCACGGTTTTGTGCGAAGAGCCGCGTCCTGCTTACGACCGGGTCCACCTGTCGGCGTTCTTTGCCGGCAAATCGGCACAAGACTTGTCGCTGGTGGCGCCTGGATTTTTCGAGCGCACCAGGATCGACCTGAAGCTGAACGCCAAGGCGCAGCTGATCGATAGCGCCGCCAAGACCGTCACTTTCAACCTGGACGGCGTCAGCCGCACGCTGCCTTACGACAAGCTGGTGATCGCCACCGGGTCCTATCCGTTTGTGCCGACCCTGGCCGGCAATCAGCGCAAGGATTGTTTTGTCTATCGCACCATCGAAGACCTGGAAGCGATGCTGGAATGCGGCAAGCGCTCGCGCAGCGGCGTCGTGATCGGCGGCGGCCTGCTGGGACTGGAATGCGCCAAGGCCTTGCGCGACATGCAGCTGGAAACCCATGTGGTCGAATTCGCGCCGCGCCTGATGGCGGTGCAGGTGGATGAAAGCGGCGGCCGCATCCTGCGCCAGAAGATCGAAGAGCTGGGCGTCATTGCGCATACCCAGAAGAACACCCTGGAAATCGTCGACGGCAAAAGCGGCACGCACCGCATGAATTTCGACGACGGCACCCATCTCGACACCGACATGATCGTGTTTTCGGCCGGCATCCGGCCGCGCGACGAACTGGCGCGCGACAGCGGGCTGAAGGTCGGCGAACGCGGCGGCATCGTGATCGACAACAGCTGCCGCAGCTCCGATCCGGACATCTATGCCATCGGCGAATGCGCGTTGTGGAACGGCCGCATATTCGGCCTGGTGGCGCCGGGCTACGACATGGCGCGCATCGCTGCCAAGCATATGCTGGCCGCTGGCGGCAGCACGGCGGCGCCGGAGTTCAACGGCGCCGACATGAGCACCAAGCTCAAGCTGATGGGCGTCGATGTCGCCAGCATCGGCGATCCGCACGGCAAGGAAGCCGGCAGCCGTTCTTACCAGTTCACCGACGAACGCAAGCAGATCTACAAGAAGATCGTGGTGTCGGAATGCGGCAAATACCTGCTGGGCGGCGTCATGGTAGGCGACGCCAGCGAATACGGCACGCTGCTGCAGATGATGCTCAACCGCATCGAGCTGCCGGCCTCGCCGGAATTCCTGATCCTGCCGCAGGCTGACGGCCAGGCCAGGGCCGGGCTGGGGGTCGATGCCTTGCCGGACACGGCGCAGATCTGCTCTTGCAACAATGTATCGAAAGGCGACCTGTGCGCAGCCGTGGGCGGCGGCGCCACCAGCATCGGCGCGCTGAAGAGCTGCACCAAGGCCGGCACTTCCTGCGGCGGCTGCGTGGCGCTGGTGACGCAGGTCATGAAGGCCGAGATGAAAAAACAGGGCATGGCGGTCAACAACCATGTCTGCGAACATTTTCCGTATTCGCGCCAGGAGCTGTTCCACCTGGTGAAGGTAGGCCAGATCAAGACCTTCGGCGCCTTGCTGGAACAGCACGGCAAGGGCCTGGGCTGCGATATCTGCAAGCCGGTCGCGGCCAGCATCCTGGCTTCCTGCTGGAACGACTTCGTGCTGAAAAAGGAACACGCCAGCCTGCAGGATTCCAACGATTATTTCCTCGGCAATATCCAGAAAGACGGCACTTATTCGGTGGTGCCGCGCATGGCCGGCGGCGAAGTCACGCCTGACGGTCTGATTGCAGTCGGCCAGGTCGCCAAGAAATACGGCTTGTACACCAAGATCACCGGCGGCCAGCGGGTCGACCTGTTCGGCGCCCGCGTCGAACAGCTGCCGCTGATCTGGGAAGAGCTGATCGCGGCCGGTTTCGAATCCGGCCATGCTTACGGCAAATCGCTGCGCACCGTCAAATCCTGCGTCGGCTCGACCTGGTGCCGCTACGGCGTGGATGACAGCGTCGGCCTGGCGATCGCGCTGGAGAACCGCTACAAGGGTTTGCGCGCGCCGCACAAGATCAAGTTCGGCGTCTCCGGCTGCACCCGCGAATGCGCCGAGGCGCAGGGCAAGGATGTCGGCATCATCGCCACCGAAAAAGGCTGGAACCTGTATGTGTGCGGCAACGGCGGCATGAAGCCGCGCCATGCGGAGCTGCTGGCCTCGGACCTGGACCGGGCGACCTTGATCCAGACCATAGACCGCTTCCTGATGTTCTACATCCGCACCGCCGACCGCCTGCAGCGCACCAGCGTCTGGCGCGACAACCTGGAAGGCGGGCTCGACTACCTGAAGCAGGTGGTGGTGCAGGACAAGCTGAACATCGCAGCGGAACTGGAAGCCGACATGCAGCACGTGGTCGACACCTACGAATGCGAATGGAAAAAAGCCGTGACCGACGCCGAAACGCGCAAGCGCTTCCAGCATTTCGTCAACAGCGACCAGGCCGACAGCAATGTGGTGTTCGTGGAAGAGCGCGGCCAGATCCGCCCGGCCACGGTGACCGAGCGCAAGCGCATCAGCATTCCGGTCGTCGTCGAAACCGTTTAAAGGAAGCCACATGCACAATGACCGCCAAAGCAAGCAATGGACCGCCGTCTGCCGGCTGGACCAGATCGTGCCGAATACCGGCGTCTGCGCCCTGGTCAACGGCGAGCAGATTGCCGTGTTCCATGTCCTCGACGGCGAGCAGCGCGTGTTCGCCATCGGCAACTACGATCCCAACGCCGAGGCGGCGGTGCTGTCGCGCGGCCTGGTCGGCAGCCTGGGGGAACGCATCGTGGTTGCATCGCCCATCTACAAACATCATTTCGACCTGCAAACCGGGGAATGCCTGGAAGCGCCGGAACACTCGGTGAGCGCTTATCCGGCCCGCATCAGCGACGGCCAGGTCTGGATCGCGGCATGACAGCCGGCGCGCCATCGGCAGCCAGGCCGGCGCTGGCGGTGATCGGCAACGGCATGGCCGGCATGCGCACGGTCGAAGAGCTGCTCAAGCTGGCGCCGGACCTGTACGACATCACCGTGTTCGGCGCCGAGCCGCACGGCAATTACAACCGCATCCTGCTGTCGCCGCTGCTGGCGGGCGACAAGAGCATGGACGACATCATGCTCAATACGCCGGAGTGGTACCGGCAGCACGGCATCACGCTGCACGCCGGCGATCCGGTGACGGCGATAGACCGCCAGCGCCGCATCGTCCGTTCGCGCGCGGGTGTCGAATTGCGTTACGACCGGCTGCTGCTGGCGACCGGCTCCAAGCCTTTCATCATCCCGGTGCCGGGACACCAGCTGCCGGGCGTGATCGCTTTCCGCGATATCCAGGATGTCGAAACCATGCTGGCGGCGGCGCGCGATCACCGGCACGCGGTGGTGATCGGCGGCGGCCTGCTCGGGCTGGAAGCGGCCAACGGCCTGCTGCGGCAAGGCATGGACGTGACGGTGGTGCATGTCATGGACAGCCTGATGGAAAGGCAGCTGGACAAGTCGGCGGCGATCCTGCTGAAGAAAGCGCTGGAACAGAAGGGCCTGCGTTTTTTACTGAGCGCTCAGACCGCTGAAATCGTCGGCGCCGGACAGGTTAACGCCGTGCGCTTCAGGGACGGCACGGAAATCCCGGCCGACCTGGTGGTGATGGCCGTCGGCGTCCGCCCCAATATCGAACTGGCGCAGCAGGCCGGGCTGCATTGCGAACGCGCGATCGTGGTCGACGATACCTTGCAGACCTACGATCCGCGCATCTATGCGGTAGGCGAATGCGTGCAGCACCGCATGGCCACTTTCGGGCTGGTGGCGCCGATCTGGGACCAGGCGCGCGTGTGCGGCGCCCACCTCGCCGGCGCCGGCCATCGGCGCTATGTGCAGCAAGCCACCGCCACCAAGCTCAAGGTCACCGGCATCGACCTGTATTCCGCCGGCGATTTCATCGGCGGCGAAGGCAGCGAAGACCTGGTGCTGCGCGACCCGCGCCGCGGCATCTACAAGCGGCTGGTGATCAACGGCCCGCATATCGTCGGCGCGGTGCTGTACGGCGACGTCAAGGACGGTCCCTGGTATTTCGAGATGATCCAGCGCCGCACCGATATTTCCGCGCTGCGCAGCCAGCTATTGTTCGGCCAGGCGCTGTGCGCCCAGGCTGCCTGAACGGAGCGCCGATGAATCCGGTCCCGACTTTTCCTTTGCTTGCCGCCGGCCAGCTGGCCGCCAGGCAGCACGGCACGCTGACCACCTGCCCATACTGCGGCGTCGGCTGCGGCGTGCGCGCCACCGTGGCCGGCGATGGCCAGGTCGACATCGCCGGCGATGAAAGCCATGCCTCGAATGCCGGCCGGCTGTGCGTCAAAGGTTCGGCGCTGGGCGAGACGGTCGACCTGGAAGGGCGTTTGCTGCATCCGCGGATGCTGGTCGAGAACGATGGCCGGCAGTCCATGCAGCGCGTATCCTGGGATGCGGCGCTGGACAAGGTCGCGCACGGTTTCCGCTCGATCGTGGAGCAGCACGGGCCGGACGCGGTCGCGCTGTATGTCTCCGGCCAGCTGCTGACGGAAGACTATTACATCGCCAACAAGCTGATGAAGGGCTACATCGGCAGCGCCAATATCGATACCAATTCGCGCTTGTGCATGTCGTCCGCGGTGGCCGGCCACAAGCGCGCGTTCGGCGCCGACCTGGTGCCGGTCTGTTATGAAGACCTGGAGCTGGCCGACCTGGTGGTGCTGGTCGGCTCCAACACCGCCTGGTGCCATCCGATCCTGTTCCAGCGCATCGCCAGGGTCAAGGAAATGCGGCCGCAGATGAAGCTGGTGGTGATCGATCCGCGTCGCACCGCGACGTGCGAGCTGGCCGACCTGCACCTGCCGCTGAAGGCCGGCAGCGATGTCTGGCTGTTCAACGGCTTGCTCAGTTTCCTGGCGCGCCACGATGCCGCCGATGCCGGTTTCATCGAAGCGCATACCGACGGCCTGGCCGCGGCGCTGGAAGCGGCGGAAGCCGATTGCGCCGACCTGGCCGCGGTGGCAAAAAGCTGCAAGCTCGATCCGCAAGACTTGCTGACTTTCTACGAATGGTTCGCGGCGAATGAAAAAGTGGTCACCGCCTTTTCGCAAGGCGTCAACCAATCGTCGTCCGGCACCGACAAGGTCAACAGCATCATCAATTGCCATCTGCTGACCGGGCGCATCGGCAAGGAAGGCATGGGACCGTTCTCGATCACCGGTCAGCCGAACGCCATGGGCGGCCGCGAAGTCGGCGGCCTGGCGAACATGCTGGCGGCGCATATGGAGCTCGACAATCCCCAGCATCGGCAGGCAGTGCAGGATTTCTGGCAGGCGCCGCGCATGGCCGACCGGCCGGGATTGAAGGCGGTCGACCTGTTCCAGGCAATCGAGGCCGGCCGCGTCAAGGCGGTATGGATCATCGCCACCAACCCGGTAGTCAGCCTGCCGGATGCCGACCAGGTGCAGCGCGCGCTCGCCAAGTGCGAACTGGTGGTGGTGTCCGACATCATCGAAAAAACCGACACCAATGCCTTTGCCCACGTCTTGCTGCCGGCCATGGGCTGGGGCGAGAAGGATGGCACGGTCACCAGCTCCGAACGCCGCATCTCGCGCCAGCGCGCTTTCCTGCCGGCGCCGGGCGAAGCCCGCGCCGACTGGCAGATCCTGTGCCAGGTGGCGCAGCGCATGGGCTACGCAGGTTTCGATTTCAGCGCGGCGCACCAGGTGTTCGACGAGCACGCGCGCCTCAGCGCTTTCCGCAACGGCGACGCTTTCGGCCTGCGCCGCATGTTCAACCTGGCCGGCCTGAGCGGCCTCGGCCAGGCTGCCTTCGATGCCTTGCAGCCGGTGCAATGGCCGATCGTCACTGCAGCCTCCGGCGAAAAACAGGGTACGGCGCGGCTGTTCGCCGACGGCCGGTTTGCCCATGCCGACGGCAAGGCGCGCTTTGTCGCCACCGTGCCAAGGGCGCCGCGCCACGCCACCGACAGCGCATATCCGCTGAGCCTGAATACCGGCCGCGTGCGCGACCAGTGGCACACCATGACGCGCACCGGCAAGTCGCCCAAGCTGGCCGACCACGTGCCGGAATCCTTTGTCGACATGCATCCGCAAGACGCTTTGCTGTATGGCGTGCGCGAAGGCATGCTGGCGCGCGTGGCCAGCCGCTGGGGATCGATGGTGGCGCGGGTGCAGCATGGCGGCGGCATCGCGCGCGGCAGCATTTTTGTGCCCATCCATTGGAACGGGCAATCGGCTTCGGATGCGCGGGTGGGCGCGCTGGTCAATCCGGTGGTCGATCCGGTTTCGGGCGAGCCGGAATTCAAGCACACGCCGGTGCTGGTCGAAGAGTTCCGCGTAGCCTGGTACGGTTTTGTGCTGAGCCGCAGGCTGCCGATGCTCGACGACGTCACCCATTGGACGCGGATCCAGGGACGGCGCTTCAACCGTTACGAACTGGCCGGCCGCAGCCCGATCGCCGACCATGGCGCCTGGGCCGCCAGCTTGCTCGATGTCGACGTTGCCGACGCCGACTGGCTGGAATACCAGGATGCCAGCGCCGGCATCTATCGCGCCGTGCATGTGGTGGACGATCGCATCGACGCCTGCGTGTTCCTGTCGCCGCGGCCCGACCTGCCGTCGCGCGCCTGGCTGGCCAGCCTGTTCGCCAAGGACCGGCTGGAAGATGCGGACAGGGTCGGCTTGCTGCTGGGCCAGCCGATAGCGAAGGGCGCCGACACCGGCCCCACCGTGTGTTCGTGTTTTGGCGTCGGCCGCAACACCATCTGCGCAGCGGTCCGCACACAGGGCCTGAGCACCGTGGCGCAGGTGACCGCTTGCCTGAAGGCGGGCGGCAATTGCGGATCCTGCGTTCCTGAGATCAAGAAACTGCTGACGGAAATCCTGGCGGAAGAAACCGCATAAACGGATCGGCCTGCTCGACTGCGTTACCATCATCCCTGCCTGGACCAGAGATGATGGAGCCGAGACATGTCTTTTTCTTTAACCTTGACGTCGCACAACTGCTTGCGCCTGGCGCTCGTGGCGCTAGCCGCCAGCGTTGCTTTTGCCACGCCGGCGCGCGCCGATGCGCCAGCCGGCCGCCATGCCGCCGTCGCCGCATATCCGGCGCCGCCGGCCGAGCTGTATCCGCAACTGTTCGCCGCGGTGCAGCTGGGCCATGTTTTCGGCGACGGCAAGACCTTTGCCGACGCCTTGCCGAAAGGCCTGCCCGCCGCCATCGAGGCGGAATACAGACAGGCCAAGGATCGGCCGGGTTTCATCCTGGCGGATTTTGTCCGCCTGCATTTCGACCTGCCGAAGGACAATGCGGACGCCTACACCAGCGACCGCAGCCAGTCGCTGCAGCAGCATATAGCCGGCCTGTGGCCGCACCTGACCCAGCAGCCGGCGCCGGCCAGCGCGGCCTCTTCGCTGCTGCCTTTGCCGCAGCCTTATGTGGTGCCGGGCGGGCGCTTCCGCGAAGTGTATTACTGGGATTCCTACTTCACCATGCTGGGCCTGCTGCAGAACGGCAAGCCGCAGCTGATGCGGGCGATGGTCGACAATTTTTCCAGCCTGATCGACCGCTACGGCCACATCCCGAACGGCAACCGCAGTTATTACCTGAGCCGCTCGCAGCCGCCGTTCTACTACAAGATGGTCGGCCTGTTGTCGAGCGGGGACGAAGCCGGCGCTTATGCGCGTTACCTGCCGCAGCTGCGGCGCGAGTACGGTTTCTGGATGGATGGCGAACACGACCTCAAGCCCGGCGCGGCATACCGCCGGGTAGTGGCGCTGGCCGACGGCAGCGTGCTGAACCGTTACTACGATGACCGCGCCGCGCCGCGCGACGAATCGTATGCCGAGGACGTCAAGCTGGCCCGGCAAAGCGGCCGCCAGGCTGCCGAGGTTTACCGCGACGTGCGCGCCGGCGCCGAAAGCGGCTGGGATTTCAGCAGCCGCTGGTTCGCCGACGGCAAGACGCTTGCCGCCATCGAGACTACCGCCATCCTGCCGGTCGACCTCAACAGCTTGCTGTATGGCCTGGAAAACGCGATCCGCCTTGGCTGCGAACGAGTGCGCGACCTTGCCTGCAGCAGCGATTTCAAGCAGCGCGCCGAACGCCGGCGGGTCGCGGTGCAAAAGTACCTGTGGGATGAAACGGCCGGCTACTACGTCGACTATCAGTGGGTCAAACGGCAGCCGACCGCGCGCCCCGGCGCCGCCACGCTTTATCCTTTGTTCACCGGCATCGCCGAACCGGGGCAGGCAGCGCGTGTGGCGCGCTGGACCGGCAATGAATTGCTCAAGCCGCATGGCGTTGTCACCACGCCGGTCGACAGCGGCCAGCAGTGGGATGCTCCCAACGGCTGGGCGCCGCTGCAATGGATTGCGGTGGACGGCTTGAACCGTTACGGCTTGCACGCCTTGGCGCGCGACATCGCTGCGCGCTGGATGGGCAAGGTGCAGCAGGTCTATGCCGGCAGCGGCAAGCTGGTGGAAAAATACGATGTGACCGCCGGCGGCGCCGCAGCCGGCGGCGGCGAATACGCCTTGCAGGATGGTTTCGGCTGGACCAACGGCGTGGCGATGCAGCTGATGGCGCTGTATCCCGAACTGCAGCGTCCATGACCCGAGGCCTGCTGCCGGCAGGCCCTAATGCACCGGCTTGGCCTTGCGCTCGGCCAGCAGCCAGACGGCCAGGCCGGCTGCGCTTAATCCGGCGCCTGTCATCGACACGCCGAACCAGCCGGCGTAGCCGTACATCGAGGTCGACAGCACCGAACCGCAGGCGCCGCCGATGAAGTAGCACGTCATGTAGCCGGCGGTCAGGCGGTTCCTCGATTCAGGATGCAGGTGATTGATCACGCTCAGGTTGGTGACGTGGATTGCCTGCACCATCAGGTCCAGCAGCAGGATGCCGACGACCAGGCCGATCAGCGAACTCTTGGCAAACACCAGAGGCAGCCACGACAACAGCAGCAGCGCCAGGCCGATGGAAGTCGAACGGCCGGCATGGCCGCGGTCCGCCAGCCGTCCGGCGTGCGAGGCCGCCATGGCGCCGGCGGCGCCGACCAGCCCGAACAGGCCGATGGTGCCGTCGGAATAAAGGAAAGGCTCAGCCGCCAGCAAAAAGGAAATCGACGTCCACAGCACACTGAACACGGCGAAGATGATCGCACCCAGCAGGGCGCGGATGCGCAGCACCGGCTCCGCTACGAACAAAGTCAGGATCGACGCCAGCAAGCGCGGATAGCTCAGGCTTTGCGATTGATGGTGGCGCGGCAGGGCGCGTCCCAGCGCGATCGCCGTCACGATCATCAGCGCCGCGCCGAACCAGTACACGGTCTGCCAGCCGCCCAGCGCCGACAGGTAACCTGCCACGGTGCGCGCCAGCAGGATGCCCAGCAGCAGGCCGGTCATCACGTGGCCGACCACCTTGCCGCGCTCCTGCGGCGCCGCCAGGGTCGCGGCAAACGGCACCAGCACCTGCGACACCACGGAAAACAATCCGGTCAGCGCGGTCCCGAGCAGGACGAACGCCATGCTCTGCGCGGTGGCAGTGATCAGCAGCCCGCAGGCGGACAGCAGGGTCATGATGACGATCAGTTTCTTCCGTTCCAGGATGTCGGCCAGCGGCACCAGCAGCATCAGGCCCAGCGCATAACCGAGCTGGGCCACGGTCACGATCAGGCCGGCGCTGCCGTTGGAAATGCCGAAGCGGGCGGCAATGGTATGCAGCAGCGGCTGCGCGTAATAGTTGCTGGCCACCGCGACGCCGGTAGCGACCGACATCATGATCACCAGGCCGGGGCTGAGTTTGCCGGTTTGTGCTTGTTCCATCTTGAAATGCCTTTGAAAATGCCAGGCGACACTTTATCCCTTATCGCAGGGCGGCGCTTTGCCGCACCGTAAAACGGCCGCCAGCGGGCCGGCGAAATATTGCGTAGAGTATTGGCTTGTCCGCAGCCAGCGTCTGCCGCAGCCTTTCATCCATCGACCCAGGAGCCTTACCATGAGCCAAGCCAGCGAAGCCCGTCCGCCGTTCCCGCCCTTCACCCGCGAGACCGCGATTCAGAAGGTGAGGATGGCGGAAGACGGCTGGAACAGCCGCGATCCGCAGCGCGTGTCGCTGGCGTATACCGTCGACACCATCTGGCGCAACCGCCATGAATTCCCGCAGGGACGGGAACAGGTGGTGCAATTCCTGACCCGCAAGTGGGAGCGCGAACTGGATTACCGCCTGATCAAGGAGTTGTGGGCTTTCGACGGCAACCGGATCGCCGTGCGTTTCGCCTACGAGTGCCACGATGCGGCCGGCAACTGGTTCCGCTCCTACGGCAACGAGAATTGGGAGTTTGATGAACATGGCTTGATGCACCGGCGCTATGCCAGCATCAACGACTTGCCGATCAAGGAATCGGAACGCAAATACCACTGGCCGCTGGGGCGCCGTCCCGACGATCATCCGGGATTGAGCGAGCTCGGCCTGTAAGCTGTAAAGGCGGTGCTTAGTGCGACCGCCTGTATTCGTTGTAGATCAGCGAAAAAACCACCGGCACCCGGTTGGCGTTGCCGAAATTGACCGGGTCGTCGGTGCGCGGATAGGCGACCGGGTAGGCGCGCAGCATGTTGATCTGCGCCAGCTCGGCATCTTCCAGTTGCGCCAGCGCCGCGATGGCTTCGTTTTCGATCTGATGCATCAATGACCAGGTCAGCAGCGCATCGGCGTTGCGATAGCGCCTCACGATGGCTGCGATGGCGGCTTTCAGTCTGGCAGTCATGGCGTCAAGCTCCGGTCTTCTGACAACAATCATCACATCTCTCCACGCAAATTATACTGTATGTATGTACAGTATAATTCAAGCCGCGGAAATCCCCAATCGATACCCGGCTGCTGTCGGCCAACTATCGCAGCGTCGCGTTGAGAATCCGCGCGGCGCTATACAATAGCGTTCTCTTCGTTAGCCAGGATGCTAGTTGCCATGACCGCCATCAACCCGCTGTTGCAAGACTGGAATACCCCATACGGACTGCCGCCTTTCGACCTGGTAAAGGCGGAACATTTTGTCCCGGCGTTTGAAGCCGCGCTGCCCGCGCACCTGGCCGAGATCGACGCCATCGCCGCCGAATCCGCGGCGCCGACTTTCGCCAATACGCTGGCCGCCTTCGACGCTTCGGGCCGCCTGAACAGCCGCATCAGCCTGCTGTTCGAGAACCTGACCGCGAGTGAAACTTCGCCTGCCCTGCAAGCGGTGGAAGTCGAACTGGCGCCGCGCCTGGCTGCGCACAGGAATGCGATCTACCTGCATGCCGGCCTGTTTGCGCGCATCGCCGCGCTGTACGCGCGCCGCGCGGAACTTGACCTGGATCCTGAACAGCTGCGCCTGCTGGAGCGCGTGCACCTGGATTTCGTGCGCGCCGGCGCCAGCCTGCCGCCGGCATCGCGGCTGCGCTACAGCGCATTGACTGAACGGTTGGCCGCCTTGAGCACGGCGTTCACGCAAAACGTGCTGGCTGACGAATCCGGTTTTTCGCTGGCGCTGGAAGACGAAGCCGCGCTGGCCGGCCTGCCTGAATTCCTGCGTGCTTCGGCCGCGGCGGCGGCGCAGCAGTGCGGCCTGCCGGCCGGCAGCCATGTGATCACGCTGTCGCCCTCGCTGGCCGAACCGTTCCTGACATTCTCGGACCGGCGCGACCTGCGCGAAGCGGTCTGGCGCGGCCGGGTCGCGCGCGGCGCCCATGACGGCGTCCACGACAACCGGCCGGTCGCCGCCGAAATCATGGCGCTGCGCCAGGAGCAGGCGCAGCTGCACGGATATCCGACCTATGCCGATTACCAGCTGATCGACCGCATGGCCGGCAAGCCGGAAGCCGTGTCAGCCCTGCTCGGCAAGGTATGGGAACCAGCCAAGAAGAAAGCCGAGGACGACCGCGCGGCGCTGACCGAGATGGCGCGCAGCCTGGGCCAGCCGACGCCGATCGCGGCCTGGGACTGGCGCTACCTGGCCGAGAAAGTGCGGCAGGCACGCTACGACCTCGACGACGCCGAACTGAAGCCGTATTTCGCGCTGGAAAACATGATCGGCGCCATGTTCGACTGCGCCCAGCGCCTGTTCGGCCTCAGCTTTGTCGAGCAGCACGGCGTCGCGCTGCATCACGCCGATGCCCGCCTGTGGGAAGTGCGCAACCGCGACAACGCACTCATCGGCTTGTTCATCGGCGACAACTATGCGCGCGCCAGCAAGCGCAGCGGCGCCTGGATGCACATCTTCCGCAGCCAGTCCGGCCACAACGGCGGCACGCTGCCGGTGGTCATCAACAACAATAATTTCGCCAAGGCGGATGTCACCCTGCTGAGTTTCGACGATGTCCGCACCTTGTTCCATGAATTCGGCCACGGCTTGCACGGTTTGCTGTCGCAAGTGAAATACGAGCGCCTGGCCGGCACCCAGGTGCTGCAGGATTACGTCGAATTGCCGTCGCAGATTTTTGAGAACTGGGCTGAGGAAGAAGTGGTGCTGCAGCGCCATGCCCGCCATTACCAGAGCGGCGCGGCGATGCCTCCGGCCTTGCTGGAAAAGCTGAAGCGCGCGCGCCAGTTCGACCAGGCCTGGGCCACCATCATGTACGCCGGCCCGGCCCTGATCGACATGGCTTTGCATTCGCTGCCGAACGGCAGCAAGGTCGATATCGCGGCTTTCGAGGCGCAGCAGTGCGAGCTGCTGGGCGTACCGCAAGATATCGGCCAGCGCCATTACCTGTCGCACTTCCAGCATCTGTTCAGCGGCTCGGATTACGCGGCGGGTTATTACGTGTACATGTGGGCCGAAGTGCTGGATGCCGACGCTTACGATGCCTTCATCGAAGCCGGCGATCCGTTCGAGCAGAAAATCGCCGAACGCCTGCGGCGCTACATCTACAGTTCCGGCAACAAGCAGGATCCGGCGCTGGCGTTCCGCGCCTTCCGCGGCCGCGATCCGAAGGTGGAGCCGATGCTGGCGAAACGCGGCTTGATTGCATAGGCAGCGCTGCCCTGGCCGCCGTCCGGCGACCGGGGCGTCAGGTACATTGCATTTCACATTTCATTTTTTCCCGGCAAACGGCGATGCCAGGACGGCAGCGCCCGCAGCCGCAGCTGTGGTCGCGCTGTTGCCTAAAGCATCGTTGAGAACCTTGGCAAGGCGCACGCCGGCCCGGCTCAGCTGGGTGGCGACCACGCTGCCGGCATTGCTGACGTAAGTCGCCGGCAGCTTGTATTTGCCTGTGGAATCCGGCGTCGGCAGTTTGCCGTAGACATCGGTGCGGGCGATATCGAAAGCTTCCAGCGACCAGTCGCGCGGCGTCTGTTGCTGCCATTGCCTGACCTGGGCGCTGCTGATCTTGGCGATCAATGCTGACGCCACCTTGTTCTGGTCGGTCCCCAATTTATTGACGAAAGCGGTATCCCAGTAGGCATGCAGCTTGCCGGCTGCGATGCCGGCGGCCGACACCGTCTCGTCGTTGCCGCCGCGGTCGTGCGAATCGCTGGAGTGCAGCGGCTGGTGCAGGTCGCCGACGAAGTGCAGCAGGAACTGCAGCGCCAGCAGGCGTTCAGCCGGGTCCGTATTCGGATCGCGCAGTTCCGCGCTGAATTGATCGACTTTATCGACCACGCAGTCCTGCGCCACGCCGCCGGATGCCGGAGTGCCGGCCGGCAGGGTCGGATGGCCGAAGCAGGCGGCGTCGATGTCGCCATCGCTGATTTCGGTATCGACAAAATGCCAGGACGCGGTTTCCCGGTGCGCATTGCGGTATTTGTCGGCCCAGGTTGCTTCGGATGCCATATCGGTGGCGGTCAGGCCGCTGCTGTCGGCCGCCAGCATGGCGTCGACCTGGGTGCGCACGCCGGCGGTGAGGTAATGGTCGGCGATCAGGCCGACCACCATATGGCCTTCGTCGCCCCAGGCCAGGGCGCTGGGGCTTGCCAGCATCAACGGCGCGGCGCAGGCAACGCTGCCGGCAAGAGCGAGGAACAGCTGACGATTCAGTTTCATGGCGACTCCATTCAGGAAGGTAAAAGTTTCATTTGATGCACTTTTGCCGCCCGAATATATGCCGCATTTATGACCGCGGCATGTCAGCGCTGCCTGTCAGGACTGACAGTTGCCAGCTGTATGAATTTGGCTCATGCAAACTTGAGAGTTTGTCGCTTGACGCCGCGAGCTCGAATCGAGACACTCGGCAATAAGCGCTGCCTCGCCCCTGGCAGCCGCATTTCCTGATGCCGACCATGACCCAACGCCAGAAACTCGTCCTGCCGGGCGGCCACCACAAGCTGTTATTGCATTCCTGCTGCGCGCCCTGCTCGGGCGAAGTGATGGAAGCCCTGCTCGCCAGCGAGATCGATTTCTCGATCTATTTCTACAATCCGAATATCCACCCGCAACGCGAATACGCGTTGCGCAAGGATGAAAACATCCGCTTCGCCGAGCAGCACGGCATACCGTTCATCGATGCCGACTACGACCTCGACAACTGGTTCGCCCGCGCCCAGGGCATGGAAGACGAACCGGAGCGCGGCAAGCGCTGCACCATGTGTTTCGACATGCGCTTTGAACGCAGCGCGCTGTATGCCTACGAACACGGCTTCCCGGTGATCAGCAGCTCGCTCGGGATTTCGCGCTGGAAGGACATGGCGCAGATCAACGGTTGCGGCGCGCGCGCGGCGGCGCATTATCCCGGCATCACTTATTGGGACTACAACTGGCGCAAGCAGGGCGGATCGGCGCGCATGATCGAAATCTCCAAGCGCGAGAATTTCTACCAGCAGGAATATTGCGGCTGCGTCTACTCGCTGCGCGACACCAACCGCTGGCGCAAGGAACAGGGGCGCGAGCGAATCAAGATCTGCGAGAAGTTTTACGGCCAGGAGGAAAAACAATGAGCGCCAATCCAAGGAAGGCTGCCGCGCCATGGCCGGTCGCAATGGCGGCTGCGGAAAACCAGCCCGGCTCCATGACTCCGGCTGACCGCCTGGCCAGCATGGAAAAACTGCTGGCCGCGTTCATGCAGACGCTGGACCGGAACGAAGACGCCGGCACGCCGCACCTGATGGGCCAGCATCGCGGTTGCCCGTGCTGCAGCGAACGCGGCGAATGAAGCCGGGATGCCGGTTCAGGACCCGCTGAACCAGTTGTAGCCCTGGTCTTCCCAATATCCGCCCGGGTTTTCATTGGTGACGAAGATGGCGGCGATGTGCTTGGGATTCTTGAAACCCAGCTTGGTCGGCACCCGCAGTTTCAGCGGATAACCGTATTCCGTCGGCAGCGGCTCCTGGCCGAAATCCAGCGCCAGGATGGTCTGCGGATGCAAGGCGGTGGCCATGTCGATGCTGGAGTAATAACGGTCGGCGCATTTGAAGCCGACATACTTCGCGGTCGTGTCGGCGCCGATATGGGCGAGGAAGGTGCGGAACGGCACGCCGCTCCACTGGCCGATGGCGCTCCAGCCCTCGATGCAGATATGGCGCGTGATCTGCGACGCTTGCGGCAGGGCGCGCAGCTGCGCCAGGTTCCAGCTGCGCTTGTCGCGCACCAGGCCGGAGACTTCCAGCTTATAGGCATCGCCATCGATTTCCGGCGCCGAATCGGCGTCGTAGAAAGCGTTGAACGGGAACGGCTTGGTGATCATGCTGGCCGGATAAGTCGGCGCCAGGTGGCTGGGGCGGAACAGCATGGCCTGCACCCGGTCGTTCCAGCGCGACATTGCCCACAATACCTTGTCGACCTGGTCGCCATCCTGCAGGTTGCAGCCGGACAGCAGCGACAGCGCCCCCAGCGACAGGCCAGAACGCAGGAACAGGCGGCGCTGCAGCTGCACCAGCTCGGGCTGCAGTCCGCTGTTTTTCGGCAGGTTCTTTTTCTTGTCGCTCATGCCTGCTGCTCCTGTTTCGAGGTCTTGTTACGGGAATGGCGCGGCGCCCGCCCGGTCAGCATCGGCAGCAGGGTGCTCGGCACGATCAGCACCAGCGCCAGGTGCACCGCGACGAACGCCACGATGCCGGCCATCGCGATAAAGTGCACGCGGCGCGCGGTATCGTAGCCGCCGAACAGGCTGGCCAGGCCATCCAGCTGCACCGGTTTCCAGATCGACAGGCCGGACGCCACCACCAGCACGCCGAGCAGCAGCACGACTATGTACATCAGGCGCTGCACGGCGTTGTAGATGCCCGGCTGGTGCGCCAGCCTGAATGCCAGCGCGTCCTTGGTATCGCGCAGCAGGTCGCGCGGCCGCAGCGGCAGGAAATGGCGGCGGAAATGGCCGGCCAGGAAACCGTAGCCGACATAGATCAAGCCGTTCGCCACCAGCAGCCACATCGCTGCCAGATGCCAGGCAATCGCGCCGCCGAGCCAGCCGCCCAAGGTAGCCCAGTGCGGGAAATCGAAACCGAACAGCGGCGAGGCGTTGTAGATCGCCCAGCCGCTCATCACCATGCAGACGATGGCGAAGGCGTTGATCCAGTGGACCACGCGCACCAGCAATGGATGGATGATGCGCACGCGGGAATCGGGTTGGTCAGCAGTCGCCATGGAAACACCTTGTCAAGAATCGCCGCGGGCAGTTAGTGTGGTGTTTCGCACATAATGGCCGCCCGCAAACGCATTGCAAAACCGCATTACATCGGCGGCACTACGCCATTGACGCCAACCGTGGCGCGGCCGACAACGTCGCTGCCGTCGGCAGCCTTGCTGACGAAAAACACGCCGTGCGCGCCAGCCACCAGCAGGCTGCGGTCACCCTTGTCGAGGCTGACGATAGGGACATCGGCCGGCACCACGATCTTCTTTTCGCCATCCGGGTACTTGACCGTGATGGTGCGGCCGCTGGTCACCACCACATCGCCGACGGTGCCGTTGGTCATGCTGCTCTTTTTGCCCAGGTCCCAGGCGTAATGGCCTTCGCCGACCTTCATCCCGGCCGGGAATACATGCACTTCCAGCGCTTTCAGGCTGCCGTCGGGCAGCGGCACGGCGGCGCTGCCGATGAAGCTGTCGGATTTGATGTCGGTGATCGCCGCATGGCTGACCGAGAACAGCATCAGGTCCGGCGCCAGCTTCAAGGTTTGTTTCTTGCCAGCCTTGGTGCTGACTTCCAGGCTGTCGGGATTGACCTTGTCGATGGTGGCGCGTACCCGCACCACTGGCGCTGCGGTTTGGGCGGCGGCGATGCTGCCGTAGGCCAGGAAAGCGGATGCCGCCAATACAGGAACAAGCCGGCGCAGAAGTTGTGTGGTTTTCATGAAAACGGTCTCGGTGGTTGCTGGGAATCCCAGTTTAGGACCGCCGCAGTGTCTTATCGGTGACATATGAATGACAATATTGTCATTATTCGCGGCAGGCGAATTGATAGAATGGAGCGTATTTCCATCACCGGTTCAAACCCAGGCCCAGCATGTCCATCCTCGTCATCGAAGACGATCCCAAGACCGGCGCTTACCTCAAGAAAGGCTTGCGCGAATCAGGCTATGCGGTCGACCTGGTCCGCAACGGCAGCGACGGCTTGCACATGGCGCTGGAAAACAATTACGAGCTGGTGGTGCTGGATGTCATGCTGCCCGGCACCGACGGCTGGAAAATCATGGGCGCCTTGCGCGCCAAGCGCGATTTGCCGGTGATCTTCCTGACTGCGCGCGACCATGTCAACGACCGCATCCGCGGCCTTGAACTGGGCGCCGACGATTACCTGGTCAAGCCGTTTTCGTTTACCGAACTGCTGCTGCGCATCCGCACCCTGTTGCGGCGCGGCGTGGTGCGCGAGGCGCACGAGCTGGATTTTTTCCAGGTTGCCGATCTCCAGCTCGACCTGCTGCGGCGCAAGGTCACGCGCCAGGGCATCGATATCGTGCTGACCAACAAGGAATTCCTGCTGCTGCACCTGCTGGTCAAGCGCAAGGGCGAACCGTTGTCGCGCACCGTCATCGCGTCAGAGGTATGGGACATGAATTTCGACAGCGACACCAATGTGGTCGATGTCGCCATCAAGCGCCTGCGCGCCAAGATCGACAATCCCTTCGAGCATAAACTGATACACACGGTACGCAGCATCGGCTACATGTTTGCGGAAGATCCATGAACGCCTGGCGCAGGCAGTCGCTGACGGCGCGCGTGACTTTCCTGTTCGCGCTGATCGCCTACGCGATCGTCAGCATTCTCGGCATGTACCTGTATTCGTCGACCCGGCAGGCGCTGGAAACCCGCGCCGACTATTCCCTGATCGGCAAGGTCGAGCATTTCCGCCACCTGCTGCACGACCTGTACAACGTCAAGCAGATGGAAGACCGGCCGACCTTGTTTGAAACCATGCTGGGCAGCGAACAGGATGTGCTGATGTTCGCTTATCCGGGCCAGGCGCCGTTCGTACGCGTCAATCCCGACAACATGACGCCGCCGCCGATGACGCCGCAAAGCCTGGGCCAGCCGTTGACGCTGGCGCAGCTGCACGCGGGCGTACGCGCCGACGGCGTGCGGGTGCGCTGGGTATCGGCGCTGGCCGACGTCGGCGGCGACGGCACCGTGGTCATGATTACCGGCGCCCATGTGATGACCCAGGAGTCGCATATCCTGGCGCGCTATTACTGGCAAGTGATGGCAGCGGCGGCGGTGTCGGTGCTGCTGGCGGCGCTGCTGGGGTTCCTGGTGCTCAAGCGCGGTTTCCTGCCGCTGAAGGCAATGGCCGGCCGCGCCGCCGAAGTCAGCCCGACCAATATCGCGATACGCCTGCGGGAAGAAGATGCGCCGCAGGAACTGCGGCGGCTGGCGGCGTCATTCAATGCGATGCTGGACCGGCTGGCCGACGGCTACGAACACCTGTCGCAGTTTTCCGCCGACCTGGCGCACGAGATACGCACCCCGATCGGGGCGTTGATGGGGCAGACCCAGGTCACCCTCGGGCAGGTGCGCAGCGCCGCCGAATACCAGCAGGTGCTGGAATCGAACCTGGAAGAGCTGGAGCGCCTGAGCCGGATCGTTGAAAACATCCTGTTTCTGGCGCATGCCGACCACGCCGGGCTGGCGGTGGAAAAATCGCCGCTGGTGCTGGCCGACGAGCTGCACAAGATTGCCGATTATTTTGAAGGGGTGGCCGAAGAGCGCGGCATCCGGCTGGAGGTCGACGCCAGCGGCAAAGTGCAGGCCAGCCCGGTGATGTGGCGGCGCGCGGTCAGCAACCTGGTGGTGAATGCGGTGCGTTATGCGGTGCCCGGCAGCACGGTGCGGCTCAGCGGCCGGCCGCAGGCGACGGGAGTCCATGTCGAGGTGGAGAACCAGGGCGATCCGATTCCGCCGGAGCAGCTGGAGCGGCTGTTCGACCGTTTTTACCGCGGCGACAAGTCGCGTAGCGAATATACCGAATCGAACGGCCTCGGCCTGGCCATCGTGCGCGCCATCATGCTGGTGCATGGCGGCAGCGCGGATGTCGCCTGTTCGGGCGAAGGGCTGATCCGCTTCAGCCTGTATTTCCCGGATAGCGCGGCGGCAGCCTGACAGCGCAGGCTGCGCCGGCACGGGTTTACCGTATGCGCGCCATTTCCAGCGCCATGCTCAGCTTGCCGAAACGTGCGGTAATTTCTTCAAAGGCTTTCTGCTTTTGCGCCGTGCTCAGTTTGCTGTCGTACATGTTGCTGCGCAACAGGCCGAACATGGTGAGGTCGGCGATCGGCTTGAGCTGGGCGTCGGTGGAATGCTGGAAGCCGGACAGGTCGAGGATGTTTTGCAGGACGTCGGGCTGGCTGGCCGGATTTTTCGGCTTGCCGTAGGTGACGAAGAACTCTTCGATCCTGGCCTTGGACGCGGCCGGCAGGTCCTTGCGGTACAGCAGCGGATCATTCGGAATCAGGGGCGACGACCAGATCACGCGCAGCTTGCTGAACTGCTCCGGCGATTCTTTTTTCAAGCGGTCCAGTTCCTCGGTATTGTTGGTCGCGACGTCGACCTGGCCGGCGATCACCGCCTGCAGGTTCTTCTTGTGGTTGCCGACCGTAATGGTCTTGAACAGCCGTTCCGGCTCCACCTTGTTCTTGGCGAAGGCGTAGTAGGCCGGCACCAGGTAGCCCGAGGTCGAGCTCTTGTCGCCGTCGTAGAAACTGTAGACGCCCTTGTTGGCCACAATGTCGTCGAACGATTTGAGCGGGCTCTTGGCCGGCGTGATCAGCACCGAGTTATAGCCGTGCGAACCGTCCTTCTTGACCATCTGCGCAAAGACAGTCGACTGGTTGTCTTCCACCGCTTCCAGCGCGATCTTGCTGCTCAGCCAGGCGACCTGGATGGTGTTGGATTTGAGGCCGGCCAGGATCTCGCTGTAGTTGGTGGACACCACCGCGCGGACTTCCATTTTTGTATATTTCGCGAAATCGTCAAGCACCGGCTGCCAGCGTTTCTGGGTATCTTCCGCGGTGGTGGTGGCGATCAGGCCGATGGTGATTTTCCTCGGCGCGTCGTCGTCCTTGGCGAATGCGCAGGATGCGAGCATGGAACACAATACAAGTACGGTTTTCAGTAATCTCTTCATAAATGCCTATCTGGTTATTGCGGGTGGTGATGGAAAACGGGTGCATCGGCCGCGCCAAGGCAGCGGCCGGGTGGTTCGATATGGGGAATGACTGCAGGGACCGGCTGCCTGACTGCTGGCAGCCGGCGTGCAACAGGCTCAGCCGAGCAGCGTTTCGCCGGTCTTGCCGTACTTGATGCTGGCTTCCGACGGCATCCAGTTGCCGGTCTGCTCGTTGCGGCCTTGCAGCAGGAAACGCGGCGACTTGGCCGGGATCTGCTCGGCGGCCAGCTTCGAGAGATCGCCGATCTTGCCCTTCTTCATGCGGTTGACGATCACGCCCAGCTGGGTGTCGGCGAAATCGCGCAGCATGTCGTAGTCGCCATCGCTGTCGCCGGCGACGAAGACCGGGCCGTAACCCTTGGCCGCTACCAGTTCTTTCTTGATGACTTCGGTTTTTCCCGGGCCCCAGTTGAGCGGCCAGCCCGCTTTATAGCGGTTGACGAAGACGCCGTTGGCGGTTTCTAGGCGCAGCCCGAGCACGTGCTCGCGCTTGACGTTGTAGCCGTATTTCGGCGTTGTCGCAAACACCGCCACCACGTCTTCCAGCGAGGCCGAACTGACGTAGACGTCGATCCCGCTTTGCTCGAACGCATTCATCAAGGTTGCGACCTCGGTGCACAGGCGGATCCCGTGGAAGTGCGTCACGCTGACGACGCCAGCCTGGCCCGGCTGCGCCGCCGGGCTGGTGTACTTGGTCTTGACCAGCCCCAGGCCCAGGTTGTGGTCGTTGGAAGCTTCAGCCAGCTGCTGCACTTCGGCCACCGACATGTTGGTGAAGAAATAGATCACCCACGGATAACCGACGTTCACGCCGTAAGTCTCGTTGACGGCTTCGTACAGGTAATACAGCTTGGCGCGGAAATCCTGGAACTGGGCGGTTTCGCGGATTTCTTCCAGCTTCCTGCTGCCCTTCAGCTTTTCATAATTGTCGTACAGGTACTGGTAGTCGTCATCGATATCGCTGCAGATGGCTTCCAGTTCGACGGCCTTGCCGGCAGCGTTCTTGAAGTCGGCGGCGAACGGCCCGGCCGGCACGTTCTGGCGGATGATGGCGCCCATTTCCTGCGGGCTCAGCTTGAACGACAGGGTGTTGATCTGGTACATGAGCAATGCCTCTTCGGTATCGTTCATGATGCTGGTGTTGTCCCAGTCGAATACCGCGTAGGGGCGGCGCTTGGGATTGTAGCCGGCGCTGCCGTTGCCGTTGCGCGCCAGCAGCGCTTGCAGCTGCTGATGGTTGCGCGCGCCCCACTTGGCGCGGTCCAAGGCCAGGCCCGCGGCCTTGCTGTCCTTGGCCAGCAGCTCAGACGGCAGCGCCGTCGCCGCCAGTCCCGCCGCCAGGCCGCCGGTCAGCAGTGCGCGGCGTTTTTGCAGCATGCTGTTGTCTTCTGTTTTTTTAACGCTTTTCATGGATACTCCCTGTGCCGGTTGAAATATTGTCCCTGTTCCATACGTTTTTTTATCTGCCGTTCGAGCAGCCGAATACACTAGCATGTTTCTAATCTGAAACGTATAGAAAAGGTAAAAGAAAAGCTCTATCCGCCGCTCGCAAGAGACATGCCTGCACGCACCGGAATTGCCGTTTTCAGCTATGCTGGCGGTGCCGCCGGACAACAGGGGTTGCCATGGCCGGCGATTGATCCAGACACGAGGCGCTGCTGATGAAAACGTCAAGAAGTCGAGCTGTGATTCAAGTTGTAACCCAAGCTGTAGAGCACGCTGTGAAGCATTCCCCGGGATTTGCCGGCTCGCATGGCCAGGTGCGGCGTCGCCATGTCTTTTGACGACACCGTGGCCGACGTGCTGATCGTCGGCGCCGGGCCGGCCGGCTCACACCTGGCTTACCTGCTGGCAGGGCAAGGCTTGGAGGTAACCCTGATCGACAAGCAGGCTTTCCCGCGCGCCAAGGTATGCGGCGGCGGCCTGTCGCGCAAGGCGATGGACCTGCTTGGTTTCGACCTGGGACCGGTAATGCACCGGGCGATAGGCGGCGCCATCCTCAATTACCGCAACCGCGACGCCATCCTCAAGGAAGTGCAGCCGATGGCGGCTTGCACCGTGGTGCGCAGCGAATTCGACCAGTTGCTGCTGGACCGGGCTTGCGCCAGGGGCGTGCGTTTCCTGGCCGAAACCGGGTTTGTCGATGCGACCGAGACGGCCGACGCCGTCAGCGTCGCCACCAGCCGCGGCGTCTTGCGCTGCCGCCTGCTGCTGGCCGCCGACGGCGCCGCCAGTGCGGTGCGCAACAAGCTGTTCGGCAAGGACCTGGTGGCTTACGTGCCGGCCATGGAAGCCATGCTATGGCCGGCGCCAGGCATGCTGGAGCGTTTCGGCGACCGCGCCCTGTTCGATTTCGACGGCATGCCGCGCGGCTACGGCTGGATCTTCCCCAAGCGCGATCATTTTAATGTCGGTGTGTACTCACCTTTCGGCGGCGCTGCATTGCGCCAGCACCTGGACCGTTTCATCGCGGCCTACGCCAGCTTGCGGCAGCCGTTGCGGCTTGAATGCCAGGGTTACGTCATCCCGCTGCAAAACCGCCGCCAGCTATACCAGCGCGGCCGGGTCTGGCTGCTGGGGGATGCGGCCGGCCTGGCCGAGGCCTTGTTCGGCGAAGGCATTTATTTCGCGCTGAAGAGCGCCACCATCGCCGCCAAGGCGATTGCCGCCGACGGCTTGCGCGCCGAGTCGGTGCTATACAGCCGCCTGCTGCGGCGCGAGCTGTTGCCCGAACTGCGCGCCGCCGCCTGGATGGCGCGCCTGATCTACCGCTTTCCGAAACGGGCTTTTTCGCATCTCGTGCTCAACCAGCAGATCAACCACGACTTTGCGGGCCTGATCAGCGGCCAGGTGGGCTACCGCGATTGCCTGCTGAAAACCGCGCTCGGTTTTCCGCGCTGGCTGCTGCCGAGCAAGGCGCCGGACAGCGCCGCCGACAATGCCTGTTAAGCAAACCGAGCTGGCTGTTGCATCGATGTTTCAAGCATTTCCCAAAAACCGCTTTTATGGATAATCCAATGGTCGCGAATTTCAGGCAATTCACTTTAAAAAACTCCAAGGCGCTTGTCGTTGACCGGCTGCCGGCGCTCCTGGCCGTGCCGCTGCTGCTGGGGGCCGCCCTGGCCTGCGGCCATGCCCTGGCTGCCGCCAAGGACAAAGGGGCGGACAAGCACGTCGATACCGATTCCATCATCAGCACCATCAGCGCTTCGGAACGCACGCGGCCGTTCCCGGTCGGCGAAAAGCTGGCTTATTTTGTCAACATCAAGGATGGCGACCAGGTCCGCTCGCCGTTCCGGGTCGCTTTTGCGGTGACCGGCATGGGCGTTTCCCCGGTCGCTGCCGGCGATATCCACGACACTGGCCATCATCACATCCTGATCGACATGCCGATGCCGGCCGATATCAAGGCGCCGATCCCGTTCGACAAACCGAATGAATACCAGCACCAGCACTACAAGCATTTCGGCAACGGCGAAACCGAAACCCTGCTCGACCTGCCGGCCGGCAAACATACGCTGCGCCTGCTGTTCGCCGACCATAACCACGTGCCTTACTATATTTCCAGCAAGGAGATTTCAGTGGTGGTGCTGGACAAGCCGCATTAGGCGCTAGAAACCCGGCAAGCGCAGGGTTTCGGGATCGCCTGCTTCGGCGCGTTCATGGCCGAGCAGCCAGGCCTTGCGCTCCAGCCCGCCGGCAAAACCGGTCAGCTTGCCGTCGGCGCCTACCACGCGGTGGCAAGGCACGATGATGGCGATCGGGTTGGTGGCGTTGGCGCTGCCTACCGCACGGGCGGCGCCGTTGTGCTCGCCCAGCTGCAGGGCGAGCTTGCCGTAGGTGGTCATGCGGGCCGGGGGAATCCGGCGCAGCGCCGCCCATACGCGGTGCTGGAAATCGGTGCCGTTGGTGGCGACCTCGATATCTTTCAGCGCATCCAGCTCGCCTGCGAAATACCGCTGCAGCGCCGGTTCCGCGCTGGATGGTTCAGTGGCGGGCTGCAAGTCGTAGTGGCCGTAGTGGGTCGCCAGCAGGCTGCGCATGCGCGGTTCATAATCTTCAAAATCCAGCGCGCGCACGCGGTGCTGGCTATCGGTAACCAGCAGGATGACGCCGATGGGCGAAGCGATCCGGTGCAGGAATAATTTCATGGTGATAATCTCGTCAGATAACAGGGTGTAGTTTATCGGCAGCCGCCGTTCCGTGCACCCCGCTGCTTGCTTTTAAATTCGATAAATGCCAGTGTAACGGTGAAGCCGTCTTTGTTTTTCATGTTTCGCTGTCTATAGTGGTGAAACAGCCATATGGCTGTGTGACAACGCAAAAGAATCCGCCTCAACCTCTTGGGAGAAATCGCAATGATCAGTCTTCAGGTGAATGGCCTTACGGTGGAAGTCGATGTCGCCGAGGATACCCCCTTGCTGTGGGTGCTGCGTGAAAACCTCAAGCTGACCGGCAGCAAGTTCGGCTGCGGCATCGCTGCCTGCGGCGCCTGCACCGTGCATGTCGGCGGCAATGCGGTGCGTTCCTGCTCCTATCCTGTTTCCGCGGTCGGCCAGCAGCCGGTGACCACCATAGAAGCGGTCGCCGCCGATCCGGTCGGCAAGGCGGTGCAGGTGGCCTGGATCAAGCACGATGTGCCGCAATGCGGCTACTGCCAGAGCGGGCAGGTGATGACCGCGGTCGATTTCCTCAAGAAGAAGCGCCATCCGAGCGAGGCCGAAGTGGTGGCCGCCATGGGCGGCAACCTGTGCCGCTGCGGCGCCTACCAGCGCATCAAGGCGGCGGTGCTGGACGCTTCCAAATCCTTGGCGTAAGGAGTCCATCATGTCCCCAGAATCCCTCGTGGCGAATGCGCAGCCGCTGAAACACTCGCGCCGCAAATTCCTGAAAGCATCGGCTGCCGGCGGCGCCGGCCTGGTGCTCGGTTTCTTTATTCCGGGCCTGGGCCGTATCGCCGAGGCCCAGGCGGTTGCGCCCAAGGTTTACCAGCCGAACGCTTTCTTGCGGGTCGGCGCCGACAATAGCGTGGTGGTGCAGGTATCCAAGGTTGACATCGGCCAGGGCACCCTGACCGCGCTGCCGATGCTGCTGGCGGAGGAGCTGGATTGCGACTGGGCCAATGTGCGGGCCGAACTGGCGAAGGGCGAAGACGTGTACCGCGACCCGGCGTTCGGCATGCAGATGGTGGGCGGCTCTACCAGCGTCGCCCACAGTTTCCAGCAATACCGCGAAGTCGGCGCCCGTGCGCGCAGCATGCTGGTGGCGGCGGCCGCCAGCGAGTGGAAGGTCGATCCGGCCAGCTGCAAGACCGCCAAAGGCGTCATCACCGGCCCGCGCGGCCAGCGCCTGAGCTACGGTTCGGTGGCCAACGCGGCGATGCAGCTGCCGGTGCCGGACAAGGTGCAGCTGAAGGACCCGAAGCAGTTCACCATCATCGGCAAGGCGACGCCGCGGCTGGATACGGCCGCCAAATCCAGCGGCCAGCAGAAATTCGGCATCGATGTCGACCTGCCTGGCATGAAAGTGGCGATGCTGGCCAGGGCCGTGCCGTGGGGCGCCAAGATCGGCAAGCTCGACGACAGCGCCGCCAAGGCGATTCCCGGGGTGCGCAAGATCTTCACGATTCCCGGCATCCGCGGCGGCCAGAGCGTGGTGGTGGTGGCGGACGGCTACTGGATCGCCAAGAAGGCGCGCGATGCGCTGAAGATCGAGTGGGACGTGACCGGCGTCGAGCAGCCCAGTTCGGAACAGCTGTTCGCCAGCTACCGGGAAGCGGTAATGAAACCCGGTACGCCGGCAACCAAGGCCGACGTATCGGCGCTGGCGGCTTCGCCCAAGATCATCGACGCTATCTTCGAGTTTCCCTACCTGGCGCATGTGCCGATGGAGCCGCTCAACATGACGCTGCACTTCACCGGCGACGCCTGTACGGTGTGGGCCGGTTCGCAGTTCCAGTCGATGGACCGGCAGGCGATCGCCAAGGTGTTGGGCCTGGCGGTGGCCAAGGTCGAATTCAACACCATGATGTCGGGCGGCGCGTTTGGCCGGCGCGCCTTGCCGGAATCGGAGAATGCGGTGGAGGCGGCGTATGTGGCCAAGGTCATGCGCGGCACGCCGGTCAAGATCATGTATGCGCGCGAGGACGATATCAGAAGCGGCTATTACCGGCCGATGCATGTGCACCGGGTCCGCGTCGGCTACGACGCGCACGGCAAGATCGCGGCCTGGGAGCACGTGATCGCCGGCCAGTCGATCCTGCTCGGCAGCCCGTTTGAATCGTTCCTGGTCAAGGACGGCGTCGACGGCACCATGACCGAGGGCGTGCTGGAGTCGCACTATGCGATCCCGAACCTGGCGCTGTCGGTGCACAACATGAAGGTCAATGTGCCGGTGCTGTGGTACCGCTCGGTGGGCCATAGCCACAATGCGTTCGTGATGGAAACCCTGGTCGACGAGATCGCCCGTTCGGTCGACCGCGATCCGGTCGAGTACCGGGCCAGCCTGTTCGACAAGTCGGCCAAGCGCAGCAAGCAGGCGCTGGAGCTGGCGGTGGCCCGTTCCGGCTACGGCAAGCGCAAGCTGCCGGCCGGCCAGGCCTGGGGCGTCGCCGTGCACCATGGCTTCAACACCTCGGTTGCGTATGTGGTGGAAGTGTCGTTGAAAGACGGCAAGCCGCAAGTGCATCGGGTGACCGCAGGCGTGCATTGCAACATGGCGATCAATCCGCGCACCATCGAAGCGCAGATCCAGGGCGGTGTGGTGTTCGGCATCTCGACCACCTTGCCCGGCAATGAAATCACCTTGAAGAACGGCGTGGTGCAGCAATCCAATTTTTCCGATTACACGCCGGCCTACATGGGCAGCTGCCCGCAGGTCGATGTTTACGTGGTGCCCAGCGCCGACGCGCCGACCGGAGTCGGCGAGCCGCCGGTGCCGCCGATTGCGCCGGCCATCGCCAATGCCGTTGCTGCCCTGACCGGCAAGCGTTTGCGCAAGCTGCCGTTCGCGGTCATGACCTGACCGGCATGTAAAAATGGCGCCGGAAGGCGCCATGATGAGACAGATGGGCAGGCACGCTGCGCCTGCCCTGCATGTCAGGGTTTTCTCTTAATGCTTGAAGCGTGCTTCAGCCAGCTTGTCCGCCACCACGCTGGTAGGCAGGCTTTCGGCCTCGGCGCGCTTGAAGATTTCGGCCAGGGTCACGCCGATTTCGCGCACGTGGGCTTCGACGTCGGCTTCCGGCTTGTCGTAGTACTCGTAGCACACCTTGATGATGCCGCCGGCGTTGATCACGAAATCCGGTACGTACAATATTTCCTTGCGGCGCAGCAGCTCGCCCACTTCGGCCGTGGCCAGCTGGTTGTTGGCGGCGCCGGCGACGATCTTGGCTTTCAGGCGCGACAGCGTGGCCGGGTTGAGCGTGGCGCCCAGCGCGCACGGTGCGTAGATGTCGGCCTGCACGTCATAGATGGCGTCGGTCGCGACGACTTCGGCGCCGAATTCGGCGCGTGCGCGTTCCAGCGCTGCCTGGTCGATATCGGTGACGACCAGCTTGGCGCCGGCGGCATGCAGGCGGCGCGCGTAGTCGTAGCCGACGTTGCCCAGGCCTTGCACGGCGACCGTCAGGCCTTCCAGCGAATCGCGTCCCAGGTAGTGCTTGACCGCCGCTTGCGCGCCGACGAAACAGCCGAGCGCGGTGAACGGAGAAGGATCGCCGCTGGCGCCGAGGCCGGCGACGTATTTTGTCTTGGCGGCGATGTGCGCCATGTCGGCCGGGCTGGTGCCGACGTCTTCCGCCGTGATGTAGCGGCCGCCCAGGCGTTCCAGGGCTTCGCCCATGGCTTCGAACAGGGCAGGGGTCTTGGCGGTTTTCGGATTGCCGATGATCACGCTCTTGCCGCCGCCGATAGGCAGGCCGGCTACTGCATTCTTGTAGGTCATGCCGCGCGACAGGCGCAGCACATCGTTGACGGCGACAGCTTCGCTGGCGTAGTCCCACATGCGGCAACCGCCCATGGCCGGGCCGAGGTTGGTGTTGTGGACAGCGATGATGCCTCTGAGGCCGGATTTTTCTTCTGCGACGAAGACCACTTGCTCGTGGTTGTCGAAATTCAATTCATTAAAAATGAAGGTGCTCATGCTTTTGGCTCCGTGCGGATAACATTTACCGTCCGGGTAGGGCGGGTCATGGTTTTCCGGTGTTCTAGGGTTAAGGACAGTAATGCGCATGTCTGCGGCGGGTTGTTGCCGGCAAACGGTATGGCCGTGATTGTGTCACGCAGGCGAGAGTGTAATTTATCGCTATGTGAAACTCAATCGGGTTCGGAGTTTTGTGCGGAAATTATATTATTGTTAATTTATTGGCTTGCAATAAACGTAATCAAGGCATGCTGCCTTTGCCGCCGTCAATTATCCGGTTCGCCGCGCGCTGCCGCTTCACGCAGCTTGTCTTTCTTGCTCTTGCGTTTGCCTTTGATGCCGCCGTTGGAGTTGTCGGCGGGAGATGCGGCGCCCGCGGCGTTTGCCGGAGCCGCCGCGACGACAGGTTCAAAACCGGGGATCTGCTCGCGTTCGCATTTCAGCGCGTGGCGTTTTTCTATGAGACGGAAATGGGCTTCCGTGTCGGCGCTGACGAAGCTGATGGCGATGCCGCTCTTGCCGGCGCGGCCGGTGCGGCCGATGCGGTGCGTGTAGTCCACCGCCGAGCGCGGCAAATCGTAGTTCAGGACCACCGGCAGCTGCGCGATATCGATGCCGCGCGCGGCGACGTCGGTGGCGACCAGCACCTGCAGCTTGCTGGCCTTGAAATCGGCCAGCACTTCGTCGCGCGCGCCCTGGCTGAATTCGCCGTGGAAGGCGGCGGCCTTGATGCCGGCGCGATGCAGCTTGTCGGCAATATGTTCCGCCGCGTATTTGGTGGCGACGAACACCAGCACCCGGCCCCATTTGTTTTCTTTCAGCAGGTGCCGCAGCAATTGCGTGCGGCGGCTGGCGTCGACCATGATCGCGCGCTGTTCGATATCCGGCTGGTTCTGCTCCAGCGCCGGGATCGCGATGCGCACCGGCTGATGCAGCATCCTGGCGGCCAGCGCATGTACCGCGGGCGGGAACGTCGCCGAGAAAAACAGGTTCTGGCGCCGGCGCGGCAACAGCGCCAGGATGCGGCCGATTTCGTCGGCAAATCCCATGTCGAGCAAGCGGTCGGCTTCGTCCAGCACCAGCGACGACACCGCCGCGATGCTGAGGGCGTTGTGCGCGATCAGGTCGAGCAGGCGGCCGGGAGTCGCCACCACGATATCGGCGCCGCCGCGCAGGTCCATCATTTGCGGATTGATCGAGACGCCGCCGAACAGGGCCGCGATCTTCGGCGCTTGCTGGCCGGCTTGCGCCAGGAGCCGCATGGCTTCAGCCGTCTGCTGCGCCAGTTCGCGGGTGGGCACCAGCACCAGCACCCGCAGCCGGCGCGGTTTTTCGCCGGGACTGTCTTGCAACAGCTGCAGCAGCGGCAGCGCAAACGCCGCAGTCTTGCCGGAGCCGGTCTGCGCCGCCGCCAAAACATCGCCGCCGCCCAATATCGCCGGAATGGCGGCGACCTGGACCGGCGTCGGCACGGCATACCCGCGCTCGGCAACGGCTTGCAAAATGGCAGGGGACAGGCCCAGGGAAGAAAATGACATGGCAACGGGCCGCAAAGCGTATAGGGACGCCATCTTACCATTTACCCCAAACCGACAATCCTCAGCATTTAATTAGGGTCAGAGTTGAATTGTTGACCGGTCAACAATTCAACTCTGACCCTAATTAATCTTGGAATAATTTGACTCTGACCCTAATTAATCGGCTGCGGCGTGTGTGTGCTGGTTTCAGGCTAGAGGGGCCAGCAGTAGCTGCAGATCCTCGCTGCTGAACTTGGTTGCCAGTGCGGCGTCGCTGCCGAGTACGCCTTCTGCTAGCGCCGCCTTGCGGGCTTGCAGTTCGATGATGCGTTCTTCTATGCTGCCTTCGACCACGATTTTATAGACAAACACGGTCTGTTCCTGGCCGATGCGGTGGGCGCGGGCGGTTGCTTGTTCTTGCACTGCGGGGTTCCACCATGGGTCGACGTGGATCACGGTGTCGGCGGCGGTGAGGTTGAGGCCGACGCCGCCGGCCTTGAGGCTGACCAGCAGCAAGGGTACGGTTTTGCTCTGGAACTCGGCCACCAGCGCGCCGCGTTTGGCCGGCGGCGTCTTGCCGGTGAGGGCCAGCCAGGGCAGCTGCATGGCGTCGAGTTCGGCTGCGATCAGGTCCAGCATTTCAGTGAATTGGGAAAACACCAGGATGCGCCGGCCTTCGGCCACCAGGGCCGGCAGCATGTCGCGCAGCAGCTCCAGCTTGGCGCGCTCGATGCCGGGCTGGTGTTCCATGCCTTTCAGCAGGAATGGATCGCAGCACACCTGCCTGAGCTTGAGCAAGGCATCGAGGATCGTGATCTGGCCGCCGCTGAAGCCTTTGCGCTTGAGGACGCGGCGTACCTGTTCGTCGGCGGCCAGCCGGACGCTTTCGTACAGGTCGCGCTGCTGTCCCTGCAGCTGCACCAGCTTGAACGTCTCGTTGCGCGGCGGCAGTTCGCTCGCCACCTCATCCTTGCGTCGCCTCAAGATAAACGGCCGGACCCGTTGCGCCAGCAGCTGCGCGCGCAGGGTCTGGCCGCCGATCTCGATCGGCTTGCGCCACAGGCGCGTGAAACTGCGCATGTCGCCGAGGAAACCGGGCATCAGGAAATCGAATTGCGTCCACAGTTCGCCCAGGTGGTTTTCCAGCGGCGTGCCGGTGATGCACAAGCGATGCCGCGCGCGCAGCCGCCGCACGGCGCCGGCGCTGCGGGCGGTGGCGTTCTTCACGGTCTGCGCTTCATCCAGGATCAGCATGTGGAAGGGCTGGGCTTCCAGCGCTGCGCGGTCGCGCCACAGCAGCGGGTAGGTGGTGAGCACCAGGTCGTATCCAGCCATGCGCGAGAAATCGCGATGGCGCTCCGGTCCTTGCAGGGCGAGCACGCGCAAGCCGGGCGCCATGCGCCGGGCTTCGGCCTGCCAGTTGAACACCAGCGAGGTCGGCAGCACGGCCAGCGTCGGCAAGTCAAGGCGGCCCGCCTGCTTTTCGATCAGCAAGTGCGCCAGCGCCTGCGCGGTCTTGCCCAGGCCCATGTCGTCCGCCAGGATGCCGGCCAGGCGATGCTCGCGCAGATACTGCAGCCAGGCGACGCCGTGCAATTGATATGGCCGCAAGGTGACGCCGAGTCCAGCCGGCGCCGCCACCGCTTGCGGCGTGCCGGCGCCTTGCAGCCGTTGCGCCAGCGCGCGCAGGCCGGCGTCGCCTTGCAGTTGCCAGGCGCCATGGACGCCGGCGCGCTGGCGCTGCGTATCCAGCAGGCTCAGGCGCATCGTTTCAAGCCGGTAGGCATCCCAGGAAGAGAGCTGCAGCGGCCCATCCTTGCGCAAGGGATCGGTCAGCAATTCCAGCATGTTGCCGACGATCGCCTTGAGCGGCGCCGCCAGCGCTTCGATCCGCTTGCCGCCGGGCGCCCGCAGCATGATCAGGGCGTGGTCGTCGATCAAGGCGATCTGCCTGGCGTCCAGCCAGCGGGCGTCGCGTTGCAGCAGGTGCGCCAGCAGCGGCACCAGGTCCACCAGTTCGCCGTCGATTTCGATGCCCAGGGTCAGCAGCCAGGAGCCTTCGCCGGCGGGCAGGCCGAGCGCAGTCACCTCCTGTTCGCGGCCGCGCATGCGCGCTGCGACCTGCTTGCCCAGCAGTTCGCCGGTCGCCGGGTTGACGATCAGGTGCCAGGCATCCACCGCCACGCTCTCATGGGCAAAACCGGGGCGCACCACGATCGCCCAGCCCTTGGCCTGCAAGGCGGGCAATTGCTCGGCCCAGAAATCGCCGAAGAAATCTTCCTGCACCAAGGTCCAGAGCGAGGCCAGGGAAGACTCTGCTTCCTGTGCGGCGGCATCGGTGCGCCATTGCAAGGTATCGCCAGGCAGCGGATACAGGCCCAGCTCCCACACCAGGTCCAGCGCATCGGCTTCGGCGCCCAGGTCGCGCAGCAACAGGCGCTGGCCGTGTTCGTTTTCCACTGTTTGCGAGGATGCCGGACGGCGGTTCAGCAAGGCGGTCGGCGCCGCGGTCTCCCATTGCAAGCCATCATCGGTGACATAAGTCCAGCTGATCTGCGCCACCGTTACGTTGGGGCCGCGCGGGCCGAACGGGCCGGAAGGCCGCATGCCGAGCAGGCCGTCGCCGCGGCCCAGGGTCTGCAGCGTCAGGCGCGGCCGGAAACGGCCGACGGAGCTTGCCGCCGGATTCATCGCGGCGAAAAATGCACAGCGAGCTTGCCCAGTGCGCCATATTGGATAACCAGGTCCTGCGCCACGGGCAGGCTGAAACTGCCGGCATAGGAGCCGGTGATGACGGCTTGTCCGGCTTGCAGCCCTTGTCCGCCGCCGCGCAGGAATTCGGCCAGCCAGTACAGCGGCGCGCGCGGGTCGGCGGCCGGGTGGCGGCCATCCAGCCGGATTGTTTCGCCGGCGCCGGTGTCGATATCGATCGACAGCACGGCCGCGCGGCGCGCGTGTTCGGCATCCACCTGCGGGCCGAGGTACAGGCCCTGGTTGAGCAGTCCGTCCGCCAGGTTTTCAAGAAAACCCGCTTCATCGGGATCGCTGTAGCGGCTGTCTATCAGTTCGAGCGCGAGGTGAGTGCGGACGATGGCGGCATCGACCTCCGCTGCGGAATAAGGCGCCGGGCGCGGCGGCAAATCGCGGCCGAGAATGAAAGCCAGTTCCGGCTCGACCCGTACCTGGCCGTCGCGCGCCCACGCTGTGCACAGGCCGCCGCTAAAGACTGTGTCGCCGTAGATAGGCGCCGCCACCGGTTGTCCTTCGACCGGCATGCCGCATTTCCAGGCAACTATCGCGGCGCCGGCCTGGGCGCTGACCAGCGCCTGTATCGCCAGCGCTGACTCGGCATCCAGCGGCCGCAACGGCTGCGGCAGGCGCGCACCCTGGGCGCCGGTTTTGCGGCGCATCGCCAGGATGGCGGCGGCGTCGGACAAGGCTTGCGAGGTGTGGGGCATGGCGGCTTTCAAATTGGCGGGTGCGGGCAGTTGCAGCGGTCTGCCCGATATTCTAGCCGCGAACGGCAAGCGCCGAGAGCCGGCATATTGTGTTTCCGCCGGATTGCAGGTAACTTAGCGGATTGCAACAGAGTTGCATATTAGGGATCGGCCTTACCCGGGCAAATCCAGGCGCACTGTCTATCCATACAAGGGATCTGTACTATATGTCTTTTCTTCCGCAACGCACCCATGCCCTGGGCGCATTTTTCCTGGCTCTGATGACCTCCGCTTCCACACTCGCCGCATCTCCTCCGACACCGCCGGTCGCCGCCAAGCAAGCCTGGCAGGAAACCCGCCACGGAGAAACCGTCACCGACGACTATCACTGGCTGCGCGAAAAAACCAATCCCAAGGTGATCGCCTACCTGAAGGCAGAGAATGCCTACACCCAGGCCATGACCAAGGACCTGGCGCCGCTCTCGAAAAAACTCTATGGCGAAATCAAGGGCCGCATGAAGGAAACCGACTTGTCGGTGCCGACCCGGCGCGGCAATTATTACTATTACAGCCGCACCGAAGCCGGCCAGCAATACCCCATCGTTTGCCGCCGCCTGGCCAAGGCCGATGCCGGTTTCGCCTATGACGCCAGCGCTGCGGAAGAAATCCTGCTGGATGAAAACCTGCTCGCCAAAGGCAAGAAATTTTTCGAAGTAGAGAGTTTTACAGTCAGTCCCGACGACCGTTACCTGGCCTATTCCACCGACACCGTCGGCTATCGCCAGTACCAGTTGCATGTCAAGGATTTGAGCACAGGCAAGCTGCTCGGCGATACGGTGGAGCGCGTGACCAGCCTGGCCTGGGCGGCGGATAGCCAGACCCTGTTCCTGGTGCAGGAAGACGCCACCACCAAGCGTTCCGACCTGCTGCTGCGCCTCAAGCTGGGCGCCAAGCCGGTAGAGGTATACCGCGAAGCGGTGGAGCAGTTCAACCTCGGCGTCGGCAACAGCGGCGACCGCAAATTCATCGAGCTCGAAGCGCAAAGCACCGACACCACCGAAGTCAGCCTGCTGCCGGCGGACCAGCCGCAGGGCAGTTTCCGTTCGGTGCTGGGACGTGAAACCGGACATCGCTACCATGTCGATCACCGCGACGGCGAGCTGTTCATCATGACCAACAAGGACGCCAAGAATTTCCGCCTGGTGACGGCGCCGCTGGCGACCCCCGGGCCGGAGCACTGGACAGAACTGGTAGCGCACGATCCCGACGCGCTGCTGGAATCCTTCGAGCTGTTCCGCGATTTCCTGGTGGCCAGCGAAAAATCGGATGCGCAAGAGCGTTCCCGCATCTACAATTTTTCCGACCACAGCTGGAAGACCGTGCAGTTCGACGAAGCGGTGTACACCTCGCATGCCGGCGGCACGCCGGAATTCACTTCAAGCCAATACCGCCTGATGTACCAGTCGCCGGTGACGCCGCCGACGGTGTTCGACGTCGACATGGCAAGCGGCCAGCGCAAGCTGCTGAAGCAGCAGGAAGTGCCGGGTTATGATCCGGCCCTGTATGAAACCAGGCGCCTGTGGGCTACCGCGCGCGACGGCGTCAAGGTGCCGCTCTGGACCGTCGCCAAAAAAGGCATCAAGCCGGACGGCTCGGCGCCATTGCTGCTGTATGCCTACGGCTCCTACGGCATCCCGGCCGAAGCGACCTTCTCCAACAGCCGTGTCAGCCTGCTCGATCGCGGCGTGGTGTTTGCCGAAGCGCATATCCGCGGCGGCAACGACATGGGCGAGCACTGGCATGACGACGGCATGCTGATGCACAAGAAAAACACCTTCTACGATTTCATCGACAGCGCCGAATACCTGGTCAAGCAGGGCTGGACCAGTCCGCAACGCCTGGTCGTCGAAGGCGGCAGCGCCGGCGGCCTGCTGATGGGCGCGGTCGCCAACCTGCGTCCCGACCTGTTCCACGCCGTGCATGCGGCAGTGCCGTTCGTCGATGTAATGAACACCATGATGGACGCCAGCCTGCCGCTGACCACGGGCGAATACCTGGAATGGGGCAATCCCAACGAAAAACCGGCCTACGACTACATGCGCAGCTATTCACCCTACGACAATATCGAGCGCAAGGCGTATCCGTCGATGCTGGTCACCACCGGCCTCAACGACAGCCAGGTGATGTACTGGGAACCGGCGAAATATGTCGCCAAGCTGCGCGCGCTGAAAACCGACCACAATCCCTTGCTGCTCAAGGTGAACATGGGAGCCGGCCATGGCGGCGCTTCCGGCCGCTACGACGCGATCAAGGAACGCGCGTTTGAAATGGCGTGGATGCTGTCGCAATGGGGTTTGCTGCACTCGGGAAAACGCTAGGCTGCACCTCGCAAAGATCAATCACGCCAACTAATTTACCAAGGATTGTCATGCAATTTTTGAACACACCATCGCGGCTGTTTGCAGTTACGTTAGCTACAGCAGTTGCAACACTTGCCGCGGCCTTGCCCGCCCAGGCAGTCAGCGTCGCCCCGGTGCAAGACGTGAGCGACGTCTTGCACGGCGTCACGGTCAAAGACCCGTACCGCTATTTCGAAAATGTGAAGGACCCCAAGGTGCAGTCCTGGCTCAAGGAGCAAGGCGAATCGGCACGCAAGGAACTGGACCGGATAGAACTGCGCAACCAGCTGGAACAGCGCATCGCCGATATTTCCGCCGCCACCGGCGACGACATCCGCGACGTCACGCGCATGCCGGGCAACCAGGTGTATTACCTCAAGCGCGCCCGCGGCGAAAAACAGTTCAAGCTGGTGACGCGCGACAGCCTGCAAGGCCCCGAGCGCGTCCTGGTCGATCCTGAGCTGGACGCCAAGCGCACCGGCGTGCCGCACGCCATCAATTATTTCGTGCCGGCCTGGGACGGCAAGCACGTAGCCTACGGCGTTTCCGCCGGCGGTTCGGAAGATGCCTCGCTGTATATCCTCGATACGGCAAGCGGGAAAAATGTCGGAGAACCGATTCCACGCGTGCATGAAGCCTTGCTCGGCTGGCTGCCGGACAGCAAGTCGCTCACCTACAACCAGCTCAAGGCGCTCAAGCCGGGCGAACCGGATTCAGAAACCTATCTCGACAGCAAGGTGATGTGGATCAAGGTCGGCGCGCCGGCCGCCGAAGCCAAGGCGGTGTTCGGGCCGACCGTCACAACTGATCTAGGCCTGGCCCGTCTCGATGTCGGCACCATCCTCTTCAATCCGGGCAGCCGCTGGATGGTTGCGCGCACCACCGACACCACCTTGCCGGAAGGTTTCCTGTTCGTGGCCGATGTCGCCGACCTCGACAAGCCGGCCGTCGCCTGGAAGAAGATTTCCAGCTTCGACGACAAGATCACCGATGCCGAACTGAAAGGCAACGACCTGTACCTGCTGACCCATGACCATGCGCCGCGCAACCGCGTACTGAAGCTCGACTTGCGCCACCCTGACCTGAAACTGGCGCGCGAAGTAGCCAGCGCGCCGCCAGACGCGGTGCTGGAAAAATTCTCGCTGACGCGCGATGCGCTGATCGGCGAAGTGCGCGAAGGCACCTCGATTGTGCTGCGGCGCTATGCGGCCGGCGACACCAAGGGCCAGAACATCTCCTTGCCGTTCAAAGGCGCCGCCACCGTCCATAACGATCCGGCCCATGCCTACAGCGATGTGCTGTACACCTTGAACGGCTGGACCGAGCTGCCGCGCACCCTGCTGCTCAAGGGCAAGGTATCCAGCGATCCCGGCCTGCGCGTGAATCCGCCCATGCCTAGCCTGCCCGAAGTGGAAGTGGTCGACGTCAAGGTGCCGAGTTACGACGGCGCGCTGGTGCCGATGACCCTGCTGTACAAGAAGGGCTTGAAACGCGACGGCAGCAATCCGACCTTGCTGGACGGTTATGCCGCTTACGGCTTTTCCCAGACCGCCGGTTTCTCGCCTGCCCGCATGGCCTGGCTTGAGCGCGGCGGCGTGCTGGCGTTCGCCAATGTGCGCGGCAGCGGCGTCTACGGCGACGACTGGTACCGGGCCGGCTTCAAGGCCACCAAGCCGAATACCTGGAAAGACGGCGTGGCGTGCGCCAAATACCTGATCGCCGAGGGTTATGCGACACCCAAGACCCTGGGCGTGATGGGCACCAGCGCCGGCGGCATCTTCGTCGGCCGCACCGTGACTACCGCGCCTGAGCTGTTTGCGGCAGCCATCTTCAATGTCGGCATCATGGACGCCGTGCGCGCCGAAGACAGCGCCAACGGCATCACCAATATCTCGGAATTCGGCAGCGCCAAAAATCCGCAGGAATTCCCGGCCTTGCTGGAGATGAGCACCTACCATAACATCAGGGACAACACCGCTTATCCCGCCGTCATGCTGGTGCACGGCATGAACGACCCGCGCGTCGACGTCTGGCACAGCGCCAAGACCGCGGCCCGCCTGCAGGCAGCCACCAGCAGCGGCAAGCCGGTCCTGTTGCGGCTCGACATGCAGGCCGGCCATGGCGTAGGCAGCACGGCTACCCAGCGCTACGCCTTGTCTGCCGATGTCTACAGTTTCCTGTTGTGGCAAATGGGGAAGGTAAAGCAGGTGGATTAAGCAAGCCGCAGCCGCCCGGCTGCCGGCGTCAATGCGCCGCCAGCCATCCTAGCAAGGCTTTGTGGAATTCTGCCGGCTGCTCCATCTGCGGCGCATGGCCGAGGCCGGCAAACTCGACCAGCGTAGCGTGCGGAATCAGCTTGGCTGCCTGTTTGCCCAGCACTTTGTATTTGCCTATCTTCGCCTTTACTTCCGGCGAAGCGGCATCGCTGCCGATGGCGGTGGTGTCCGCATCGCCGATCAGCAGCAGGGCCGGCATGCCGAGGTCCTTGAATTCGTAGACCACCGGCTGCGTAAAAATCATGTCGTAGACCAGCGCCGAATTCCACGCCACCAGGGTGTGGCCCGGCCCCTGGTTGAGCCCCGCCAGCATGGTCACCCAGCGTTCATATTCCGGCTTCCAGCGGCCGACATAGTAAGTGCTCTGCTCATAGTTGCGCAGGCCGTCGGCATTCAGCTTCAGTTCGCGCTGGTACCACTGGTCGACCGTGCGGTAAGGCACGCCCAGCGCTTTCCAGTCTTCCAGCCCGATCGGGTTGACCATCACCAGCTGTGTCGCCTGCTCCGGATACAGCAGGGCATAGCGGGTGGCCAGCATGCCGCCGGTCGAGTGGCCGACGATGACGGCTTTGCGGATGCCCAGCTGCTCCAGCAAACCATGGGTGTTGATGGCGAGCTGCTGGAACGAATATTGGTAATGCTCGGGTTTGCTCGAAGTGCAGAAGCCGACCTGGTCTGGCGCAACTACCCGGTAGCCGGCGGCGCTCAGCGCCTTGATGGTCTGTTCCCAGGTAGCGCCGCAGAAATTCTTGCCATGCATCAGGACTACGGTGCGGCCGTTGGCGGCGCCGGCCGGGGCGACGTCCATGTAACCCATCTGCAGTTGCTTGCCTTGCGATTCGAAGGCGTAGTGTTTCAATTCGTAGGGATAGTCGAAGCCTTGCAGCTCGGGACCGTAGACAGGCGCAGCAGGAAGCGCCGGTGCGGCAGCAGCGGATAACGCGGCGCCGAGCAGCAAGCTGCCGAGCAAGAAAGGCAAGGAATTCGGCATGCGGCAATCCTCCGGAAACGAAGCGGTTATCTTACTCCCGGATTTCGGTCGGCGCCACGCCGGTCCAGCGCTTGAATGCGCGCCGGAAATTCCTCACATCCTTAAAGCCGGTTTCGGCGGCGACATCGGCCACCGAAAACTTGGAATGCGACAGCAATTCCAGCGCGCGCGATTTCCTCACCGATTCCAGCAGGCCCTGGTAAGAAAAACCGGCATCGTTCAGGCGCCGCCGCAAGGTCCGCTCGCCGATGTTGAGCGTGGCGGCGATGCTCTGCAGCGACGGCAGGTCTTTCAGGTTGTCGCGGATCGCGCGCTCGATGGTGGTGGAAAGATCGACTTTTTCCTGTTCCACCGTAAGGTTCTCTTCGATCAGTTTAATGGCCGTCTTGGCTACCAGGGCATCGTGGGTGGGCAGCGGATAATTCATCCAGTTGACGTCGGTGATCAAGCGGTTGCGCGAGCAGCCGAAGCGCACCGGGCAGCGGAAAATCGTATCGTAGATGGCGGCGTGCGGCGGCGGCTGGTACACCAGTTCGATCGCTGCCGGCGTGAACTGCGGCCCGACCAGGTGGCGCACGATATTGACCATGCTGGAAAACGCTTCCTCGATCAGGAACATCTCGATATCGGGATCGTAGAACTGCGGGTCGGCCACGATCGCGACCTGCTGGCCGCGCAGCTCCATGGCGATATGGATCAGCGAACCGGCTCCTTTCTGGTAGTGGATGCCGATTTCGCTGGCTTCGCCCAAGGTGGCGCAGGTCATCATGCCGAAGCCGACCAGGCCCCACGACACCAGCGTCTGCCGGCTGCCTACCGCCAGCCCGAGCCCGGTATCGCCGATCAGCTTCTGGCCGCGGCGGATCATCATGCTGCCCTGGCGGTAGGAGATCTTGAAATTGGGCTGGTTCAGGTCTTCCGCGGTGAAACCGAGGCCGCGGCAGAGGGACACGGTGTCATGGCCGCGTTCGTGGGCGACGATCGACAGATAGCGCGGCGTCAGGGGATTGATCGATGCTGTCGAGTAGCGCGGATCAATCCGCTCGGGTTTGGCGGCGGCCGGTTTTGCGGCAGGTTTCGCGGTCGGTTTCATGCTTGCCATTGTGTCGGCAAGACAGGCGGCTGTCTAGCCACTATGCATGCGACGGACAATATTCTGTCCGTTAAAGACCCTTCCGCCGTCCGTTTCGGCCCTCACTCCGCGGCCCGGACTTCGTTACATTGGATGGACGCCAGACAATTCAAACCAGCCCAGCCGATGTCCAGGAGATTGCCAATGAGTGCTTCATCCGTTTCCAGCAGCAACGCAGCAGTGTGCATTATCGGCGGCGGTCCCGGCGGCCTGAGCGCCGCCCGCGCCCTCAAGCGGCAAGGCATCAGCTACGAACAGTTCGAGCGCCACAGCGACGTCGGCGGCATCTGGGACATGGACAACCCGGGCAGCCCGATGTACGAATCGGCGCATTTCATTTCATCGCGCGACCTGTCGGGTTATGCCGATTTTCCCATGCCGAAAGATTATCCGGACTATCCGACCAACCAGCAGATCGTCGCCTACGTCAGGTCATTCGCGCGCGCCTTCGGCCTGTACGACAACATCCGTTTCGGCGTCTCGGTGCAGGCCATCAACAAGCTGCCCGACCAGCGCTGGCAAGTCACGTTGGGGAACGGCGAGCAGCGCCACTATCGCGCAGTGATCTGCGCCACCGGCTGCAACTGGGATCCCAGCCTGCCGGAAATCAAGGGCAATTTCAGCGGCGAGATCCGCCACTCGGTAAGCTACAAGCGCGGCGAGGAATTCAAGGGCAAGCGGGTGATGGTGGTCGGCGCCGGCAATTCCGGCGCCGACATTTCCTGCGACGCCGCCACCTACGCCGATGCGGCATTCATCAGCATGCGCCGCGGCTATCATTTCATCCCCAAGCATCTGTTCGGCGTCCCGGCCGACGAGTTTGCCGAAAAAGGGCCGCAACTGCCGATGTGGCTGGAGCGGCCGGTGTTCAGCGGCATACTCAAGATGATCACCGGCGACCTGACCCGCTTCGGCCTGCCCAAGCCGGATCACAAGCTGTTCGAAAGCCATCCCTTGATGAACACGCAATTGCTGCACCATCTGCAGCACGGCAACATCGCGGTGCGCCCGGACGTCGAGCGCTACGACGGCGACGAGGCTGTGTTCAAGGACGGCAGCCGGGAACGGCTGGACCTGGTGCTGTACGCCACCGGCTACAAATGGAGCGCGCCGTACGCCGGCAAATATTTCGAGTGGCGGGGCGGGCGGCCGCAGATGTACCTGTCGGTGTTCAGCCGCCTGCACCGCAACCTGTTCGGCATCGGTTATATAGAAACCAACTCCAGCGCTTTCAAGCTGTTCGATGCGCAAGCTCACCTGATCGCCAGCTACCTGCGCGAGCAGAGCGCGGGCGCGGAGCGGGTGCGCGCCTTCGATGAGCTGATCGCGCACGACGATCCCGACCTGTCGGGCGGCATCAAGTTCATCAAGTCGCAGCGCCACACCGTGTACCTGGAAGTGCATGCGCTCAAGCGCTACCTGAATAAGCTGCACAAGCGCATCGGCTGGCCGGCATTGCGCGACGGCGATTACCGGCAGATGATCCAGGCGCCGGCCGCAGTTGCGCCGCAACCGCGGAAAGACGCCTTGCAGGAGGCGGCATGAAGCTCGGCCCGGAATTTGCCGGGCGGGTCGCCCTGCTGACCGGCGCCGCCGGCGGCATCGGCCGCGAGATCGCCAAGCGCCTCGACGATGCCGGCTTGCGCCTGGTGCTGTGCGATTTGAACCAGGATGGCCTGGCCGAACTCGCCGCCGGGCTGAAACAGGAGCCGCTGCTGATTGCCGGCGATCTCTGCCAGCGTCCGCTGCTGGAGCATATCCGCGAGACGGTAGAGGAAAAGTTCGGCCGCCTGGACATCCTGCTCAACAACGCCGCCGTGGTGCGCACCGACCGCTTCGACGAATATACGCTCGACCATATCGAAAGCGACCTGCATATCAACCTGATCACGCCGCTGCTGCTGTCGCGCATCATGGTGCCGCTGCTCAAGCAGGCGCCGGACCCGCGCATCATCAACACGATTTCCCTGGGCGGCGTCTTGCCGATGCCGGAGAGTCCGTTGTACAGTGCAAGCAAATTCGGTTTGCGTGGCGCGACGTTGTCGATTGCGGTGGATTTCGAAAAGAAGGGCATCAAGGTCGGGGGGATCTTGCCTTCCTCGGTGGATACCGCACAGCTGCGCCATGAAGCGCTGACCGGCGGCAGCGCCCTGAATTTCATCGATCCGCCGCAGAGCCCGTCGCATGTGGCCGATGAAATGCTGCGCATGCTGCTGGAGCCGCGCTACGAGCGTTACCCGAAAGTGTCGGACGCGATGCTGGTGCGGCTGGCCATGCTGTTCCCGAACAAGATCGGCAAGATCATCAACTGGTTTGAAAAGAAAGGGCAGGCCGGGCGCAAGCGCTATCTGGAAGAGCGCGGCCTGACCAGCCAGGTGGTGCGCTGGTAGCGCAGTTGTAGAGTTGCAGAGCCGAGAGATTGGCGCAGCCGCATTCCGCGACAGACGGATGGCTGCCCAGGCAGGATGTTCGTCCCGCTGTAAAAACAAAATATCAACCCGCCCGAGGGAGACCAAGAGATGGCTTCAAGTGCAGCGCCGGCTCCGGCCGTTGTGACACAGGCGCATGCCGCGCCGGCGTTCGCCGCGGGCGATCCCGGCACGGCCCTGGCGCCGGCCGCGCCCGGCCCGCGCGCCATGCTGCGGCTGGCGATCGTGTATGCGGTAGCGATCAACGGCACCATCCTGACGCCGTTCATCGTCTCTGCCCTGATGCGGCGCTTCGGCCTGGACGAGGGCCAGGCCACCATGATGACCGGATTCGAAATGCTGGGCATGGCGCTCAGCTGCATGGTGCTGCCGCGCTGGGCGTCGCGGCACGCCTTGCGCTTCGCCTGGATCGGCGCCGCCGGCACTGTCGCAGCCCAGGCCGCCAGCGCGCTGCTGGCCGGGGCGCAGGCGGTCGGCGTAGCCCGCGGCCTGGCTGGCGTATTCGAAGGAATGCTGTTCATGCTGGTGGCGGCCAGCGTCGCCAACCAGCCGTCGGCGGAACGCATCTGGGGCGTGATCATCCTGGTCGCCGGGCTGGTCAACGGCGCGCTGCTGATCGGCATTTCCTACCTGCCGGAGCGCTGGGCCGCGCAATGGCTGTTCCTCGCCATGGGCGCCTTGGTCGCCTGTGCCGCGCCGCTGCTGCTGCGCGCCAGCCGCGATATCGTCGACGAGCGCCGTCCGCGCAAATCTGCCGGCGCCGGTTTGCCATGGCTGCGCATCGCCGCCGTCTGGATCCTCACCGTATTGATCTATGGCGTGCAGGCAGGGCAATGGGCGGTCACCGAACTGGCCGGCCAGCACGCCGGCCTCGCCACCTCGACCATCGGCATGCTGCTGTCGACTTCATCTTTCCTCGGTTTCGCCGGCTGCGTCGCCTCCTCCTGGCGCGGCAGCCATCGCCATCGCATCGCGATTATCTGCGCGGCCCAGCTGCTGATGATCGGTTCCCTGATGTGGTTCTTTTCGGCGCGCAGCGGCGCCGCCTATTTCAGCAGCCAGCTGCTGCTCAACATCGGTTTCTACGCATTGGTTCCCTTCCTGACCGGTTTGCTGTCAGAGATTGACGAAGACGGCTCGCTGGTGTCCCGCACGGTGGTGGTGACGCTGCTTGGCGTGGCGTTCGGCACCACCCTGGCCGGCTGGCTGCTGACCGCGCTCGGCGCCGAGCGGTTCGGCATGGTGCTGGGGGCAACGGTGCTGCTCGGGATGCCTGCGGTGGCCGTCGCGTTTGCTCCGCGCCAGCCGCAATAAAGAAGCAACAGGATTGTCCGCCGAATTCCAATGATTTTGTGATGTGACCTGCGAGGAGATAAAAATGCACCCGATCAAACCGAGGGCATCCGTGATGATGCTGTCCGCCGCCTGGGCCTGCTGCCTGTTGACCGCGCCGCTGTGGGCGCAGCAGGCAGCCAGGCTGGGCGCAGAGCTGACGCCGGTCGGCGCCGAAAAGGCCGGCAACAAGGAAGGTACGATCCCGGCCTGGAGCGGCGGCGACGTCGCCGCGCCGGGCGGCTACAAGGCTGGCCAGCCGCGCCCGAATCCGTATGCGGCCGACAAGGCGGTGGTTTCGATCAGCGCCGCCAATGTCGACAAATACGCCGCCAGGCTGTCGCCCGGCCAGGTGCAGCTGGTCAAGAGCATCAAGGGTTACCGCATGGATGTCTATCCGACCCACCGCTCCTGCGGTTATCCGGACGTGGTGTACCAGCGCAGCAAGGAAAATGTCGGATTCGCCAAGATCGGGCAAAACGGCTACGAGCTGGTGGAGGCCAAGACCGCCGGTTATCCGTTCCCGATGCCGGCCAACGGCGTCGAGGCGATGTGGAATTTCAAGATGCGCTACCAGGGCGAGGGCCTGACCTGGGCCTATGCCACGGCGATCCCGCCGAAAGGCGGCAGCGGCATCGGCGAGCCGCTGATCCAGGAAGACTACATCATGTTCCCGCTGTCGAATCCGAAGAACAGCACGATCGCCGGCGCCAAGGGCGTCGAATCTCTTTACCTGAGCCCGTACATCGCGCCGGCCCAGTTCGCCGGCGACGTCACCTTGTCGCATGCCTACATCGGCAAGACCAACGATATCTGGCTGTACTTCGCCAGCCAGCGCCGGGTGCGCCGGGCGCCGACCTATTCCTACGACGCGCCCATCCTGAACGATGAAAACCTGGAAACCATCGACCAGTACACCATGTACAACGGCCCGCTGGACCGCTACGACTTCAAGCTGGCGGGCAAGAAGGAAATGATCGTTCCCTACAACTGGAACAAGGTCAACGCCGTGGAAAACAAGATCGGCGACGTCGTGCAGCCGGCTTTCCTCAACCGCGACATGACACGCTACGAAACCCATCGCGTGTGGGAAGTGGAAGCGACCGTCAAGCAGGGCGCGCGCCACACCTTTCCGAAACGGACGTTTTACCTGGATGAAGATTCCTGGCAGATCCTGGTGCAGGACCTGTACGACGGCCAGGGCAAGGTGCAGCGCGTGATGGAGAGCGGGGTGGTGATGGCGACCGAACTGCCGGCCTGCGTGCAGGAAGGTTACGCCAGCTACGACCTGTCGCTGGGGCGCTACATCGCCGAACGGATCCCGGCCGGGCAAAAACAGTCCGACTGGCTGGCCGGGCGCGAAGGCCGGGTCAAGGAATCGATGTTCGAACCCGACGGCCTGCGCCGCTTCGCCAGCCGCTGATCGCCGTCCATAAAAAAATCGCGCAGTTTGTTCGTATCCCGGGGAGAGAAGAATGAAGAAGATGGCGAGGAAGTTGAGGCAGGGCAGGCAGCCGGGTTTCAAGCCGGGCATCGTAGTGGCCCTGGTGTGGAGCAGCTCGACGGTGTTCAGCCATACGGCCAGCGCCGAACAGTTCGACCTGGGCAACGGCCTCAGGGGCAGCTTCGACTCTTCCATTTCCTTCGGCATGGCGGTGCGCACCTCCAGCCCGAACTGCGCCTTCATCGGCCAGGACAACGGCGGCTGCGCCAGCAGCGACCAGGTCGGCATCGCGCGCCGCGATCCGGTCAATTTCAACCAGTCGTATGACTTGACCAGGCTCAACCAGGACAACGGCAATCTCAACTACAAGAGCGGGCAGGTGTTCTCGGCGACCTTGCGCGGCGTGCACGACCTGTTCCTGAAAGCGCCGGACGGCTGGAGCGGCCTGGTGCGGGCTGCGTGGTCCTACGATTTCGCCGCCGACCGCACCCGTTACGCCGACCTGGAGCCGGATGCGCGCAGCCATGCGGTGCACGACATCCGCCTGCTGGACGCCTACGTCAACAAGGAATTCGAGATCGACCAGCATCCGGTGCGGGCGCGGGTCGGCAACCAGGTGATCAGCTGGGGCGAAGACATTTTCATTCCCGGCGGGATCAATTCGATCAACGCCATCGATGTGCGCCGCGCCCATAGCCCGGGCGTGCAGCTGAAAGAGATTTTCCGGCCGGCGCCGATCCTGTCCCTGAATGCCGAAGTGGCCAAGGGCCTGAGTGTCGAAGGTTATTACCAGACGCGCTGGAACGGTTATGAATTCGATCCGGTCGGCACTTTCTTTTCCACCAGCGATATTGTCGGCCGCGGCTCCACCGGCGCTTTCCTGCCGACCTCGCTGGTCAATTCGGTGACCGGCCCGCTCGGCCTGCCGCCGGCGCCGCCCGGCACCGTGGGCGATACCGGCACCCGCATCATCGGCATCAATCCGAGCACCGGGCTGCCGTTCAACCGGCAACTGTCGGCGAGCGAACTGGCCGATCCCAACCTGAATCCCCTGTACGGCCCGCTGGTCCACAGCGGCAGCGTGATCCCGCGCGGCGTCGACCGCAATCCCAGGAACAGCGGCCAGTTCGGCCTGTCGACCCGCTACACCTTCCCAGACAGCGGCGACGAACTGGCGCTGTACTACATCCGCTACCACGACAAGATTCCGTTCGCCAGCATCCGCGTCAACCAGGGCGCCACCGCCAATCCGTTCGGCTGGCAAGAGATTTACCTGGACTACGCCGAAGACCGCAACCTGTTCGGGGTCTCGTACAACACCCGCGCCGGCGACTGGGCTTTCGGCACCGAGCTGTCGTTCCGGCCGAAGGAAAGCACACCCATCGATCCGACCATCGTCAGCAACCCGAACAATCCGTATTACTGCAATGCCGACCTGAATCCAGCCAACTACCGTCCCACCGGCTATGTCTGCCGCGGCGCGGTCGACCAGAAGAAATACCAGTTCCACCTGACCGCGCTCAACATCTTCACTCCGGGCGGCAGCTTCGGCGGCTTGCTGCGTGCGCTAGGCGCGACCGAGGGCACGTTTACCTCGGAACTGGCGGCGGCCTACTATCCTGACCTTGACCTCAACCGCGGCATCCCCTATTCGGTGGCTTCCGACTACCGGTCGCCGACCAAACTGTCGAGCGGCCTGGTGGCGCAGATCGGCGTCAACTATCCGGCCGCGTTCGGCGGCCAGGCTTCCTATGCGCCCGACCTGTCGCTGTCGTACGGCATGTCCGGCGTATCAGCCAGCGCCTTGCCGGGTTTCATCCAGGGCGCGGGCGCGGTGGTGCTGGGCCTGACCGTGGACTTCAAGACCAAGCCGGCCACCAAGATGCGCGTCGACTACACCCACAACTACGGCGGCGGCTTGTCCAACCTGAGCCGCGACCGCGATTTCGCCACCTTCAGCTTCACGACGTCGTTCTGATGAAGCAGCTAACCAGCGATTGGATGCAGGCATGAGTAGTTCAACCCAGGGTCTTGGCAAGGATGGCCGGCTGCAGCGGCTGGTGGCCGGACTGGAATCGGTCCTGTTCCGGCGCCGCTTCGCGGTGCTGCTGGCGTTCGGCGCATTTACGCTGTGCATGGCGGTGCTGGCGCTGGGTTTGCGCATGTCGGCCGGATTTGAAAAGACCTTGCCGCAGCAGCACGCCTACATCAAGACTTTCAACCAGTACCGGGAAGCGCTGTTCGGCGCCAACCGCCTGATCGTGGTGGTGCACGCGCGCCACGGCACGATCTGGAATCCGCCGGTGCTGCGCCAGCTGCTGGGCGTGACGGACGCGGTCAATTACCTGCAGGGAGTGGACCGCAGCAGCGTCATGTCGCTGTGGACGCCAAATGTGTTCTTTACCGAAATCACGGAAGAGGGTTTCAAGGCGCTGCCGATCACCGGCGGCGACATCATTCCCGACAAGCTCAATCCGCAGGTGATCGCCGACATCCGCGGCCGGGTCGCCGCCGGCGGCTATCTCGGCAACCTGGTGTCGCGCGACCAGACCAGCGCCATGGTGCTGGCCGAACTGCAGGACAGCGATCCGCAGACCGGCCAGCCGCTCGATTACCGCGCCTTCAACCAGCTGCTGGAAGACAAGGTGCGCAAGCATTTCGAGAACGCCGACGTCGAGATCCAGATCATCGGCTTCGCCAAGGCCATCGGCGATATCGGCGAAGAAGCCAGCCGCGTCATGGAATTTTTCGGCATTGCCTTGCTGCTGACCGCGCTTGCGGTTTACTGGTACTGCCGCTCGCTGCGCCTGACCATGCTGCCGCTGGTGTGTTCGCTCAGTTCGCTGGTGTGGCAGTTCGGCACTTTGCGGCTGCTCGGCTTCGGCCTCGATCCGCTGGCCATCCTGGTGCCGTTCCTGGTGTTCGCCATCGGCGTTTCGCACGGCGTGCAGCAGATCAATTTCATCGTGCGCGAAATCGCCGCCGGCAACAATACCGAACACGCGGCGCGCCACAGCTTCACCGGTTTGCTGATACCGGGCACGCTGGCGCTGGTGACGGCCTTCATCAGTTTCATCACGCTGACCCTGATCCCGATTCCCATGATCCGCGAACTGGCGATTGCCGCATCGATAGGGGTCGGCTACAAGATCGTCACCAACCTGGTGATGTTGCCGCTGGCCGCTTCGTATTTCAGTTTTTCGCAGGAATACGCGCAGCGCGCCATCGGCCGCCGCGAACAGCACAGCCGCTGGCTGGGCGGCCTGGCGCTGGTGGCGCGGCCGCGCAATGCGTGGATCGTGGTGGCGCTGGGCGCCGCCTTGTTCGCCGTGGCGGTATGGCAAAGCCAGGGACGCCACGTCGGCAGCCTGCAGGCCGGCGCCGCCGAGCTGCGGCCGGAAGCGCGCTTCAACCGCGACGCCGCCGATATCACGGCGCGTTTCGATGTCGGCCTGGACTGGCTGACGGTGGTGTTCGAAGTAGCGCCGGCCGGCAAGCTGGATGCCTGTTCGCGTCCCGATGCGCAACTGTTCATGGACGATTTTGCGCAGCAGATGAGCGGCGTGCCGGGCGTGCTGTCGACCCGTTCGGTCGCCGACGTGCTCAAGGGCGTGAATGCCGGCCTCAACGAAGGCAACCCCAAGATGGCGACCATCACGCGCGATGCGCGCGGGCTGGGTTCGCAGTTCGGCAGCGCCAACAACCAGCTGCACGGTTTTTCTTCGTCGGATTGCCGTGCCCAGGGCGTCAACCTGTACCTGAGCGACCACAAGGCGACCACCATCAAGGGCGTGGTCGCGGCGGTCGAACAGTTTCGCCTGGCGAACCGGCTGGATGGGGTCAATATCCGGCTGGCCAGCGGCAACGCCGGCGTCCAGGCCGCCACCAATGAAGTGCTGGAGCGCAGCGAATTGCCGATGATGCTGTATGTGTACGCCGCCATCCTGCTGCTGGTGCTGCTGGCATACCGCGACTGGCGCGCGATGCTGGCTTGCTGCCTGCCGCTGACGGTGGCGACCTGGCTCGGCTACTGGTTCATGAAGGACTTGAATATCGGCCTCACCGTGGCCACCTTGCCGGTGATGGTGCTGGCTACCGGCATCGGCGTCGACTACGCTTTCTATATCTATAACCGCCTGCAGCTGCACCTGGGAGCGGGCATGGCGATCAGCGACGCTGTCGAGCGCACTTTGCACGAGACCGGCGTGGCGACCGTGTTTACTGCGTTGACCCTGTCGATAGGCGTCGCCACCTGGTCGTTTTCGCCGCTGCAGTTCCAGGCCGACATGGGCAAGCTGCTGACCTTCATGTTCCTGGTCAACATGGTCATGGCGGTGACCTTGCTGCCGGCTTTCGCGGTGGTGCTGGAGACCATCTTCCCGCGCCGCGCCGGCTTGCCGCGCATGTCGTCGTCCATTGCTCATTGAGGAAGCCCATGCCTTCAACATTCAATAACCTGCGTGTGTTTCCTGCTGCCTTGTGCCTTTTGCTGGCGAGCGCCGGCCCTCTCGCGGCGGAAGCGGCCGGCTCCGGCTGGCCCGCCAGCCGGCCGGCCCAGCCGCGCCAGCAAGCCGCGGCCACTGCCATGCTGGCAGCAGTGAGCACGACCGGCGGCAGGATCGTTGCCGTCGGCGACCATGGCGTCATCCTGCTGTCCGACGACGGCAAGCAGTACCGCCAGGCGCGCAGCGTGCCGACCCGCGCCATGCTGACCAGCGTGGCTTTCATCGACCGCAACACCGGCTGGGCCGCCGGCCATGACGGCGTGGTGCTGAAGACCGTCGACGGCGGCGAGCACTGGAAGCTGTTGCGCCAGCAGTACGGCCAGGAGCAGCCGATATTGTCGATCTGGTTCGCCGATGCCGACCGTGGGCTGGCAGTCGGCCTGTTCGGCATGGCCCTGAGCACCGGCGATGGCGGCGTGACCTGGACCGAAGTCAAGCTGAGCAGCGGCGACGCTGCCGACCGCCACCTGTACCGGATTGTCGCAACCGCCGGCGGCACGCTGCTGATCATGGCCGAAGCCGGAACGGTGTTCCGCTCGGAAGACGGCGGCAAGCACTGGGATGTGATCGACAGCGGAGAAAAGGGATCGCTCTGGAGCGCCACCGCATTTACCGACAACGGCGCCAGCACCGTGGTCGCGGTCGGCATGCGCGGCCATGTCATACGCAGCGCCGACGACGGCAAGAGCTGGCAAGCGGTGGCTTCCGGCACGACCCAGTCGCTGACCGATATCACGCAGCTGTCCGGCCGCGAGCTGGCGGCCGGCGGCATGGGCGGCACCGTGTTGCGCAGCAATGACGGCGGCCGCCATTTCACGCTGGAACATAGCGCCGGCGACGAGCCGATCACGGCGCTGCTCAAGGCGCCGCACGGGCAGGGCATGCTGCTGTTTTCCATGGCGGGCGTGGTGCCGGCGCCCTAGGCCCTAGTTTCATCCATTTGATTACCTGGGACGTAATCGACCGTGCCCGATGCCGGGCGGAGAATGTTCTTGTCGTCAACGACAAAGCAACTCTCCCAACCCATCCTTGAAGGAGCACGACCATGACCAGCACCGTCAGCGCCACGCATATCGCCAATGAAGCCGCGTCCATCGCCAGCCGCTACATCGCGGCCTGGGACGAACCTGACGCCGCGCGCCGCCGCGCATTGATAGCGGCGGCGTTTACCCCTGAAGCAACCTACGTCGACCCGATGATGAGCAACGCCGGCCATGACGGTCTGGATGCCATGATAGGCGCGGTACGGCAGCAGTTTGCCGGCTTGCGTTTCAAGTTGCACGGCAAGCAAGACGGCCATAACGATGTCGTGCGCTTTTCCTGGGCCTTGGCCGCCGACGGCGCCGAGCCGGTCGCCATCGGCACCGACATCGTGGTGGTGGCGGCGGACGGACGCATCAGCAGCGTCACCGGTTTCCTGGATGCGATGAACCTGCCGGTTTGAAATCGCTGGCTACCGGGCTACACTGCCCGGTAAATCTTTGGAGACAATTCATGGGCGCATCGCAAGCCGCAGAAAAAACAGGCCTGGAGCAGGCCGCGCACAACCGCTATTTCAACGACTTCGCCACGGCCTTGCGTTACTGGCGCGACAAGCGCGGCTACAGCCAGCTGCGCCTGTCGGCCGAAAGCCATATCTCGCAGCGGCATATCAGCTTCCTGGAAAGCGGGCGTTCGCAGCCGAGCCGTGAGCTGATCCTGAAACTGGGCACGGCGCTCGACATCCCGCTGCGCCAGCGCAATGTGATGCTGCTGGCGGCGGGTTTTGCGCCGGCCTACCAGGAGCGCAAATTGTCCGATCCCGAACTGGCCTCGGTCAAGCAGGCGCTGGATTTCATGCTGGCCCAGCAGGCGCCGTATCCGGCGCTGGTGGTGGACCGCCTGTGGAACCTGGTGATGAGCAACGGCCCGGCGGCCATGATGATGCGCTGGCTGCTGGACATGCCGGACAGCCAGCCGATCCCGCGCGAAGGCGTCAATATCCTGCAGCTGATGCTGGATCCGCAAGCCGTCAGGAAGCACCTGGTCAACTGGCAGGACGTCTGCGCCGACCTGCTGCACTGGATCCAGCGCGAGGCCATGAGCGACGGTCCCGGCAGCGAAGCCACCAGGCTGCTGGAACAGCTGGTGGCGCTGCCCGGCATCAAGGCCGCCAGCCAGACGCCGAACCTGGACACGCGCGTCTTGCCGTTCCTGGCGATGACCATCAGGAAGGACGGCGTCGAGCTCAACCTGTTCACCTCGATCGCTACCATGGGCACGCCGCACGACGTCACCGTGCATGAGCTGCGGATCGAATCTTTCTTTCCCGCCGACGCCGCCACCGCAGCCTGGTTCAAAAGCAAGGGCTAGTGGCGCGCTTTACAATAGGCACGCTGGAAACAGGCAGGTCCTATCGATCCACACAATGGAGAAAGCAAAATGACAAGAAAAATGCTGGTCACGGCAGCAACGGCCTGGAGCGCGCTGTTGCTCGCAGGCTGCGCCAGTTCACCGGCCACGACAGCGATCGCGGTTCCCGACAGCCTGAAGGTTGCGGATACGCAGGCCTTGTCGCTTGAGGCCAAGGCGACCGGCGTGCAAATTTACCAATGCGCCGCCGCCAAAGACGACGCCAGCCGGTTCGAGTGGCGCTTCGTGGCGCCGGAAGCCGATCTGTTCGACAACGATGGCCAGAAGATAGGCAAGCACTACGCCGGCCCGACCTGGGAATCGACTGACGGCAGCAAGGTGGTCGGCGCGCTCCAGGCGCACAGCGATGCGCCCGTGGCCGGGGCTATCCCGTGGCTGCTGCTCACTGCAAAATCGACCGACGGCATAGGCGTGTTTGGCTTGACGAAAAGCATCCAGCGCCTGCAGACCGCTGGCGGCAATGCGCCGGCCGATGGCTGCGACCAGGCCCAGCTGGGGAAAGAAGCGCGCGTGCCTTATACGGCGATATACCGCTTTTACTCCGCCAAATCGTAAACTCCCGGCGGCGCTCCGGCTGGATTGCCTGGCTGGAGCGCGCCGGCCAGGGTTGACGCAATCAATTTGCGCAACAAGCACCGCAAGCGCCAGAACTACTGATATATTTGTCGCGGGGAAATCTGCTCCTTAAACTATTTTTCGGCGGCCTGGTCTTTGCCGGGCCGGCGGCGACGACTCATTGGAGCTTACGATATGCATGGTGCCATCAAGCACGGTCTTACCCTGTTTCTTATCCTGGCACCGCTCGCCGCCACGGCTGGCGATACGCTCGGCAAGATCCGCGACAGCCAGAGCATCACCTTCGCCTACCGCCAGACTGCGCCCTTCTCGTATACCAATGACAACAAGCAGATCGTCGGTTATTCGATCGACCTCTGCCAGAAAATCGCCGACGCCGTCAAACGCGAGCTGAAGCTGCCGAACCTGAAAGTGCAGTACCTGCCGGTCGATTCCGCGACCCGCTTCTCCAGCATCATCGACGGCAAGGCCGACATCGAATGCGGATCGACCACCAACAACGCCGAGCGCCGCACCCGCGTCGGCTTCACCGTGCCGCATTTCTTTTCCAGCGTGCGGATGGTGGTGAAAAACGGCAGCGGCATAAAAAACTGGTCGGACCTGCGCAACAAGACCATGGTGATCACCAAGAGCACCACCACGATCGACCTGGTGAACGACCGCAGCAACGTCCGTTCGCTCAACATCAAGGTGCTGGAAGCGCAGGACGATACCGAATCGTTCGCATTCGTCGAACAGGGCAAGGCCGATGCCTATGCGATGGACGACGTGCTGTTGTACAGCCTGCGCTCGACGGCGAAAAATCCCGCCGACTACACGATCCTTGGCGATCCGCTGTCGATCGAACCGTATTCGCTGATGTTCCGCAAGGATGACCCGGCTTTCAAGAAACTGGTGGACCAGGAAATGGTGCGGCTGATCAATGAAGGCGAACTGAAAAAAATCTACAGCTACTGGTTCACCCAGCCGAACGGCCCGAAAGGCACCAACATGAACATGCCGATGGGTTACCTGCTGCGCGATTCGCTGCAATACCCGTCGGACAAGACGGCCCAGTGAGCGCTGCGGCTATTGCAGCAGGCGCCGCATGAACAGCTCCATGAACAGCGGCTTGTCGAGCGCCAGGCAGACCTCGGCGTTCGGCGCGCCGGGCTGTTCCCTGGTGTAGCCGTCCTGGTCCACCACGATATGCAGCGGCGTGGCCGGGCAGATGCGGCGGTCGGCCAGGTAGGCAACCGGCACCGCATCGAACAGCGTCGGCGTATTGCTGGACCATGGCTGGTAGCTGTCGGCCCACTGGTGGTACAGCAGCGCCAGCGCGTCGGTCAGCGGCGAACCGTGTCCAAACAGGGCGCTGCGCTCCACTTCATCCAGCCTGACCTGGGTCGAGTCGAGCGGCATCATCACGATAGGCACGCCTGAGGTAAACAATTTTTGCGCGGCCGGGATATCGGCCGCGATGTTGTACTCCTTGTCCGCCGGACGCGCCGCCGCGTACTCCGATTTCCGGTAGCCGGCCCGGACCGATCCGCCCATCAGCACCACCCGCTTGAGCTTGCCGAACGTGGCGGGGTCGCGGGTTATCGCGGCGCCGATATTGGTCAGGGGGCCGAGGGCGATCAAGGTGACCTGGCCCGGATGCCGGCGGATCTGCTGCAGCAGGAAATCCACCGCCGGCGGCGCGGCTGGCGGCAGGCTGCCGCGCTGAGCCCAGCGCGCCTGGGTGAACGGCGTCTGGCTGGTGGTGGCGATGCCGCGTGCGATCGGAATCGCGCCATGGCCGGTTTCGCGCAGCAGGCGCTCCAGCAGCTGCATGCGCAGTCCGGTGTCGCCCCAGGCGGCGGTAAAACCCAGGATTTCGAAACCGGGGCTGTTCAGCAGCAGGCCCAGGGCGAACGCATCGTCGATATCGTCGCCGATGTCGGTATCGACGACCACCTGTTCGGCCGCCGCCGCATGCGCCGCCTGCGGCGCAGACAGCAGGCACAGCGACGGCGCCAGCAGCAAGGCCGGCAGCGCGCCGCGCAATTTTTTCCTGGCCCAGGCAAGCATCATCGCGGTCCCATGCCGTTATCTGGCTGCCGGCGTCGGCAGGTTCATCAGCTTGATCATCAGCTTTTCAAAAGCCGGCACGTTGACTTCACGCACCACCGTGGTCGGGCTGGCGATCAGGCCCGGCGGCGCGTAGGCGGCAGGCCAGGACAGGGTGTTGCCGTAACCGGCGCCGAAGTCGGTGTCGATGCTGACGAACAGCTGGTCGGACTTGCTGACCAGCGCAGGATCCAGCCAGACCGCCGTGGCCAGTTCATCCCACAGGGGAAAGCCGGTTTCGGTGACCTTCTTCACCATCTGCGCCAGCGGCGTGCCGGACCTGGTCATGTCGTCCAGCAGGCGGGCGCTGAGTTCGGTCGCGGTGGACGGATCGGCCGGCACCATGACGATCCGTTTCCACGGCGCGCGCAGGACAATCTTCGCTGCCTCCGGATCCCAGCGGAAGTTGAACTCCAGGCGCGGCGTATTGATATATTCGCGCGCAAACTGTTCCGCCGACTTGGACGGCAGCACCTGGTGCGGATTCAGGCTGCCGCCCATGTAGACGATTTCTTTCGCGGTCTCCGCAAAACTCGGATCGAGGCTGATCGCTAGCGCCACGTTGGTCATCGGGCCGGTGGCCAGGATGGTGACCTGGCCCGGGAATTCGTGCACCTTGCGGATCATGAAATTGGCGGCGATTTCGTTTGACGCCTTGGTATGCGGCATGCCTTCCGGCAGCTGCGGCACCACGTCGTGGGCGTGGTAGTTGGGCTGGCTCTGGATGGTGCCGTCCGGCCATTTTTCATCCATCCAGGCGCCTTTGTAGACCAGCTTGCCGTACAGCGCTTCCCAGTGCCGCGTTGCTTCCTGCGTATTCAGCAAGGGAAACGTCGAGCCGGGCACGACTGGAATATCGCTGCGGCCGATGACTTCCAGCGTGCGCAGGGCGTGGGCGATATTCTCGTCGCGCCAGGTGGAGCCGCTGACGATCGTGATGCCGAGCACTTCCACATCGGCCGACTGGATCGCCATCAGCTGTGCCGCGCGCGGGCCGCCGACATCGTCGTCGATGATGACCTTGCGCTTGCCGGCGGCCTGCGCCTGCGATGGCAAGGCGGCGATTGCCAGCCCCAGCATGAATACCGTCGACAGCAGGCGGCGACGCATTGAATTCGATTTCATCGATTAGCTACTTTCAAATGGAAAATATAAAAACATGTCCGGCGCTGCCGCCGCAGGTTATCGCAAAAACGGCTGCAGCGCCGCCAGGAAGGCATCCGGGGTTTCAATCATCGGCGCATGGCCGCTGGCGGGGATGATCTTCAGTTCGGCGCCGCCGATTTTCGAGGCGAAATAGCGGCCGTCCTGCAGCGGCAGCAGCTTGTCGTGTTCGCCCCAGATCACCAGGGTCGGGATCTTGATCGCGCCTAGCTGGCGGTCCACGGTTTCGTCCAGCAAGGCTGGATTGCGCACCGCACGGATGGCCCAGGCGTCGCCTTTTGCCAGGCTCCAGGCCAGGCCGTCGCGCAATGCCTGGTCGGTCTGGTAGGAGGGCGAATGAAACACGCTCGCCAGCAGCTGTTTCTCGCCGGCCAGCGAGGCGCCGACAACTGCCGGCTTGCCGGGCGGAGGAGGCGCGGACAGGCGCTTCATGGTCGCGCGCAGGCCGGCCGAATCGGACAGCACCAGCCGCGCCGGCTTGGGCAAGCCCAGGCTCGGGCCGGCGGCGACGCCGCGCAACGCTTGTATCGTATATTGCGCCGAGATCCATCCACCCAATGATTCGCCTACCAGCGTGAAATCGGCTACCTGGTTCTGGCGCAGGAATTCGCCGAGGAAATCGACCCAGGTCTGGATGCCGTAATCGATTTGCGGCTTGTCGGAATTGCCGAACCCCAGCTGGTCCAGCGCCAGCACCCTGTGGTTTTGCGCCAGCGGCAGCATGACCTGGCCCCAGTCGCCCTTGGCGCTGCTGCCCAGGCCGTGCACCAGCACCAGCACCGGACCGCTGCCGATGTCGTAATAGCGGATGTTGGCGCCGAACAGGACCGCGCTCTTCTGTTCCGGCAAAGCGACCTGCTCAGCGGCGCCGGCCGGCGCCAGCAAGGCGATGCCGATCGCCAGCACCGAACATGCGGCAGCCGCCATCCGCCGCCAGGGTTTGCCGCAGCCGTCAGCGTCATGCATGTGTCTCTCCTGATGGAATCTTGCGCCTGCATCCGGGAACGGCAGCTGCGCCGCTCCCGGAATTCCTGCGCGATTGAACTGCCAGGCAGCTTAGAAGTTCGACCGGAACTGCACGCCGAACATGCGCGGATCGTTGATGAACGCCGTCCGGTTGTCGAAATCGATGCCGCCGACCGCCACGATCTTGTTGGTGATGTTGCGGGCGAATGCAGCGACTTCATACTTGTCGCCATCCCACTTGTAGCCTATGCGCAAGCCGCCTTCCAGCAACGGTTTGCCGGTGAACTCGGTGGAGTTGTACAGGAAGAAGTTGATCTTGCTGCGATAGGCCCAGTCGGTATAGAAGAACAGTTCGTCGTTGTTGCCCATCGGGATGCCGTAGCGTGCGGTGACGTTGGCGATCCACTTCGGCGCTTGCGGCAAGGAATTGCCGTTGATCGAATACAGCCCCGGCCGCACCTGGGTATTGAGCATGGTGCAGGAAGCGCAGCCGGCCACCAGCAGGTTCGGATCGCGGATCTGGGTGTAGTTGTAGCTGCCGCCGACGGTCACCCGCAGGCGTTCGCTCAGGTTGGCTTCCAGGTCCAGTTCGGCGCCGCGGCCCACGGTCTTGGCGGCATTTATCAGCATGATCGAGTTGGAGTTGCCGCCGACCGCCGTCAGCTGCTGGTTCTTGACATCGAAGCTGTAGACGCTGAAGTTGGCGCGGGCGCGGCGGTTGAACAGGTCGGCCTTGATCCCGGCTTCATACGAAGTAATGGTTTCCGCGTTGGCCACCGTGATCGGCACCGACGACGATGGCGCCGCAATACTCGGTGCGCGGAAACCGGTGGCTACCCGTGCATAAGTATTGACGTCCTTGGTCAAGGCATAGTTGGCGCTGAGATCCCAGCTGACGTTCGATTTGCTTTCGCTGATCGAGCCGGGGCCGGTGAACGTCACGTTGTTGGCGACTTCGTTGGAGAAATCCTTTTTGTCCTGGGTATAACGCAGGCCGCCGCGCAATTTGAGCCTGTCGTTGACGTCATAGGTCAGCGAGCCGAAAGCCGCGTAGGCGGTGTTTTTCTGGCGGTTCTGCAGGTAGCTGGTCTGCAGCTGGGTGGTGCTGTCGAAGTTGGAGCTGTTGCCTGCTACGTCTTCATAGAAATAGTAGAGGCCGGTCTGCCAGTTGAGCGGTCCTTCGTTCTTCGATTCGACCCGGAACTCTTGCGAGAACTGCTTGTGGTCGGCGACGCCGCCGCCGGTCTGCACCTGGAACGGGATGAAGCCGGGGCCGGTCGGCGTGCCGCCGTCGATGTCGCCGCGGCTGAAATAGCTGGAAATGGTTTCATAGCCGGTGATCGAGTACAGCTTGACCTGGTCCAGGTTCCAGCTCAGCCGGGCGCTGCCGCCGGCGGTATGCAAAGCCTGCGTGTTCAGGCCGTTGAAGGTAACCTGCGAAGGATTGAAGCCGGCGACGAAGCCATCGCTGCCTTTCTCCAGGATATTGGCGCGGAACAGGCGCGCGCTGCCGTCGGTCGCACGCGAGTGGATATTGAACAGGGCGTTGAACGTGCCGTCCGGCTTGTACAGGAATTGCAGGCGTCCGGCGCGTTCGTTGTAGCCCTCCAGAAAAGGCGTGCCGCCGCCGTTGTTGGTGACCCAGTCGTCGCGGTGCTGCACCAGGGCCGAGAAGCGCATCGCCCATTGGTCGCTCAGCGGCACGTTGACTGCTGCTTCGGCATTGGCGGTATTGTGGGTGCCGTCGGACACGCTGTAATAACCGGAGACCTTGTCCAGGCTCGGCTTGGCCGAATCGAACTTGACCACGCCGGCCGGCGTATTGCGGCCGAACAGCGTGCCTTGCGGGCCGCGCAGCACTTCGACGCCGGCCAGGTCGAACATCGGGAAGCCCTTGAGGGCGGCGTTTTCCTGCACCACATCGTCGAACACCAGCGATACCGGCTGCGAAGCGAAGGTGGAAAAATCGGTGTTGCCGTAACCGCGGATATAGAAGCGCGGGAAGGTGCGGCCGTTCGACGATTCGATGTTCAGGCTCGGCACCTTGGCCGCCAGCACGCGGATATCCTGGCCGCCGGAATTGAGCACATCCAGGGTTTCACCCTTGAGCAGGGTCACCGAAATCGGCACGTCCTTGATTTTTTCGACACGCCGCTGCGCGGTCACCGTCATGGTTTCCAGCTGCAGCGAAGAGCCGGCTTGCGGCGCTTCGGCGGTTGCCGCGGGCGCCGTGCCGCCTGCCGTCTGCGCCAGCGCTGCGCTGAACGGCAGGGCGGCTCCCAATGTCAGCACCATCTTTTGCGCGCAATAAATGCGGGCGCGTGCCCTCGCTCTTTTTCCCATTTTTCCCATCCCTCTGTTATCGACATTGATAAACCGGACTTGCTTGAATTCTTGTTTTGCCTTCGTCGCGCAAGGATCGGGCCATTGGCAGGCAATCCCCGCGATTGACCCGGAACGGATTCATGTAACGCAAAGACCGTGCCAGATTTTTTTCGGGCAGGAAGAAAGGAAAAAACGGTATTACGGTTTATGTGGAAAACAGATTGTATACATATGAAAAACGGTTTTCGATGGCGAGCCGCGCCGTTTGGATTGGCAATTGCGAAGACGCCGGAAAGCTGGATTTTGGTGAACGGCCACGCTATTTATTGGTGAGGCCCGCGCCAAATTAGGGATGGCTGCCGCCGGCGGGAACCGGTTTAGTGCGCATCCCTGTCGCGGATTAGCGACATTTTTTAATAATTTGTATACACTTTAAACCGCTTGGGGCAATGTCCGCCAAGAGAGGAAACGGGGCAACCGGCAAGCCGGTCCGGTTACGCGATATCGAGGATGTCGGCCAGGTCCACTTCGTGCTGGTCGTCGCTCAGGCGCAAGGCGCGTTCGATGTCGAGCAGGTGCTGGTCCATCATTCTGACCGCCAGCGCGGCGTCGCCGGCGGCGATGGCGTCGATCAGCTGTTCGTGCTCGTCGTTCGGGCAGGCGGTCTTGCCCGGCGCCTGGTACAGCGCGATGATCAATGAGCAGCGCGACACCAGTTCGCGCAGGAAGCGGGTCAGCACCGGGTTGCCGGCGCTGTCGGACAGCAGGATATGGAACTCGCCGCCCAGGCGTATCCATTTGGCGTGGTCGCCGGAGTGGAAGGATGCGTGTTCTTCCCGCACGATCTGGCGCAGGCGGGTGATCTGGGCGCGGGTGGCGTTGGCGGCCGCCAGCGGCACGATCGCCGCTTCGATGGCGCGCCGGGCGGCGAAGATTTCGCGGGTTTCCTGCGGCGTCGGCTGGGCGATGATGGCGCCGCGGTTGGGGCGCAATTCGAGGATGTGGTCGTGCGCCAGGCGCTGGATCGCCTTGCGCACGATAGTGCGGCTGACGGCGAACAGTTGGCACAGGCTGGCTTCGGTCAGCTTGGTGCCGGGCGGCAGGCGCTGGCTCATCACCGCCTTCAGCACGGAGTCGTAGATCTTTTGGTCGACAATGCCGCTGCCCCGCTTGGCGGCGGGCTTGGCCGGCGAAGAAACCGTGTCACCAGACTTTTTTCTCATGGGTCCCATTTCTGTTTCGGATAACAAGCCTGTGGCCATGCTACCGCAAATCCTGCTGCCGATCACAAGCTTGCCGGTAGCACGAATCACGCCAGATGCGGCGCGCCGCGCGCATCCGTGTCTGGCATGCAGTTTGCTTTTGTAAGGGCTTTATGCCGACAAGACATTGTGGTCGAGGTCGGCGATTGGCACAGGAATTGATGTAGCATGTTGCTTGCTTTGGCGCGCGCCGGATGGCGCAGCTGGCAGGGCGGCAACGCTGGAATCATTTTGCAACAGTCTTTTTATCGGCACAGGCAAAAGAAAGTGACTTCAACCATACCGCGTCTGGAAATCGCCCATATCCGCAAAGCCTATCCGGGCGTGCTGGCGAATGACGATATCAACCTGCGCGTCGCGCCCGGCGAAATCCATGCCGTCCTCGGCGAAAACGGCGCCGGCAAGTCGACCCTGATGAAAATCATTTTCGGCACCGTGAAACCGGACGCCGGCGAGATTTTCTGGAACGGCGAGCAGGTGCACATCGCCAACCCGCATATCGCGCGCAAGCTCGGCATCGCCATGGTGTTCCAGCATTTCTCCCTGTTCGATACGCTGACTGTCGCTGAAAACATCGCCCTCGGCCTGGCCTCGGACGTCAGCATGCCGGAACTGGTGATGCAAATCCGCCAGACCGGCGAAAAGTACGGACTGGAGCTGGAGCCGCATCGCCATGTGCATACGCTGTCGGTCGGCGAACGCCAGCGGGTCGAGATCGTGCGCGCCTTGCTGACCAGCCCGCAGCTGCTGATCCTGGACGAACCGACTTCGGTGCTGACGCCGCAGGCGGTGGACAAGCTGTTCGTCACCCTGCGCAAGCTGGCCGCGGAAGGCTGCAGCATCCTGTACATCAGCCACAAGCTGGATGAAATCCGCGCGCTCTGCCACAGCGCCACGGTGATGCGCAACGGCAGGGTCAGCGGCAACTGCGATCCGCGCAACGAAACCAGCGCCGGCCTGTCGCGCCTGATGATCGGCGACGAGCTGGTGCGCTTGCAGCGTGAGCGTAATCCGGATTCGCAGCGCAGCGAACGCAAGTTGCATCTCAATCGCCTGAGCTTGCCGAAGGCGCACCTGTTCGCCACCGAATTGCACGCTATCGAATGCGAGGTACGGGCCGGCGAGATTGTCGGCATCGCCGGCGTTTCCGGCAACGGCCAGCAGGAGCTGCTGGCGGCGCTGTCGGGCGAAGACCAGCGCGCAGCGCCCGGCATGGTGATGCTGGCCGGCCGCGCCGCCGGGCAGCTGGCGCCCAATCCGCGCCGCGCGCTCGGCCTCGGCCTGGTGCCGGAGGAACGGCTGGGGCGCGGCGCGGTGCCGGGCATGACGCTGGCCGCCAACATGCTGCTGTCGCACCAGAAACCGCCATACGTCAAGCGCGGCATGATCGATTTCGACTACACGCGCAAGATCGCCGCCCACATCATCGACCGTTTCAAGGTCAAGGCCGGCGGCCCCGATGCGCTGGCGAAAAGCCTGTCCGGCGGCAACCTGCAGAAATTCATCGTCGGCCGCGAGCTGGAGCGCAAGCCCGCCGTGTTCATCGTGGCGCAGCCGACCTGGGGCGTCGATGTCGGCGCCGCCGCGCAGATCCACGCCGAAATCCTGGCATTGAAAAAAGAAGGCTGTGCAGTGCTGATCATTTCCGAAGAACTCGATGAACTGTTCGCCTTGTGCGACCGCCTGCATGTCATCGCCAAGGGCAGGCTGTCGCCTTCGATCCCGATCGAACAGGCTACGCGCGAGCAGGTCGGCTTGTGGATGAGCGGCTTGTGGCAGGAAACGCCGGAGGCCGCGCATGCGTAATTTCTGGCCATGGAAACTGGAATTGCGCGGCACGCCGTCGCGCGCCATGACCTACCTGTCGCCGGTGCTGGCGGTGGTAATGACGATGCTGCTCGGCGCCTTGCTGTTCATCGCGCTGGGCAAGGATCCGCTGGCCGGGCTCAAGGTGTTCCTGATCGATCCGTTCAACGGCAAGCGCGCCATCAGCGAACTGCTGCTGAAATCGGTGCCCTTGATTTTGTGCGCGCTGGGCCTGGCGGTATGCTTCCGCGCCAATGTCTGGAATATCGGCGCCGAAGGCCAGTTCACCGTCGGCGCCTTGTTTGCCGGCGCTACGCTGGTGCTGGTCGATGTGCCCGGCCATGCGATTCCCGGCGGACTCGGCTTGTTCCTGATGATCGTTGCCGGCATCCTCGGCGGCGCCTTCTGGGCCAGCATCACGGCGCTGCTGCGCGACCGCTTCAACGCCAATGAAATCCTGGTGTCGCTGATGCTGACCTATGTCGCGCAACTGCTGCTGATGTATGCGGTCAACGGGCCGCTGAAAGACCCGAACGGCATGAATTTCCCGCAGTCGAAAGTGTTCTCCAGCGAATTCATGCTGCCGGCGCTGCTGGGCGGAACGCGCCTGCATATCGGTTTTGCCGTGACGCTGGTGCTGGCGGCGGTGATGACGGTGTTCGTGGCGCGCAGCTTGCGCGGCTTTTCGCTGTTCGTCGGCGGCACGGCGCCGCATGCGGCGCGTTATGCCGGCTTTTCCAGCCGCAGCGCGCTGTGGACCTCGCTGCTGATTTCCGGCAGCTTCGCCGGCCTGGCGGGCGCCTTCGAGATCGCCGGACCGATCGGCCAGCTGCTGCCGTCGGTATCGCCCGGCTACGGTTTTGCCGCCATCATCGTTGCGTTCATTGGCCGCTTGCATCCGGTCGGCGCGGTGCTGGGCGGGCTGGTGATGTCGCTGCTGTACCTGGGCGGCGAGCTGGCGCAATCGCGGCTCGGCTTGCCGTCGGCGATTACCGGCGTGTTCCAGGGCATGCTGCTGTTTTTACTGTTGGCCAGCGATACCCTGATTGATTATCGCCTGCGCCGCAAAGCCAAGGTCTGACGGATATGGAACAATTCGCTTCTCTCATCGCCGCCTCGATCAACGCCGGAACGCCGCTGCTGCTGGCGGCGCTCGGCCTGCTGATCAACGAGCGCGCCGGCGTCCTCAACCTCGGCGCGGAAGGCATGATGCTGGTAGCCGCGATCGCCGGTTTTGCCGTCGGCTACACCACCCATAGCCCGCTGCTCGGTTTCCTGGCGGGCGCGCTCAGCGGAGTACTGATGGCGGCGCTGTTTTCCTGGCTGGCGCTGGTGCTGGCGACCAACCAAGTGGCCACCGGGCTGGCCTTGTCGATTTTCGGCGCCGGGCTGTCGGCCTTCATCGGCCAGCGTTTTGTCGGCCTGGCCTTGCCTTCGCAAACGCTGGCGATTCCGCTGCTGAAGGATATTCCCTTTATCGGCCAGGCGCTGTTCCAGCAGCATTGGATGAGTTACCTGGCTCTGCTGCTGTGCGCCGCCATCGGCTGGTTCATTTACCGCACGCGCGCCGGCCTGGTGCTGCGCGCCGTCGGCGAATCGCCGGAATCGGCCCATGCGCTTGGTTACCCGGTGCGCTGGATACGCTTCGCCGCGCTGCTGTTCGGCGGCGCCTGCTGCGGCCTGGCCGGCGCCTACCTGTCGCTGGTGTACACGCCGATGTGGGTGGAAGGGCTGGTCTCCGGGCGCGGCTGGATCGCGCTGGCGCTGACCGCGTTCGCCACCTGGCGGCCGGCGCGCGTGCTGCTGGGCGCGCTGCTGTTCGGCGGCGTCACCATCCTGCAGTTCTACCTGCAGGGCATAGGCGTGACGCTGCCGTCGCAAATCCTGTCGATGCTGCCGTATGTCGCCACCATCGTGGTGCTGGCGCTGATTTCGCGCAACCCGGACTGGATCCGCCTGAACATGCCGGCATCGCTGGGCAAACCTTTTAAACCTGATGCAAGCTGACCAACCACCAAGGGAGATACACATGAAGATTTCACGCAGGGCATCACTCGCAATGCTCACAGCGCTGGCTGCCGCCACGCTGATCGGCTGCGGCAAGACAGACGACACGCCGGCGCCGGCCGCCAGCGCTCCTGCAGCGGCAGCCGCGCCGGCCAAGGCCGAGCCGCTGAAAGTGGCTTTCGTCTACATCGGACCGGTGGGCGACGCCGGCTGGACCTTCGCCCACGACAAGGGACGCAAGGCGGTCGAGGAAAAATACGGCGACAAGGTGAAAACCACGTTCGTCGAGAACGTGCCTGAATCGGCCGCCGACGCCGAGCGCGTGATCCGCCAGCTGGCGGTCGACGGCAACAAGCTGATCTTCGGCACCACCTTCGGTTACATGGAAGCGATGCTGAAGGTGGCCAAGGAATTCCCGGACGTCAAATTCGAACACGCGACCGGTTTCAAGACTGCCGACAACCTGGCCCAGTACGATGTCCGTACTTATGAAGGCGCCTACCTGGCCGGCGTGGTGGCGGGCAAGATGAGCAAATCGGGCAAGCTCGGGGTGGTCGCTTCGGTGCCGATTCCTGAAGTGATCCGCAACATCGATTCCTTCACACTGGGCGCGCGCTCGGTCAATCCGAAAGCCACTACGCGCGTGGTGTGGGTCAACAAGTGGTTCGATCCGGGCAAGGAACGCGAAGCCGCCACCACCCTGATCGGCCAGGGCGTCGACGTGCTGATGCAAAACACCGACTCCGCCGCCGTGGTGCAGACTGCCCAGGAAAAGGGTGTATACGCCTTCGGCTGGGATAGCGACATGACCAGCTTCGGCCCCAAAGCCCACCAGGCGGCATCGATGATCAACTGGAGCGTGTACTACAACAAGCGCGTCGGCGAAGTGCTGGACGGCACCTGGAAAACCGGCAGCAGCTGGCTCGGCCTGAAAGAAGACGGCATCGACCTCGGCGCCTTCAATCCTGACCTGCCGGCCGACGTCAAGGCGCTGGTGGCCGAACGCAAGAAAGCCATCATCGACGGCAGCGCGCCGATCTGGAAAGGCCCTGTGGTCGACAACACCGGCAAGGAGGTGGTGGCCAAGGATGCCGTGGCGGACGATGCTTTCCTGCATGGCATCAAGTTCTACGTGCAAGGCGTGGAAGGCAAAGTGCCGGGCTGATCGCTGATCTCGCCGGTTCCGGATCGGCTTTATCGGTGCGCCGATCCGGAATTTCATATAAGAGAGCCCACCAAGATGGACTCCCTCAGCTTTGGCGCTTAATCCTGCTTCAGCAGATCACGGACCGCATCACGATAATTTCGCAGCGGACGCCCCAGCATCTTCTCCAGTACCTCCACTACGCCTGGTGCGGCATGCATGCCGATGGTCTGGATGCGTCCCATCATCAGGCGCATGTCATAGGCCATCCAGTCGGGGCCATAGGCCGCCAATTGCTGCTCGAAACCGTCCAGGCTATCTCCGCCGTAGTGAATCTCGCGGTGAAGCTCCTCGCCCCACACGCCGGCGGCCACCGGTCCGGTCAGGATCTCGGGCCCCACCAGTTCGAGCGTGCGGCGCGGCAGCGCATGCGTCGTGTGATGGCGCGCCAACAGCTCGGCCGCCGCGATGTCAGCGATGTCGCGCACGTCGATCATTTCCACTCCGGCCTCGCCGATCGGCATCGGGTAGATGCCATAGCCTTCGATCACGGACTTGATGCGCTCGTCGTTCTGCATGAAATAGGCCGGCCGCAGGATGGTCGCCGGCAGCTCCAGGCTCTCGATCATCCGCTCAACTGTGTGCTTGCCCGTGAAGTGCGGAACATTTGTGTAGAGATCGGCGTGGATTACCGAGAGGTAGACGATGCGTTCGATTCCCGCCTCCTTGGCCAGATTCAGCGTCATCAGCGCTTGCGTCACTTCATCTGGCGTCACCGCGTTGAGCAGGAACAGGGTGCGCACCGACGACAGCGCCGCGCGCATGGATTTGGGGCTGCTCATGTCGCCCACGACCTCGGTCACGCCGTCGGGTAGCACGGCCTTGCCGGGCGTGCGAACCAAGGCCTTGAGTTCGACGTTGGCCGACGCCAGGCGTTGCAGGATCAGGGAGCCGATGGTGCCAGAGGCACCGGTAATCAGGATGCTCATGTCGTATTTCCTTTATGAATGGATGCGGATGGATGAATCAGAGGAGAAGGCGACGACGGTCTTGCCGAGTTGCGGTCGGTTGCGGTTGCGCTCGATCGCGGCGGGCAGATCATCGAAGGGAACGACGGCGTCGATCCGAGATTGCAGGCGGCCGTGCGCGACGTCTACGGCGATCTCCTGCAGCCGCTCGGCGTCGGGCTTGTTCATGAACCACAGGCCGCGGCGGCCGGCGGGAGTGCTCTGCAGGATCGCTGGGGAGGCGGTGCTGACGATGGCGCCGTTGGCAGAGAGCACCTGCCAGGAGCGAGCGAGGGTGTCTGCGCCGACGTAGTCGAGCACCAGGTCAATGTTACTGACAGCGGCCTCGAACTGGCCGGTCTGGTAGTCGATGGCATGGTCGGCGCCCAGGCCGAGCACATAGTCGAAATCGCGGGTCAGCGCAGTGGTGAACACCTTGGCGCCGGCGCGACGCGCGAACTGCACCGCGAAGCCGCCCAGCCCGCCGGCCGCGCCATGGATCAGGATGCGCTGTCCGGCGTGGACGGGCCCGGCGAAGTGCAGGCTTTGCCATGCGGAGACGGCCGCCACCGGCAGTGCCGCGGCGTCGGTGAAGCTCAATGACGCGGGCATGGGAGCGAGGTTGGCTGCATCCACAGCCGCCAGCTCGGCATAGGCGCCCAGCCCGCCGAGCGGCCCCATCACGCGATCACCCTTGGTGAAGCGGGTGACGCCGGGGCCGACTTGCTCGACCACGCCGGCCAGCTCGATGCCCAGCACGGTCGGCAACGCCAAAGGGAAGGCGTCCCTGACGTAGCCTTCGCGGACCTTCCAGTCCAGCCCGTTGACGCCGGCGGCGTGCACGCGCACCACGACCTGGCCGGCGCCCGCGACCGGCGCCTCGATGAGGGAAATCCTGGCGGCGTCGGGACCGCCATACTGCATCAGCTGCAAAGCACGAATCTTTTTCATGACAACTCCTTGTGGTTGGGTACGGACCTAACAATAATGTGTTTCATATTCAAAACAAAGACCATAAAATATAGACACACTGTATTGATATTGAGACGACATGGACATTAACGCGCTGGCAGATTTCCAATTGGTGGCGACTCACGGCGGGTTCGGCCGCGCCAGCCGCGCGAGCGGGCGCTCAAAGGCGACCTTGTCGCGCCGGATCGCCGAATTCGAGGAAGCGCTGGGCGTGCGCCTCATCGAACGGGGCGCGCGCAATCTTGAGCTGACGGAGGCGGGACGGCTCCTGCTGAAGCGCTCCGAGGCGCCGATGCGCGAACTCGCCGAGGCGCTGGCCGAGGCCCGGGAAGGAGTGGACAAGCCGCGCGGGCGACTGCGCATAGCGGCGCCCCTGGTCTTTTCGCAGATGGCACTGGGAGGAATACTCGCCAGGTTTCAGGCGAGCTATCCGGAGGTGGAGGTCGAGGCCGTGGCGGAAGACCGATTGGTCGACTTGGTGGAGGAACACTTCGACGTCACCATCCGTATCAACCCGCGCAAGGACAGCGTTCTGGTAGGCAGGTGCTTCGCCAGAGACCGGCTGGTCCTCGCCGCCGCCCCGTCGCTGCGCGCCCCGGGTGGACGAGCCGCCAAGCCCGTCTCTACGCCGGCGGTAGTCATGCCGACCTACCGCGACGGCGACCTTTGGTCAGCTACCGACCGCAAGCTGGTGGTGGAGCCGCGGCCGGTCCTGCGCCTGTCGTCGTTACTAATGGTGCGCGATGCCGCCGCGGCCGGCGCCGGCGTGGCGCTGCTGCCGCAATCCTTGGCACAAGGCCTGGTCGACGAAGGCAGACTGACCACTTGGGGAATGGTCGGCGAGGAGGTCGAACTCTGGATCCTCTACACGTCGCGCCGGCTGCAGAGCCCGAAAGTGCGGGCGTTTGTCGACTTCATTTGCGGGCAATATCCAACAGGATGGTTTGCTGTTTAACCCTGTGAGCCAGGCGATCCTTGCTCGTTTTGCCATGCCGAGTCCATCTTCGTCAGTATCGCTGTGCGCAGATAGCCTGCCGATGGCGGATCCAGTCGTTCTCGCTATTCCGCAATGTCCGCAACCGGCTGTGGATTCAACCGGTGGATGCGTTTCTCCGATGCACAAGTATTCATTTTTAGATGAAACGTTGACGCACAGGGATGAACAGCATCAGCGCCTCCAGCCATGACTGGTAACCCTAGCTGACCGTAGCCGCCACATTGGCCCGAGCCTTATGCAATTTCCTGTAGCTGTCGATCAGGCGCTGGTGCCTGTCGAGCCCCTCCAGTTTCATGCTCGTCGGCGTTAACCCGAAGAAACGCACGCTGCCGTCCACGGACCCCATCACCGCGTCCATCCGAGCATCGCCAAACATCCGGCGGAAATTGACCGCGTAATCGTCCAGTTCCAAGTCGTCATCCAGCAGCACCTCCAGCACCACATTCAATGCCTGATAAAACAATCCGCGCTCGGCCGTGTTGTCGTTGTACTGCAGGAACGCTCCCACCAGCTCATGCGCCGCCTCGAATTGCTGCAAGGCGAGATGAACCAGCAGCTTCAACTCGAGGACCGTCAGTTGCCCCCAGTCCGTATTCTCGTCAAATTCGATGCCGATCAACGTGGCGATGTCGGAATATTCATCGAGCTCATTGTTATCCAGGCGCTCGAGCAGCGCTTCCAGGCTGGCATCGTCCAGGCGATGCAGGTTCAAAATATCGGCGCGGAACAACAGCGCCTTGTTGGTGTTGTCCCAGATCAAATCTTCTATCGGATAAATTTCGGAATAACCGGGCACCAGAATCCGGCAGGCCACGGCGCCTAAATTGTCGTACGCCGCCATGTACACCTGTTTGCCCATGTCTTCGAGAATGCCGAACAAGGTCGCGGCTTCCTCGGCATTGGAGTTTTCACCCTGGCCGGAAAAATCCCATTCGACAAAATCGAAATCCGCTTTGGCGCTGAAAAAGCGCCATGACACGATACCGCTGGAATCGATGAAGTGTTCGACAAAGTTATTTGGCTCAGTCACGGCTTCGCTTGCAAAGGTGGGCCGAGGCAATTCGTTCAGGCCTTCAAAACTGCGGCCCTGCAGCAGTTCCGTCAGGCTGCGCTCCAGCGCCACCTCCAGGCTTGGGTGCGCGCCGAACGAGGCAAACACGCCGCCTGTCCGCGGGTTCATCAAGGTGACGCACATCACCGGGTACACCCCTCCCAGCGACGCATCCTTCACCAGCACCGGAAAGCCTTGCTCTTCCAGTGCCTGGATGCCGGCCAGGATGCCAGGGTATTTCGCCAGCACTTCCTGCGGCACATCGGGCAACGCGATTTCACCTTCCAGGATTTCGCGTTTTACCGCCCGTTCGAAAATTTCCGACAGGCATTGCACCTGCGCTTCGGCCAGCGTGTTGCCGGCGCTCATGCCGTTGCTGACGTACAGGTTTTCGACCAGGTTGGATGGAAAATACACCACTTCGCCGTCCGACTGCCGCACATACGGCAGCGAACAGATACCGCGCTGCACATTGCCGGAGTTGGTGTCGACCAGATGCGAGCCATGTAACTCGCCGTCGGGATTGTAAATTTGCCGGCAATACTCATCCAGAATTTCAGCCGGCAGCGCATCTTTAGGGCCAGGCTTAAACCAGCGCTCGTTCGGGTAATGCACAAACGCCGCGTTGGCGATGTCTTCGCCCCAGAATGTGCCGGCGTAGAAATGGTTGTTATTCAGCCGCTCGATATACTCTCCCAGCGCCGACGCCAACGCGCTTTCCTTGGTCGCTCCCTTGCCGTTGGTGAAGCACATCGGCGAGTGCGCATCGCGGATATGCAGCGACCACACATTGGGAACAAGATTACGCCACGAAGCGATTTCAATCTTGATGCCCAAGTTCGCCAAAACGCCCGACATATTGGCGATGGTTTGCTCCAACGGCAGGTCCTTGCCCGCAATATAGGTGCTGACGTCGGAAGCCGGCTTCAATGTCAGCAGCGACTGGGCATCGGCATCCAGGTTCTGTACTTCTTCAATGACAAACTCGGGGCCCGCTTGCACCACTTTTTTCACCGTACAACGGTCGATGGAGCGCAAAATGCCCTGGCGGTCTTTGGCAGAGATATCCGCCGGCAACTCGACCTGAATCTTGAAAATCTGCTGGTACCGGTTTTCCGGATCGACAATATTATTCTGCGACAGGCGGATATTTTCAGTAGGAATATTGCGAGTTACGCAATACAACTTCACAAAGTACGCAGCGCACAAGGCCGACGAGGCCAGAAAATAATCGAAGGGACCAGGCGCCGAGCCATCGCCCTTATAGCGGATAGGCTGGTCGGCCACTACCGTGAAGTCATCGAACTTGGCTTCCAGACGCAGCTTATCGAGAAAGTTGACCTTGATTTCCATGGGGGAATTCTAAAAATGATGTAGCCGCTATTATCCGCCGCCACGCCGGTACCGTGCAAAGTATCGGTGGTTTCCTCAAGCGCTGGCGCATATTGGTAATTTGGCAGGCGAACGCCATGGCGCAGTACATGGTTGGAACCGGCGAGCTTTCATGCTGCATGGCGATTCCCACCAAGTCCGTATCCAGGCGGTATTGGCCGCACAGGGTGGCGGCCTGATCATGGTTCCTGGCCACGTGCTGACGATTGTGGGGTGGGTCAGTGGCGAGCCCTATGTCATGCAGGGCGTATCGTTTGCCGCTTTTTTGCGACTCGGCGAAAAGTCCGAACGACGAAACTGAACCAGGTTTAGGTCACGCCGTTGTTGCCGCTACTGACACTAGTTCACCAGATTAGGATCCAGATTCTCGCTGCCAACACAAAAATTTTGCACTATCGGTACTCCCCATGGCGTGGATAACCGCGTCGTTGTTGAATCCGGGAAGTTCCTGCAGCTTCGATAGCAATTCCTTTACGCCTTCTGCCTGGCTCGGCACCAGGCATCCACTTGATGTGCCGCGCAACTCCCAGAACACATCGTCAACATATGGTCCGCCATCAGTTGTGATAATGCTGACCGCTTGAAGTTCGCTCCATAAAAGAGTGTCTCGTATCCCGTCTGCCGTCGTGCGAGTGACTTGTTCGTCGTTGAATTCAACGACATTTTGCGGCGGAATGGTCAAAGATTCCGGTTTTTTGCTGGACGGAACGGCTGGAGCTTCTGGCTTTTTTTTGAATAGACGAAATAGAAAATTCATATGTGCTCCAACGATTAATTAGACAAAATAATATCAATTTTATAATAAATTCAAAGTTAAATCGTCTATAGGCACGTTGTTTTGAAATTTCTCAATTGCTCCTCTCATGGAAAGCCCAAATTTCCAGATGGCGATTTTATGTGAATGTATGCATTATCAAGTACGCCTATTGATTGGATGGCGCTACCGTTCATTTATCTGATCGTCGGTTTTATCTGTAAGCTGTCCGGTGCCTCGGTTTACAACCTTGCTGCAAAATGGATTGGCGGCATTGAATTCACCTCATTCCCAAGTGCAAATTCCACCGCAAGTCTTAGCATGGCTGGCGCGATGTAGTGCCGATGGATGTAGGTAATGGCTTTCATGTAAAACCTGCCGAACAGATTCTTGCAATGAACACGGGTGCCCAGTGTTATATCGACATGATGCTTGTCAACGATTTCAACGGCGACGCACGACCTGAACAACAGATGCTTGTCGTTGGCGCCAAGAATGACTTGTGCCCACGTGTCACCAGGATTGACTGATTGGTCGAAAACTGGATAGCACTTCGCAAAGAATGTATTGGTATCGGACGACAGCAGCGACGAAACCGGACATCCCAGCGGCGAAGTACGCAAGCCCAAAGGTTTGACCAATGCATTTCGCAGCGCCATCAGGCCGGATACCCCACCTGGCCGGTTAAGTAAAAAGCCCTCCAGCACGGAGGCCAGCAATTGCGCGGCGCTGGCGTCCTTGAAACTGGCGCCCGTAATCCGCAGAGAAAATGCATCGTCATGATGCACCGGCATGCCGGCAAGCTGCTTGTTCAACAAGGAACCTGCAGGCGCTGCCTTGAGTTCCTTGACGGCACGGCCAGATCCGCCGTATGACACGAAACCAGAGGCTTCCTGCCACGAACTCCATGCTCCGCGCAGCCAGCCCACGCTGGCCCTTACTACGTTGCAGAGCGCGTGATGCAAAGTTCCTGGCGGCGCATCCAACGATAGAATCGTTGTAGGAATCGACGCCGCGTCAAATTCTTGCGCCTCAAGAAGCGCCGTAACCTCCGGCGGCAGCAGTTCGGTCAATGCCGGAATGCTAGCCTCATTGGCGAGGACCTTTTCTTTCAACTCATGCGACAAATTTCCGCCCAGTTCATTGGTATGGCAAGAAAGCGCAAAGAATGCCGGATGCATCGATCTGCGCGATAGAGGGGAAAACTGATGCCAGGTTTCTCCTCCGAAACGCACTGTGAACATGCAATCCGGCGGGATATTGACAAAACGCAGTGCCCTCACAAAATTACGCGGGTCCTCCGTAACTTGCTGTGTAGACGCGCTGGAAAAACGCAACTGCGCGCCGCCGCTTCCGGACACCGCGGTAAAGATCCGATGGCCGGCATGGCGGTGAAACGGATGCCCGGAGGGACCGACTGCAAACGAATACAAAGAAGTGGCGTCACCTTTGGGGAAATTGGTCCCGCCCAGTTTGACGGAAGGCTCATCCAGCTCATCCACAAAAGCATCATGCTGCCGCTGCCTAGAGGCTACGCTTTCAAACAAATGGCTGCCCGCACCGTGGCCCATTTGAGCAATCAAACATACTTCCACTGCTAAACCGCCGGATTCAGAGGGAATCCGAACGGAAGGGAAGGAATCGGCAATCTGAGTCAGGTTTGGCATTGGACATTCTCTTCTATTCAGTTTTACGACGTTTGGCAATGCCTCGAGATTCCTGCTTGAGCGGACGGCCTACCGGACAGAGTTCCAGCGCATAACCGGTAAGGCTGTTAACCAAGCTGTCAGCGTTGAGTTTGTAGAGGACGAACTGGCCTTTGCGCTCGCTAGTGACCAGCTCAGCGGCTTCCAGGACCGACAGATGCCGCGAAATCGCCGGCGCACTCATGGAAAAGCGCTCGGCAAGCTCAGACGTGCTGAGTTCGGCCTCGGTAAGGTAGGCCAAGATCTGGCGTCTTGGTATTGAAGCTAAGGCTTCAAAGATTTTGTCGAGAGATGCGGCCATTTTTCACAAACCAATCTATTAACTTATTTGTTAATTATATTAATCTTGAAAAAATAAAGAAGCAAGCAATTTATCGAGTGGCTGCGACCCGAGCGAACCAAGAAGACATCTGAAGCAGCGTTTGAGAGCGGGGCGAGTATCTTTTCTGCCATCCAGCAATACCGCCATCTGCCAAATATAGAAGTACAGGCAGCTGTCTTATTTAATATTGATTGCTCCCCTTATTCGTGGCAGCATAGGCAATTCTTTGCGTACGGCAATATGGCGCGGTGTTTGATGCGCAAGCACATGGGAGGTCGATGATGGGATTTGACAGGAAGTTCCTGGTTTCCGGAACGGCTTATGCGGTTCTCGGCCTTTCATCGATCGCGGTCCTTTTAGGAATGTTGCCGACGCTGTTCATGGCGATGCGCACGCCGGCGGGAAAGGTTTGAATGCCCTGGGAACCGAACCTGTCTCGGCGCCTTCCTCGCGGGATCGCCAAATGAAAATGGCGCTGGCCAAGCCGAGGAGATCGATGTTCCGTGGGCTGGTGTTTCCTCTCTTGCTCTGTATCGCGGCAACCGCCGCCGCGCAAAACAATGTGCTTGCGGTTCCACCGTCGGGAGTGATCGGTTTCGACCAGGCGATGCTTGCTCCCGACTACTGGATCGCGCGGGCTTCCAGTCCGGACAAAGTCTTGATGTCGCGGCAGCAGATCGATGTCCTGAATGCAAAAACATATGCGGCGGATCCCGCCATGCACGATCTCGCCAAGGTCGGGCCCGCCTTGTCCCGCGAGCAGGTGCTCCTGTGGCTGAAAGAGGCTGCAGAACCGCTGACCAAGCCGCTGGTGGATGCAGCCGGAAACGCCATCCCGAAAGCAGCGATAGTGGCGATCGAGGCCAATATCGGCGCCGGCCGGATCCCGGCCAGCACTCCCACCCGCTACGGGTTAAGCGTGCGGCGCGCGCAGCTGCGCACCTATCCGACGTCGCTGCAGGCTTTCCCGTCGAAGGATCTCCTGGATTTCGAAAGCTTCCAGGGCGGCACGCTTTTCCCCGGCGATCCCGTCATCGTTGCGCATGCGAGCGTCGACGGCCAGTGGCTGCTGGTCTTGAGCGAACAAGCTCCTGCCTGGGTAGCGCGCGCGGACATCGCCGAGGGGGCTGCCGCAGAAGTGTTTGCCTATGCCGGCAAGCAGCCGTTTCGGGTAGTGACCGGAGACAAAGTGCGGACGGTATTCACGCCGGAAGCGCCCGAGGTCTCGGAGCTTCAGCTTGACATGGGCGTGCGGGTCCCGCTTGCGCGGCTGGCTGAGGGCGAGCCGGTGAACGGCCAGGGGCCTTACGTATCCTGGACGGTAGATCTTCCGGTACGCCGCGAAGACGGGTCGTTAGGTTTCAAGGCCGCATTGCTGCAGAAGATCAAGGACACTTCTCCCGGCTATCTGCCGTTCACCAAAGCCAACATCATCCGCCAGGGATTCAAGTTCCTCGGCGAACGGTATGGCTGGGGGCATCTCTACAACGCCCGCGACTGCAGCGGATTCACCAGCGAGGTGTACCGCAGCATGGGAATTTTCCTGCCTCCCAATTCCGGCGCCCAGGGCCGCAGCCCGGCATTGCAGCAGCGCGTTTTTTCAGCTTCGGATTCTCACCAGGCCCGCGTCGAGGCGGTAATGGCGGCACAGGTCGGCGACCTGATCGCGGTTCCCGGACATGTGCTGATGATTCTGGGGCAGGTCAATGGCGAGCCCTATGTCATACAGGACGTGCCGTTTGCCGTTTTCCGCGATCCGGGGGGAAAGGTCCGCATGACGAAGCTGAACCAGGTTTCGGTCACGCCGCTGCTGCCATTGCTGGCAGATGAACAGCACTTGTATGTGGATGCGATGACGAGCCTGGTGCATGTGGCTGCCAGGTGAATCGATGCCAAGGCCGTAAATCAGTGAATGGGGTAATCGCGGGTAGGCAATTTAAGCTGGTAATTCAATAATTCATAAAAGGGAAAAAAATCATGAAAAAACAGATCTTGAACATTTCGCCGGTGCAGACAGCCAAGGTGGTGGCGATTCTTTATTTCGTTGTTTCCTTGCCGATCATTATCCTCATGATCCTGTTTCTTTCAGTGATGCCAGGGAGCAAAGCGCCGGCGATCGGCGCGATGCTGGCGCTGCCGTTCATTTACCTGGTTGTCGGTTTTCTCTTTACGCTGTTCGGCGCATGGGTCTACAACCTGGTTGCAAAATGGGTCGGCGGCATTGAATTCACCACGTCGGAAATTGAAAATTCCTGAGAGGGCCGGCAAGCAGGACCGCGCCGGCTAGATAGCGCGCAATCCTGCTGCATTTGACCCGGCTCAGTAAGCCTCAGGCACTGAAACGCACCGCCTGGCGCGCCAGCAAGCGCCAGTGGCCGCCGTGCTTCTTCCATACCATCAGGATCTTCAGGGAGACATTGCCCGGTTTGCCGGAGTCATTGGTGACTGCTGCCAGGGTGTGGCGCACCACCGCGGTATCTCCCGAAATCTTGACGCTCTGGTCCGACAGGGCAATGCTGACGAAGTCCGATTCGCCGCTGACCAGCGCGCCGATGAATTCCGCCTTGTCTTGCACCTTGCCGTTCGAGTGGCCGTAACTCAGTTCGTCCATGACCAGCCGGTCGAGCGCCGCACGGTCGCCGGGATGGAGCATCGCTGCCCGCAGTTTTTCGACTTGTTCAGCGACGGTTTCTTCATCGGGGGCGGCTGCTGCGCCTTGGGCAATGATCATGGAGCAGACCATTGCAGTGCACAAATACATCCATTTCTTAAACATCGGGGTCTCCTTGGTGGTGGTTTGTTTTCTTATCAGTCATCATACAACATAAAATAGCGTCGAGAATAGCCGGATTACGCGGACCTATCCAATATATCGAGGGATATATCCGATGATTTGACAAGAAGGACGCAGGCAATACATAATCGATTAAGTTGTATGACAACGTATAACAATAAGCGGGAGCACAGCAATCGCAGATACGCCACAATGTCTGCGATCTCTCTCAAATCGGCATCGGCACGGGACATGGCATGAGCGACAAGACAAATAGTGCAGAGGGCGGCGCGCAGTTCCGGCGCCTGTTGTTGACCGGCGCCGGCGGCGGCCTGGGCAAGGTATTGCGGCCAAGGCTGGCAGCGTTCGCCGCCACCGTCAGGGTTTCCGACCTGGCGGCGGTGTTGGCCGGCGACGCCGCGCCAAACGAAGAAGTGCAGCCCTGCAACCTGGCCGACCGGGCCGCGGTGGACGCGCTGGTGGCCGGCTGCGACGCCATCGTGCATCTCGGCGGCGTATCGGTGGAGCGGCCGTTCGAGGAAATCCTGGAAGCCAATATCAAGGGCGTGTTCCACATATACGAAGCGGCGCGGCGGCATGGCGTCAAGCGCGTGATTTTCGCCAGCTCCAACCACGTCACCGGGTTTTACCGGCAAGACCAGGTCATCGACAGCCACGACCTGCGGCGGCCGGACGGTTATTACGGCTTGTCCAAATCATACGGCGAAGACATGGCGCAGCTGTATTTCGACCGTTACGGCATCGAGACCGTCAGCATCCGCATCGGCAATTCCTTCCCCACCGCCAAAGACCGGCGCGCGCTGGCCTGCTGGCTGAGCTACGACGACCTGACCGAACTGCTGCGCTGCAGCCTGTTCACGCCGCAGGTCGGCCACACGGTGGTGTACGGCATGTCCGACAATAACGGCGTCTGGTGGAACAACCGCCATGCCGCGCATCTCGGTTTTAGGCCGCGCGACAGCTCGGAACAGTTCCGCGCCGCGGTCGAGGCGCAGCCTCTGCCGGCCGCGGACGATCCGGTGCGCATGTACCAGGGCGGCATGTTTACAGTGACAGGACCGTTCGAGCCGCAATAAGCCGGCTTGAACGGCAAGTCCCCGGAACAAGCGCAAAAAAAAGCGCAGCCGGGGCGGAATGCAGGGAGACCGCGGCAGTCGGCAGATGAAAATCGCGATTGGCGCGCCGAGATAAGCAGAAAAAGCTACAGGAGCATTCGTCGGTCATGAGTTTTTCTCTTCACTTTAGCGATCTTCTTCCCTATTGGCCGGTGTTCCTTGAGGGCGCATGGCTGACCCTGAAGATGACCGGCGTCGCGGTAGTGGCCGGAGTGAGCATCGGCACGCTGGTGGCTTTCGCCAAGCGCGGCCGCCGCAAATGGCTGTCGAAAGCCTGTTCGGTATACATCGACGCGGTGCGCAACACGCCGTTCCTGGTGCAGCTGTTCCTCTTGTATTTCGGCCTGGCCAGCCTCGGCATCCACATGCCGACCTTCGCTGCTGCCGTGCTGGCGATGATCATCAATATCGCCGCCTACGCCGCTGAAATCATCCGCGCCGGACTGGAAGCAGTGCCGCGCGGCCAGATCGAAGCGGCCGAATGCCTCGGCCTGTCGCGCTGGCGCATCGGCTGGCACGTGATGCTGCAGCCCTCGATAGAGAAGGTCTACCCGGCGCTGACCAGCCAGTTCCTGCTGATGATGCAGGCTTCCGCCATGGCTTCGCAGATCTCGGCCGAGGAGTTGACGGCGATCGCCAACACCGTGCAGTCGGATACCTTCCGTTCGCTGGAAACCTATATCGTGGTGGCTTGCCTGTACCTGGTGCTGTCGCTGCTGGTCAAGCTGCTGGCCTGGGGCCTGGGCGAATATTTCTTCAAGCGGCGCCGGGCGATCCGGCGCGCCGCGGCGCAAGCCGGCCGGAAGCAGCCGGCTGCCCCCGAGGCCGCCGCGATCGGCGCCGGCAAGCGGAGGACGACATGATCGGCAACTTCAGCTGGACCCACCTGATTTACCTGGCGCAGTCGATCTGGTGGACGCTGCTGCTGTCGCTGATCGCCTTCCTGCTCGGCAGCATCGGCGGCTTCGGCGTCATGCTGGCGCGCATTTCGCCGCGCCGCTGGCTGCGTTTGCCGGCCTTGCTCTACATCGAATCGATACAAGGCATCCCGCTGCTGATCCTGCTGTTCATCGTCTACTACGGCTTGTCGGTTTACGGTTTTGCCTTGCCGGCGCTGGTGGCGGCCGGGCTGGCGATGATGGTCTACACCAGCGCCTACCTGGGCGACATCTGGCGCGGCTGCGTCGAAGCGATGCCGAAACCGCAGTGGGAAGCCGCCGAATGCCTGTCGCTGACGCGCTGGCAGACGCTGCGCCTGGTGATCATTCCGCAGGCGCTGCGCCTGTCGTTGCCGCCGACCGTCGGTTTCCTGGTGCAGGTCATCAAGATGACTTCGCTGGCCTCGGTGATCGGTTTTGTCGAACTGACGCGCGCCGGCCAGATCATCAACAACTCGATTTTCCAGCCGTTCCTGATCTTCAGCCTGGTCGGGGCTTTTTATTTCGCACTGTGTTACCCGCTTTCGCGCTGGAGCGAAGCTATGGAGAATAAGCTCAATGTCGGCAATCGCTAACCCAATCGTCAAGCTGGACCAGATCTACAAAAGTTTCGGCGCCAACCAGGTCCTCAAGGGTGTCTCGTTCGAAGTCGGCAAGGGCGAGATGATCGCCATCATCGGCGCCAGCGGTTCCGGAAAAAGCACGGCGCTGCGCTGCATCGACCGGCTCGAAACCATCGATTCCGGCAGCATCGAGGTGTGCGACATCCGGGTCGACGATCCGCAGGTCGACCTGCACCGGCTGCGCCAGGAAGTCGGCATCGTGTTCCAGAGCTACAACCTGTTTCCGCACCTGACGGTGCAGGAGAACATCATGCTGGCGCTGCGCCATGTCAAGCGCCAGCCGCGCGCGGAAGCGTTGCGGGTGTCGCTGGCGGCGCTGGAGCAGGTCGGCCTGGGCGACAAGGCGGCGGCGTACCCGGAACAGTTGTCCGGCGGCCAGCAGCAGCGGGTGGCGATCGCGCGTTCGCTGGCGATGGCGCCGAAAGTAATGCTGTTCGATGAAGTGACGTCGGCGCTCGATCCGCAGCTCACCGGCGAAGTGCTGCGCGTCATGGAAGACCTGGCGGCCGGCGGCATGACGATGCTGCTGGTGACGCATGAAATGGCGTTCGCCAAGCGGGTCGCCGACCGCATCATCTACATGCATCAAGGCAAGGTATGGGAAGTCGGCCCCGGCGACATGCTGGACGCGCCGCAAACCGCGGAACTGCGCGCTTTCCTCAACAACGGTTTGCAGCCGGACCGGATTTTGCGTCACATAACTATTCCATAAAACAGGAGACAGGCATGAAACTCGACACACTTTTTACCCGCGGCTGCATCGCCGCTTTGCTATTCTGCGGAGCGGCCCACGCGGCATTGGCGGACCAGCTGGACGACATCAAGAAAGCCGGCAAGGTGCGGGTGGCGATCGCCATGGGCACGCCGCTGTTCAGCTACGCCGACGCCAACCTGCAGCCGACCGGCTCGGATGTCGACACCGCGACGCAGCTGGCGCACGACCTGGGCGTCAAGCTGGAACTGGTGCCGATCACCAACGCCGCCCGCGTGCCGACCTTGCAGGCGCAGCGCGCCGACCTGGTGATCGCCGACCTGTCGATCACGCCCGAGCGCGCCAAGGTGGTCGATTTTTCGGTGCCGTATGCGGTGATCACGATCATCGTCGGCGGACCGAAGAGCATCAAGATCAAGGACTATGCCGACCTCGCCGGCAAGCGCATCGGCCTGACCCGCGCCACCGTCAACGATACGCTCACCACGCAGCTGGCCAAGGGCGCGGAAATCATGCGTTATGAAGACGATGCGACCTTGATCACCTCGATGGTGACCGGACAGATCGAGATCTTTTCCAGCACGCCCTCCAACCTGGCCGAAATGATCAAGCGGGCGCCGGCCAAGAACCTGGAATTGAAATTCGCGCAAAAGGATTTTGACCTGGGCATCGCCATGAACAAAGACCAGCCGAAGCTGAAGGAGTGGGTCAATGCCTGGGTTGTCGCCAATCACAAGAATGGCAAGCTGAATGCGATCTACAAGAAATACCATGGCCGCGATTTGCCGGCTACCATCGCGAACGCCGGTTGAACCGCGCAACGCCGGCAGCAGTGTTGCCAGCGCCGGCCCGGAGCAGCCGGCGACGGCCGGGATCGTCAAACCGTGACGTACTTTCCATCCACCAGGCGCGACAAGCCTGACGGGTTGCCGTCCTGCAGTTCGGCCGGCAGCAGGGCCGCCGGCAAGTCCTGGTAGCACACCGGCCGCAGGAAACGGTCGATGGCAGTGGCGCCGACCGAGGTGCTGCGGCTGTCGGACGTCGCCGGGAACGGGCCGCCGTGCACCATCGCATAAGATACTTCCACTCCAGTCGGGAAACCGTTCACCAGGATGCGGCCGGCCTTGCGTTCCAGCGTCGGCAGCAGCTTGCGGGCCAGCGCGTGGTCTTGCTCATCCAGTTGCAGCGTGGCGGTCAGCTGGCCGGCCAGGTGTTCGGCGACGGCGCGCATTTCATCTTCGTCCCTGCAGGAAACCAGCAGCGAGCTGGGGCCGAAAATTTCATCTTCCAGCTGCTCGGTGGCGAGGAAGGTGGCGGCGTCGGTGGCAAACAGCGTCGCCTGGGCTGCGCATGGCGCGGTTGCCGCCTGGCCGTGGCCAAGCGTATCGACGCCGGCTACCGCGCCCATGCGTTCGATGCCGGCGGCATAGGCGCCGTGGATGCCGGGCGTCAGCATGGTGCCGGCGGCCTTGGTTTTCAATGCCTGCAATGCCGCTTCCTGGAACTGCGCCAGGTGCTCGCCGGCCAGGCCGATCACCAGGCCGGGATTGGTGCAGAACTGTCCCACGCCCATGGTCAGCGAGTCGACGAAAGCCGCGCCGATTTTCGCTGCGCGCGCGGCCAGTGCGTGCGGCAGCAGGAACATCGGGTTGATGCTGCTCATCTCGGCGTACACCGGGATCGGTTCACGCCGTTGCGCCGCTGCGCGCATCAGCGCAAGGCCGCCCTGGCGCGAGCCGGTAAAGCCGACTGCCTTGATCGCCGGGTGGCTGACCAGGGCCTGGCCGACTTCATTGCCGGTGCCGATGATCAGGGAAAACACGCCTTCGGGCAGTTTGCAGGCGGCGACTGCCTGCTGGATTGCGCGTCCTACCAGTTCTGAGGTGCCGGGGTGGGCATTGTGGGTCTTGACCACGACCGGGCAGCCGGCCGCCAGCGCGGAGGCGGTGTCGCCGCCGGCTACCGAGAACGCTAGCGGGAAATTGCTGGCGCCGAAGACGGCGACGGGGCCGATGGCGATCTTGCGCAGGCGCAGGTCGGAGCGTGGCGGGGTGCGTTCCGGCATTGCCGAGTCGAGGGTGGCGCCGAGGTAATTGCCGGCGCGCAGTACGCTGGCGAACAGGCGCAGCTGGCCGACGGTGCGGCCGCGTTCGCCTTCCAGGCGGGCGGTGGGCAGGCCGGATTCTTGCGTTGCGCGTTCGATCAGGGCGGGGCCCAGCGCCAGGATGCCGTTGGCGATTTCTTCCAGGAATTCTGCGCGTTGCTGGGGCGTGGTGGCGCGATAGCTGTCGAAAGCTTGTTGTGCGAGGGTGCAGGCGCGGGCCACTTCGGTTGCGCCGCCGGCGCCGAAATCGGGGGCGATGGTTTCGTTGGTGGCGGGGTTGACGGCGCGCAGGCTGCCTTCTGTGCCGCGTACCGCGGATTGGCCGATGAGCATTTCACCAGTGATATTCATTTATGTTCCTCAATTCGATTATGCGTATCGCCGCAAAAGCAGTGAAATATATCCACCACCACAAAAACGGTTGTATATATCTGCCACCACAACAGCAGTTAAATGGGGTCAGAGTTTTTTTTCGCGCCTTTTGCGAAAATTACTCTGACCCCATTTAACGGGCCACGGAGTACGTTCGGTGGCATGCGATGTCCTTCGTTCGGTGTTACCTAAAATGTTTTCTACTCCGTGGGTACAAGCCGGGAGCGGCCCGGCAGCCGCTCACTTTCTTTTGCTTCGCCTTACGCGGCCCGGCCAAAAGAAAGTAAGCAAAGAAAAGGCGACCGCAAAGCCGTTGCCCTCCCTTCGGTCGGGTCCCCAAATCCGGCGCGTGTCAGCCGGGTGGGGAACAAAACTCGCCTTCGGCTCAAACATGTCCCCCACAATTCCCGGCTGACACGCGCCGGATTTGGCAACGTCCCAATGCGGAATTCAAAAGCAACCCCAACGGCAACGTCAAAAGCAACTTCAACCCCAACGTCAAAAGCAACTTCAACCCCAACGTCAAAATCAACTTCAAAAGCAACTACAACTTCAAAAACAACAGCCGCGAATTGCTTCAGTCCGGGTACGTATTACCCGTCAGCGCTGCCGTTGCCCGTTCAGATAATTACTGCGGCCCCTGCGCCAGGATCAGTGCTTTCAGTTGCTCATGTTCTTCCGCATTGAGATCAACCAGCGGTGTGCGTACCGGGCCGCCGTCATGGCCGACAATGGTGGCGCCGGCCTTGACGATACTGACTGCGTAACCGGCTTTCTTGTTCCGGATCGCCAGGTAAGGCAGGAAGAAATCGTCCAGCAGGCGGCCGGTGGTGGCGTGGTCGTCGTTCTTGATTGCGGTATAGAAATCGATCGCCATCTTCGGCAGGAAATTGAATACAGCCGAAGAATAGACCGGCACGCCGAGCGCCTTGTAGGGGGCGGCGAACAGTTCTGCTGTCGGCAGGCCGCCGAGGTAGCTCAGGCGGTCGCCGAGGCGGCGCCGGATCGATACCATCAGCTCGATATCGCCGATGCCGTCCTTGAAGCCGATCAGGTTAGGGCAGCGCGCCGCCAGCAGTTCCACCGAGTCCGCGTTCAGGCGGCAGATGCCGCGGTTGTACACGACTACGCCGAACTTGACCGAATTGCAGATGGCTTCCACATGCGCGACCAGGCCGTCTTGCGACGCTTCGGTCAGGTAGTGCGGCATCAGCAGGATGCCTTGCGCGCCAAGGCGTTCGGCTTCCTGCGCAAAAGCGATGGCGGTGCGGGTAGGGCCGCCGGCGCCGGCCAGGATCGGCACTTTGCCGCGGCAGGTTTCGACCGCCACCCTTACCACGTTGGAATACTCGGAGGTGGTCAGCGAAAAGAACTCGCCGGTGCCGCCTGCCACAAACAAGGCGCTTGCACCGTAGGGAGCCAGCCATTCGAGCCGAGCTGCATAAGTGCTCGGGCGGAATTCGCCTTGCGCATCGAAATCGGTGATCGGGAATGACAGCAGGCCGGCGGAAAGCGTTTGTTTGAGTTCTTGAGGATTCATGGTCTCGGGATGAAGTAGTGCTGCGGTTGATAATCGGACGCTTTCGCCGCAAAAGGGCGCCAGGCGTCCGGATGATTAAGTTATCAGTCATCGTACAACAAAGATTTGCAGTATGCAAGCCGGATAATGTTGTTTGTTGTAGTGGGAAGGGGATGAGCCGTGCGCGGAAGGCCGGGTCAGGCGGCGGGGAAAGCGAGCAGGGGGTGGAACGTTGCCATGAAGCTGCCGGGCGCGCCGGCAGCGAGGTTTTCAGTGTCTGTTTACGACGCCAGCGCCATGCTGTCCTGCACCTTGCGCAAGCGCTCGCGGCTGTTGCTCAGGTGGGTGCGCATTGCTGCCCGCGCTGTCTCCGGGTCCTGGCGCACGATGGCGTTGTAGATATCTTCGTGCTCGCGGTGGACGCGGTCCAGGTAGGCCGCCGGATCGTCATGCGCCAGTCTGGCGGAGTTGATCCGGGTGCGCGGGATGATGGTGGTGCCGAGGTGGGTCAGGATGTCGACAAAATAGCGGTTGCCGGTCGCTTGCGCGATATGCAGGTGGAACTGGACGTCGGCCGCCACCGAGTCGCCGTGCTCGTGGGCGCTCTTCTGGAAGGCGTCCAGCGCCATCCGCATCTGCGCCAGCTGCTCGTCGCTGCGCCGCGCCGCCGCCAGCCCCGCGGCTTCCGCCTCGAGGCTGATGCGCAGTTCCAGGATGGCCAGGATATCGCGCATGGTGATCACGGTTTCCGGATCGATGTCGAAGCTGCCGGAGCTGCTTGCCGCCAGCACGAAAGTGCCGATGCCGTGCCGCGTCTCTACCAGTCCCGAAGCCTGCAGGTGCGAAATCGCCTCGCGTATCACGGTGCGGCTGACGCCCTGGGTACGCATCAGTTCCGATTCGGTCGGCAGCTTGTCCCCGGGTTTGCTGCTGCCGTTCCTTATGCTGTCGGCAATATTGGCGACCACGCTCTGCGCCAGGTTGCGATGTTTCTTGCGCGGTGCGCCAGGGTCGGGCTGAGTAGTGAGCGGTGTATTCATGGGGTAGGGGCCGCGGGAAAGGTAAATCTAGTTGCTAAATTATTTCTGGCTGATTATACTACGATTCAAGTTGTAGGATGACTGATAACATCAAGGTAGTTTAACGCAGGTTAAACATCAAGAATAATAAGAACGGCGCCTTGTAACAAGCCCCGGCCTGGACCCGCAGCATGCGGCCAAGGCCGCGGGTGGCGGAAGCTGCGCATTCCAGGCCGCTCTGCCGCAGGCGCCGACTCTGGCGAAACAGGAGACGCAGGTGAATATCGATAAAACGGCCGGGCCGGCAGCGGCCCCGCGCGGCAAGCTGCGCTACATGATTTTGTTCATGCTGTTCGTGGTGACCACTTTCAACTACGCGGACCGCGCCATCCTGTCCATTGCAGGCACTGCGATGAAGGGCGAACTGGGCTTCGACGCGGTCACCATGGGTTTCATCTTCTCGGCTTTCAGCTGGGCCTATGTGCTGGGACAGCTGCCGGGCGGCTGGCTGCTCGACCGCTACGGATCGAAACGGGTCTACGCCGCCAGCATCTTCATCTGGTCGCTGTTTACGCTGCTGCAGGGCGGCGTACATTTCCTCGGCGTGCTGTGGGCGGTGCCGGCCTTGTTCATGCTGCGCTTCATGGTGGGCCTGGCGGAAGCGCCTTCTTTTCCCGCGAACGGCCGCATCGTCGCCGCCTGGTTCCCGACCACCGAGCGCGGCACCGCCTCGGCGATCTTCAACTCCGCGCAATATTTCGCCACTGTGCTGTTCGCGCCGCTGATGGCCTGGATCACGCACGCTTACGGCTGGTCGGAAACGTTTGTCGTCATGGGCGTGGCGGGCCTGGTGCTGAGCATGATCTGGATGCGGGTGATGCACAGCCCGCAAGACCATCCGCGCATGACGCCGGCGGAGCTGGCGCATATCCGCGACGGCGGCGGCCTGGTCGAGATGGACCAGGGCCTGGGACAGGCGGCAGGCAAGGGAGCGCAGGTGAACCGCGGCGTCAAGCTGGGCTATCTCAAGCAGCTGCTCGGCAACCGCATGCTGGCCGGCGTCTACCTGGGCCAATATTGCATCAATACGATCACCTACTTTTTCCTGACCTGGTTCCCCATCTACCTGGTGCAGGAGCGCGGCATGTCGATCCTGAAGGCCGGCATCGTGGCGTCCTTGCCGGCGATCTGCGGTTTTCTCGGCGGCGTGCTGGGCGGCCTGATCTCGGACCGCCTGATCAAGCGCGGCTTCTCGCTGACCTGGGCGCGCAAGATCCCGATCGTCGCCGGCCTGCTGCTGTCGACTACCATGATCTTGTGCAATTACGTCGATACCCAATGGATGGTGGTCGGCATCATGGCGCTGGCGTTTTTCGGCAAGGGCGTCGGCGCGCTGGGCTGGGCGGTGGTGGCGGATACCTCGCCGAAGGAAATCATCGGCCTCACCGGCAGCCTGTTCAACATGTTCGGCAACATCGCAGGCATCACGGCGCCGATCGTGATCGGCTACATCATCAAGCAGACCGGCTCCTTCGAGTGGGCGCTGGTGTATGTCGGCGCCAACGCCTTGCTGGCCGTGGTCAGCTACCTGGTGATCGTGAAAGACATCAAGCGCGTCGAGCTCAAGCCGCTGGACGATGCAGGGCAGCCATACAAGAAATTATCTGGAGTGGAATCATGAGCAAGGCAGCAACCGACAAAACAGACAGCAACACGCCGCTGTATATCCGCATGCAGGAGCAAGACAATGTCGCCATTGTCGCCAACGACGGCGGCCTGCCGGCCGGTTCGGTGTTTCCCTGCGGGCTGGTGCTGCGCGACAAGGTGCCGCAAGGCCACAAGGTTGCCCTGGGCGACCTGGCTGAAGGCGAGGCCATCGTGCGCTACGGCGTGGTGATCGGTTATGCGCAGCGGCCGATCGCGCAAGGCAGCTGGATCGAAGAATCGCTGGTCAGGATGCCGCCGGCACGGGAACTGAGCAACCTGCCGATCGCCACCCGCAAGCCGGTGGCGGCGGCGCCGCTGGAAGGCTACACCTTCGAGGGTTACCGCAACGCTGACGGCACGGTCGGCACCCGCAATATCCTGGCGATCAGCACCACGGTGCAATGCGTGTCGGGGGTGGTGGAGCATGCGGTCAAGCGCATCAAGGCCGAGCTGCTGTCGAGCTATCCCCATGTCGACGACGTCATCGGCCTGGAGCACACCTACGGCTGCGGCGTGGCGATCGACGCGCCGGGCGCGGAGATTCCGATCCGCACCCTGCGCAACATCAGCATGAATCCGAATTTCGGCGGCCAGGCGATGGTAGTCAGCCTGGGCTGCGAAAAACTGCAGCCGGGCCGGCTGTTCCCGCAAGGCTCGATTCCGATCCAGAGCACCGGCGGCAAGGAAGACGGCTTGCGCGTGGTGTGCCTGCAGGATGCCGAACACGTCGGTTTCGAATCGATGATCGTTTCCATCATGGCCACCGCCAGGGAGCAATTGGCGGAACTCGACAAGCGGCGCCGGGTTACCTGCCCGGCCTCGGAGCTGGTGGTCGGCGTGCAGTGCGGCGGCAGCGACGCCTTCTCCGGCGTGACGGCGAATCCGGCGGTAGGGTTTGCCAGCGACCTGCTGGTGCGCGCCGGCGCCGCCGTGATGTTTTCCGAAACCACCGAAGTGCGCGACGGCATCGACCAGCTGACCGCGCGCGCCGCCAGCGCCGAGGTGGCGCAAGCCATGATCCGCGAGATGGCCTGGTACGACGATTACCTGACCCGCGGCGGCGTCGACCGCAGCGCCAACACCACGCCCGGCAACAAGAAGGGCGGCCTGGCCAACATCGTCGAAAAAGCCATGGGCTCGATCGTCAAATCCGGCAGCAGCACGATTTCCGGCGTGCTGTCGCCGGGCGACAAGCTGCGCCAGAAGGGGTTGATCTATGCCGCCACGCCGGCCAGCGATTTTGTCTGCGGCACGCTGCAGCTGGCCGCCGGCATGAACCTGCACGTATTCACCACCGGCCGCGGCACGCCTTACGGCCTGGCCGCGGTGCCGGTCATCAAGGTCGCCACCCGCAACGACCTGGCGCGGCGCTGGCACGACCTGATGGATGTCAACGCCGGCCGCATCGCCAGCGGCGAGGCCAGCATCGAAGAGGTCGGCTGGGAATTGTTCCAGCTGATGCTGGATGTGGCCAGCGGGCGCAAGCAGACCTGGGCGGAACACCACAAATTGCACAATGCCTTGACGCTGTTCAATCCGGCGCCGATTACCTGACAGGACAGAAATGCACCATAACCTCGGCCGGCTGTGTACCTCCCTGGCGCTCATGGCGTGCGCCGCATCGGCTTCGGCCGCAACCATGGTGTACGTGTCCAACGCCGACAGCCGCGACATTTATGTCATGGAGCTCAGCCAGGCGGACGGTAGCGTCGCCCTGGTGGAGAAAGTGGCGGCCGGCGGCACGGTGATGCCGCTGGCGGTCAGTCCCGACCGCCGATTCCTGTATGCCTCCTTGCGTTCGCTGCCGTATTCGGTCAGCAGCTTCTCCATCGATCGGCAAAGCGGCAAGCTGGGCTTGCTGTCGACCGTACCGCTGGCCGACAACATGGCCAACCTGGCGACCGACAAGACCGGCCGTTTTTTGCTGGCGGCGTCCTACACCGGCAGCAAGATTTCCATCAATCCGATCGCCGCCAAGGGCGAGGTCGAGGCGCCGCCGCTGGCCGTGATCCCGACCCGCGAAAAAGCCCATGCGGTAGCAACCGATCCTGCCAACACCCATCTGTTCGCCAGCAGCCTGGGTGGCGACGTCATCCAGCAATATCGCTTCGATGCGGCCAGCGGCCAGGTCACGCCTGGCGTTCCGCCGTATGTGGAAACCAGCCATGGCGCCGGTCCGCGCCATTTCGTGTTCGACCGCCGCGCCCGTTTCGTCTACGGCACCAACGAACTGGACGGCAGCCTCAATACCTATCGCTACGATGCCGCCGCCGGCGCCATGACGCTGCTGGCTTCCGTTTCGCTGCGGCCCAAGGATTTCCAGGGCGCGGCGCTGGCGCCCGCCGACTTGCACCTGACGCCGGACGGCCGTTTCCTGTATGCCTCGGAGCGCACCTCAAGCACGCTGGCCGGGTTTGCCGTCGATCCCGACAGCGGCGCATTGACTCCGATCGGCAATTTTCCGACAGAGACCCAGCCGCGCGGCTTCAATATCGACCCAAGCGGCCGCTACCTGCTGGCGGTCGGCCAGCAGTCGAACCGCATGAGCAGCTACGCCATTGAACAGAAAACCGGCGCGCTGCAGCTGCTGCACCGCTACGACATGGGGAAAAATCCCAACTGGGTCGAGATCGTCGAGCTGCCATAGCCGTCGCCGGCAAGGTGACGACGACCGATCGTCAATGCATCTGGAACATGCGGCCGGCCCGCCGCGCCGCTGCCGCCAGGTACAGCGGCGACGGCGCGCGCAGGTTTTCGCAATAGCAGGTGTAGACCATCTTGATCACGTGGTCGTCGTCGGAGGCGATGGCGGTGGTGAACAGGTCTTGCCAGGTATCCGCATTGTCGATCAAGGTTTCTACATCATCCGAGATCACATCCGATGCCGCCAGGGGCGGCGCGCCTATCGATACGTACGCGGCGCAAACCGCTACCCACAGGTCCGGCAGCAGGCGCTGGACCAGCGCCGCCGGCAGACGGGACAGTACGCGGCGCGCGGCATGCAAGCCGGTGACGACATGCAGGGCGGTGAAATTGTTGGTCTGCCAATACAGGGAAATGGCGGCCCGCGCCATATCGTCGAGCAGTTGCGGCTGCGCCGGCGCCGCCGGCAGCACTGCGTAGAACAGCGGGTAGCCGGCCACCGCCCGCAGGCGCGTAACAATCAGGCTGCCGGTGAATACCGTGCCATGCAGCGCGCGCGACAAGATGGCCAGACCCTGGTTGACCGAGGCAGCCGGTATTCGCTGGTGTGGTCCCGTGTCGATGTGCAGGTTGCCGCAGACCAGCGCCGCCAGCCCCGCAGCGATTTCGCTCAGGTGCTGTGCTTCCAGGCCGTATGCAAGCCGGATCAAGGCATGGAAGGCGCCGCTTGCGGGCGCAAACGGTATCCTGTCCAGCACTTGTTCAAGGACGGCGTCGGCGCCGGCGCTCCAGATCCATTCTTCAAAATATTCGCGCAGGGCGCTGACGGCGCTGGCGTCGCCGATGCAGGCCAGCCAGGTATCGCGGCCGACCGCCTTGAGCACTGGTCGGGCCGGCACGGCCGAGCGGCGTTGCCAGGTGTCGAAAAATTCCTGCAGGCGCGCCGGCTGCGCGCCCATTCCGGCCAGCGCGCACAGCGCCATCGGACAGTGGTTGGTCAAGCCTTTGTTGTCGTCGGCATAGCGGACATTGGCGTCAAGCAGGCGGTGCAGGGTTGGTTCGCGTAGTCGTTGATTCATGTGATAGGCCCAAGATCAGTGGTTGACTGGCGCAGTATGCAAGTTAAAGTAAACTTGAGGTCAACAGGAATTTTTGCTGCGCCCTATGCAGCTCTTTTGAAGATCACGCTGGCTTTCAGGCCGGCCAGCCGCGGCGCCTGGCCCAGCCTCACTTCCGCCTGGTGCAGCTCGGCCACCTGCTTGACGATGGCCAGGCCGAGGCCGCTGCCGGTGGCCTGCGGCACCAGGCAGCGGTAGAAACGGTCAAACACGCGCTCCCGTTCATCCGCAGGAATGCCAGGCCCGCTGTCTTCTATTTCCAGCAGGATGTCGTCCTGGCTGGCGCGGATGGTGACGTCGACCTGGCCGCCGCTGGGGGTGTAGCGCACCGCGTTGTCGATCAGGTTGCGCAGCAGGATGTGCAAATGATGCTCGGATCCCATGATGTGCCCGGCATCCAGCTGCTCGACGCCGAGGTTGATTTTGCGCGTGTTGGCATAGGGGATCAGGTCGATGGTCACCTCGCGCGCAATCTCGTGCAGCTGCAGGCGGGTGTGCGGATCATGGATGCCGCCCGACTCCAGGCGCGACACCATCAGCAATTGTTCGACCAGGTGGCTGGTGCGCTTGACCCCGGCCTTCAGGTCCGCCAGCGCGCGGGCTTCGCGCCCGCTGCCGAGCGACTGTTCCACCAGCTGAGTCTGGATCTGCAGGGTGGCCAGGGGAGTGCGCAATTCGTGCGAGGCGTCGGCGATGAATTTTTTCTGGCCTTCGAGGGCGACGCCCAGGCGCTGCAGCAAGGTATCGAGCGCATGCGTCAGCGGCTTGATTTCAGCCGGCTGGTCTTGCGTGGCCAGCCGGCCCAGCTTGTCGGGAGTGCGCTTGGCCAGCTCCTGCGACAGGCGGGTCAGCGATTGCAGGCCGGTGCCGACGCTCCAATGGATCAGCAAGCCCATGATCAGTAAAAAAATCAGCAGCGGTATCAGTGAACGCAGTGCGTGCTCGACGGCGATGTTGCGCCTGCCGCTGAGCGATTGCGCTACCTGGATCAGGTTGCGGTCGGTCTTGCGAATGAACAGTTTCCATTCGCTGCCGCGCCAGGTTATTTCGCTGAAGCCGGGTGTTGAAAAGCGCGGCAGGACGATAGCCTGGTGCGAGCTGTAGCTGAGCTTGCCGTTCTGGTCCCAGATCTGCAGGATGCTGTCGTCGCCGTCGTATTTCAGCGCCGGTTCGTTGGCGGCCAGGTCGTTGCCGCTGAAATGCACTGGAATGGCGGAGGCGATCTGGCTCATCTGGTCGTCGTAGATATCGGCCAGCAGGGCGCGGTCGATCAGGTAGTCGGCCAGCACAAAACATGCGCCCAGGATAGCCAGCCCGGACAACAGCCAGAACAGCAGGCGGTTTCTAATCGACACACGCGCTCTCGAGCATGTAGCCCAGGCCGCGGATGTTGCGGATCACGCCCGGCGCCAGTTTTTTCCGCAATGCGTGGATATGCACCTCGATGGTGTTGCTCTCCACTTCATCGTTCCAGCCATACACCTTGTCGACCAGCTGCGCGCGCGACAGCACCGCGCCCGGCTTTTCGATCAATGCCGCCAGCACCATCAGTTCGCGGCTGCTCAAGGCAATGTTTTTTCCTTTGTAAGCGACGGTATTGCTGGCCGGGTCGAAATGGATGTCGCCGTGCACCAGCAACGGGCTGGTGCGGCCGCCGCTACGGCGCAGCAAGGCGCGTATGCGGGCTGCCAGTTCATCCAGGTCGAACGGTTTGCTCAGGTAGTCGTCGGCGCCGGCGTCCAGTCCTTCGATCCGGTTCAGCACGCGGTCGCTGGCCGACAGGATGATGACCGGCGTGCTGTTGCTGCCGGAGCGCATTTTTTTCAGTACTTCCAGTCCCGATTTGCGCGGCAGGCCCAGGTCCAGCAGCACCGCGGAATAAGACTCGGCGGCCAGCGCGGCTTCGGCGGCAATCCCGTCCTGGGTCCAGTCGACGGTGAAGCCGTAGGGATAGAACCCCTTGCGGATGCTGTTGCCCAGCATGTAGTCGTCTTCAATCAGAAGTAAGCGCATCGGGTTACCCGCCTTGGTCGACCCTTGAAGATAGCAGCCGATTATGACCAGCGCGTGAAATGCGGCGCAGGTTGACGTAAATCAGACAGATTCCGCACAGCTCATTTTCGCTTAATTTTCAAAGCTTATGCTTCGCCCCGAACTACGGCTGACGGCTGCAGATACAGGCAGCAAGCCATTCGCCGGACAATTTCTTTCGATTTTTTTGCGACAACGATTCTAAAAAGGAAACATGGAAATGAAGCGCCCAAGTTTGAAGCCAGGCACCCAGCAGGTCTTGTACGCGTTAGTATGCATGGCGGCGCCGATGATGGCCGCCGCACAGCAAGCAGCCGACGTCGACGCCGGCGCCGGCGGCGATGCCGCCATCGTTGAAGTGACCGGCAAGGCAGCTACCGCAGCCAAGACCGCGTTGTCGCAGGGTTCGCTGACGGCCCGTTCGGCGCAATCGATAGTGAGCGATGAATTCATCCGCAACCTGACCTCGCCGGTGGCCGATTTCAGCCAGGTGCTGCAGATGACGCCGGGCATGTACAGCTACAGCCCGAACGGCGTCGGCCTGGGCGATACCAAGACTTTCTTCCGCGGCTTTTCCGACGGCGACTATACGATCAGCTTCGACGGCATCCCGTTCCAGGACACCAACAGTCCTTCGCACCACACCTGGGCTTTTTTCCCCAGCCAGTTCCTGGGCGGCGCGGTGATCGACCGCAGCCCCGGCTCGGCCGCCACCATCGGCCCGGCCAACTTCGGCGGCTCGGTCAACCTGCTGTCGCGCAACCTGGAGCCGGAACAGCGCATCAGCGTGTTCGATTCCTACGGTTCGTTCAACACCAAGATCTACGGCGCCGAGGTTGAAAGCGGGCAGTTCGGCGCCGACGGCGCTTCCAACCTGCTGGTCAACGCGCACCAGATGACATCGAACGGCTACCAAAGCTACAACAAGCAAACTCGTGATGCGGTGTCGCTCAAATATCAATATGCGATCAGCAGCAGCACGGCGCTGACCCTGTTCGGTTCCTATATCGACCTGAAAGCCAATACGCCCAACACCAAGGGCGCGACCCGCGCCCAGATCGCGCAGTTCGGCGACGACTACCTGCTCAGCAACGATCCGAAGCAAGCCAACTACTGGGGCTACAACTTCTACCATGTGACTTCGGATTTCGAATATGCCGGCCTCAGCTCCGACCTGGGCGGCGGCTGGAAGCTGGACGACAAGCTGTACACCTACGCTTATCACAACCAGCAAAACTACAACGGCAGCACCATCACAGCCACCAGCGCTACCGACAAGCTCAACAGCTACCGCACCTACGGCAACCTGCTGCGCCTGAGCCAGGAATCGAGCTTCGGCGTCCTGCGCACCGGGCTGTGGGCGGAAAACGCCGACACCAACCGCTACCAGATCCCGTCCGATCCGCGCACCTGGGTCGACGCCGCGCTGCCGAATTTCCATGAACGCTTCAAGACCACGACCCTGCAGCCGTTCGTCGAATATGAATTCCAGGTCGCCAAGGACTTGAAAATCACGCCAGGCGTGAAGTATTCGTCTTACCGCCAGGACCTGACCCAGTACGCCGACAACGGCAAGACCGTCGGCAACCTGGGCGGCAAGCCTAGCGTCCAGCACGCGGTGACCTATAACACCGTGTTGCCGTCGATTGACGTGCACTACATGCTGCAGCCGAACTGGTCGGTCTACGGCCAGTATGTCGTCGGCGACGAAATTCCTCCGAGCAGCGTGTTCGACGTCAAGAACGCTAACGTCACGGCCTTGCCGTCGTCGATCAAGAGCAAGACTTTCCAGGTCGGCTCGGTCTGGAAATCTGACGGCTTCACGTTCGACATTGACGCTTATCACATCAAATTCGATAACGCCTATTCATCGTTCACCGACAACGCCGGCAACACCACTTTCTTCGCCAACGGCGGCTCCACCACCCAGGGCGTCGAAGCCGAAGGCAACCTGGTGCTGGGCGCCGGCTTCAGCCTGTACGCCAACGCCACCTACGGCACCGCCAAGTTCGCCAATGGCCAGTGGATCGCCGGCGCGCCTAGCGATACCGAAACGCTGGGCCTGAACTACAACCGCGGCGGCTGGGATATCGGCTGGCTCAACAAGCGGGTCGGCACCATGTATAACGATAACGGCAGCGTGCACCAGGCGGTCAAGATCAGCCCGTTCACGATCTCGAACCTGTTCGTCAACTACACGATCAAGCGTCCAACCCAATTCATCAAGCAGGCCAAGATCCAGTTCGGCGTCAATAACCTGTTCGACAAGCACAGCGTCGTCGGCGTCAATCCGGCCAGCACCGCCACCTCGGCGCCGGCGCCGGGCGACGTGCTGACGCTGCTGCCGGCGCGCAGCATGTCGCTGACGCTGAACCTGGATTTCTAGACAACGAGCGGGAGCGCCGCTCCCTGTTTTTTTATTTGAAAGTACTGTCCATGCGTAAATTCATTGCTTCCCTGCTGCTCCTGTCCTTTGTCGCCTGCGCCGGCCCGGTGCTGGCGCGCGAGGAAAATCCATTCATCACGTCGAAAGAAATCGACCTGGTCAAGCTGCTGCCGCCGCCGCCCGCCAACGATTCGCTGCAAACCAAGGCTGAGCTGAGCGAAATCCTCGCCCTGCAAGCCGCGCGCACGCCGGAAATGGTGGCGCGTTCGCAAGCCGACGCCACGGAAGACATCTGGCGTTTTGCCGACGTCATGGGCGTGAAATTCAAACGCGACCGGCTGCCGCTGTTCGCCGCGTTCTTCCAGCGCGTGGTTGATTCCGAAGGCGCCGTGGTCGATACCTACAAGGATGTCTGGAAGCGTCCGCGTCCATTCATGTACAGCGACCTGGTCAAGCCTGTCGTCAAACTGTCGCGCTCCGGCGCCTATCCGTCCGGCCATGCCACGGCCGGTACCCTGATGGGCATCGTCTTGTCTAACATGGTGCCGGAAAAACGCGCCGAGATCATGGCGCGCGCCGCCGAATATGCCAACAACCGCATCGTCGGCGGCGTGCACTACCGTTCCGACATTGAAACCGGCCGCATCACAGGCACCGTGATCGCCGCCAGGCTGCAGGCGCGCGACGATTTCAACAGCGCGTTCGACGCCGCCAAGAAAGAGCTGCGCGGCGTGCTGGAACTGGGGGCCGATCCGACTGACAACAGGTAACCGCAAGCGAATCCCCGGATTTCAAAAAACCAATCCCCCGGGATTGGTTTTTTTTAGCCCTCGTTTATATGTTCGGCCCGTATTTTTACGATATCTTTATGCGCGTTTCTCTAGACTGAAGTCATCAGAGACAGCATGCGAGCCTTATCATGATCATCACGGTTTTCAGCGAAGACGAGTTTGCCAAACGCTCGATCATTGCGCTCAACCTGGCGGCCCATTGCGCGCGGAACCGGCGCCGGGTGCTGCTGACAGACGCCACTGCGCTGCAGTATGCATTGGGCTGGGATGCGCGGCGCCGGGCCGCGGGCGGCAAGCCGAAGATCACCGTGCGCGGCAGCGCAGACCTGGAATCGGACCTGGAAAATCCGGCGTCCTATTATCGCAACCATTATCCGGAAACCATCGTCGATACTGACGGCAGCAACGCGCGCAATGCCAACGCGGCGCTGGTCGCCACCGACGTGCTGGTGATCCCGGTCCATTCCCGCCAGGCTTGCAACCGGCAGGCGCTGGTCGAGCGCATCGAAGCAGCGCGGCTGTTCAATCCCGCGTTGCGCATACTGGTGGTGGAAGTCCAGGCCATCAGCGCCTTTGGCGCCGCCGCGGATACCGAAGCCAGCCCGGCCCGGGCCTTGGCAAAAGAAATCCTGACCGCAACCCTGGCCGAGACGGTGATCCACGAGTGGATAGACGATCGCAGCATCTTCGACAAGGGTCTGAGCGTATTCGAGCCGAGCCCTCGCAATGAACGCGCCGTCGCCGAGATCGAAGATCTTTACCAGGAAATCGCAAGGACCAGGATCCAGCCGGTCGAGCAAGAAGCCAACAGCCTGGCGATCTTGCACGCCTTGCAAAGACGGACGCAAGAGAAGGAACTGTGCCACGTCGGCATCGACATCCTCCACGGACCCATCACCCATTAATTAGGGTCAGAGTTGAATTAATTCTTAAAAATTAATTCAACTCTGACCCTAATTAATTATTGCTAAGTTAATTCGACTCTGACCCTAATTAATTTCTGTTAGGCCGGTTCTATGTCGAAGTGGCCTAGGTAGTCGAGTTTTCCTACGGCTACGCCTTTGTTGCGCAGGATGGCGTGGGTGGTGGCTATGTGGAAGAAAAAATTCGGCAGGGTGAACGTCAGCAGGTAGGCGTCGCCTTGCAGGGTGGTTTTGAACTTGCCGAAGGTTAACGTTACCGGATGTGTTGCGCTTTCTTGCAAATCGTCCGGCTGTACGCTTTCCAGGAATGCGATTGTCTTGGCAATCCGTTCTTGCAACTCGGCGAATGTCGTCTCGTTGTCTTCAAAGCGCGGCGGCTGGACCGCCGACAGCCGGCCGATTGCATTTTTCGAGGTGTCGCTGGCGCGCTGGATCTGTCCTGCCAGCGGCAGCATGTCCGGCGCCAGCCTGGCGTTGACCATCTCTGCGGGGTCGGTGTTGCCGGCCTTGGCGTGGGCCTCGGCTTTCTCCAGGTAGCCGGCGAGCACGCCCAAGCCACGCACGAACACCGGAACGGAAATTTGGTACATCGATAAGGACTGCATGTCGGACTCCTGGAAGGATGGGCATCAAGCCGGGAGCATCATCCTATCCGTTTTGGTCTGATGCTGCATGCCAGCCAGGGAACCGCCCGCGCGCCCGGTCCACTTGGTGCGGATCCGGGATGCCAGGTTCACCGCCAAGCTGCGTACCTTCGTCGATTTCCTGGTGCTGCGGCCTGGCCGAAACTACAGGTCGAGGCGATAGAACCTGGTGTCGAGCCCCATGCGTGGGAAAGCCGGCGGCAGGCCGCTGGCGTCGATCTCGGCAAAGCCGTTCTTTTCATAGAAACGATGTGCGGCCAGGAAGGCTGCCGTCGTGCCCAGGAACACCTGCCGCAATCCTTGCCGGCGCGACCAGCTGAGCAGCTCTTGCAACAGGCGATGGGCGACCTGATGCTCGCGGCCGCGGAATGGCGCCTTGACGAACATCTTGCGCAGCGCGCCCTGGGCGTTGCCGATATCCTTCAGCGATATGCTGCCGACCACTTCCTCGCCGGCCCGGGCGATCCAGAAATTGCCGTGGCCGCTCTGGTAGAAATTGGGGATATCCAGCAGGTCGGGCTGTTCCCGCAAAGTGATTGCGAAGCCGAATTCGGTCTGCTGGATCGGCAGGATCAGCGCGATTACGCCGTCGCGATATGGTTCTGAATAGGGGCTGATGGTGATCATTTTCAAGCGGTCCATGGCGGAAGTAAAAAAAGACAGGCAAGCGCCTGTCTTTTACTTTACATCATGCGTTGATCGCTGGCTCGCGCCGCCGGCACGGCCAAGGCGCGGCAGGACCGGTCACTTGTCCTTGCCGCTGGCCGGCTGCATCGCGAATTTCGGATTGGCCTTGAGCAGGTCCGAGGTGTCGCCGAGGATTTTCGCGGCTTCGTTCAGCAATACGTCCTTGGCGCTTTTTTGCGCCTTCTCTGCCGCCAGCTCGGAGCTCAAGCTGCGTTCGTTGGCTTGCAGGCCGTCGTCCTGGCGGTTGAGGTCGGCCGCATCGGCAGCGTCCTTGTCCTTGCTGTCGCTGTCGCCAGCCTTGGCGCGCGCCTTGAGGCGGGCTTCCTGCTGGTTCATTTCATTGCGGCGGTCGGTTTCGTTGAGCGAGATGACGCGCTTCTTGCGCAGCGTATTCAGCTCAGCCACGTCTTCCTGGAAGCGCTGGAAGTCCTTGTCCTTTTCGACCCGCATATCGTGCCGGCTCTGGATCTGCGGCAGCAGGCCCTTGACGTCGCCGACAGGCGTGTAGTCGGCTGCCTTGACCTGCGACCATGGCAAGGCGTTGTCGTAGCTCGATTCGCCAAAACTTTCGGGATCCGAGAAACCTGGCAGGCTGATGTCCGGGGTCACGCCGCGCAGCTGGGTGGTGCCGCCGTTGATGCGGAAAAACTGGGCGATGGTCATCTTCAGTTCGCCGAATTTCGGCTTGTCGTTGTGCGACAGCTCGTCGAGGTTGACCATGGTTTGCACCGTGCCCTTGCCGAAACTGCCTTCGCCGATGATGACGCCGCGGCCATAGTCCTGGATCGCCGCCGCAAAGATTTCCGAGGCGGAGGCCGAACCGCGGTTGATCAGCACCGCCAGCGGACCGGTCCATGCCGGCGCAGGAATATCGTCGCCCTCGACGTTGACATCGCCGCGCGCATTGCGCTGCTGGACGATCGGGCCCTTGCCGACAAACAGGCCGGTCAGGTCGACTGCTTCGGTCAGCGAACCGCCGCCGTTATTGCGCAGATCCATCAGGACGCTGTCGACCTTCTCTTTTTTCAGTTCGGCCAGGAGCGCCGCGACGTCGCGGCTGGCGCTGCGGAAATTCTTGTCGCCCTTGCGCCGGCCTTCGAAATCCTCGTAGAACGCTGGCAGGGTAATCACGCCGACCTTGCGGGCAGTATCGCCGTTCTTGATCGTCAGGATGGTTTTCTTGGCGGCCTGCTGCTCCAGGCTGATCTTGTTGCGCACCAGGCTGATCAGCTTGTGCTTGCCGTCCGGGCCGGCGTCGGCCGGCAATATGTCGAGCCGCACCACCGTGTCCTTGGCGCCGCGGATCTGCTTGACCACATCGTCGATGCGGGTGCCGACCACGTCGGTCATGGCGCCCTTGTCGCCTTGCGCGACGCCGACAATCCGGTCGCCGACGGCAAGCTTGCCGGACAATTGCGCCGGGCCGCCCGCCACCAGCTCGCGGATGGTGGTGTAGTCGTCCCTTTCCTGCAGCACTGCGCCGATGCCGACCAGCGAAAGCTTCATGGAGATATCGAAATCGGCCGCCGCGCTGGTGCCGAGGTAGTCGGTATGCGGTTCAATCGATGTCGCATAGGCGTTCATGAAAATCTGGAACACGTCGTCGCTCTTGTACTTGTAGGCGCGCGCCAGGGAATTTTCGTAGCGTTTGCCGAGCGTGTCGCGGATCGCCTGGTCCTTCTTGCCGGCCAGCTTCAGGCGCAGCCAGTCGTTCTTGACGCGCTTGCGCCACAGGTCACGGCTCTCGGCTTCGGATTTCGGCCAAGGTTCCTTGTCGCGGACGAAGGAGTAGTCTTCTTTCTGGCTGAAGTCGAACCCCTGCTTGAGCAGCTCGCGCGCATACGTCAGGCGTTCGACGATGCGCTGCTGGTACAGGTTGAAAATGGAAAAAGGGATGCGCAGGTCTTCATGGTAGATGGCGTCGTCCAGCTTGGTGTTCTCGGCGGTGAACTGGTCAATGTCGGCCTGCACGAAAAAGAACTTTTCGGGATCGAGCGACTTGATGTAACGATTGATGACCTTGGCCGACAAAGTGTCGTCCAGCGGCACCGGCTTGTAATGGAAGCGTGTCAGGAACTGCGCGCTCAGGTGCGCCGCCTGCGCTTGCTGCTGCAATGGCGACAGGACCGGCGGCGGCCCTGATTCCAGCGCGTGGGCAGCGGTCGAAATTGCCAGGATGACACATAACAGACTGTTTTTTAAGCGCATATAACCTTCAATTCGATGTTCGGTGTTGATTTGAGCGGCAAGGGCATCGTCCTTGCCCGCCACATCGGGCATGGCCGCCGGAGGCCGGCGCTGTGCAATTCGACCCGCACGCCGGGCAAGCGTTCAGATTAAGTAATTCTACTTGGCTTTACTTAAAGCTTGCTTAAATCAGGCTTTCCCGGCTTGTTGCGCCATTAATTTTCCCCAATGGCAACTCAGAACACCGCTTGAATCAGGGCGCAGGCGCCAGCTGGCTGCGCAAGGTATCGAACTCGGCGCTCCACTGGCTGCGCCAGCCGCTGCGCGTGGCCGCGTCGATCCAGGCGCCGTCGAGGCCGTTCAGCAGGCATGCCCGCAGCGCGTCGAGGTCGAGGCCGAACTGCAGCATCATCAGCCAGGCCTGGGTCGGCGTGACATTGTGCAAGGTGGGGTCGTCGGTATTCGGATGTACGCGCAGTCCCTGCCGCACCATTTCGCGGATAGGGTGGTCGAGGTGCCAGCGCTCCGGCGCCAGCGCCCGCAAATAATAGGAGTTGGTCGGTACCACCGTGAAGATCACGTCTTGCTCTATGCAGCGCTGCACCAGTTCGGGATTGTCGATCACGGTGTAGCCGTGGTCGATGCGGTCGACCTTGAGCAGCTCCAGCGCGCTTTCGACATTGACCCATGGCATGCCGAATTCGCCGGCGTGCGCGGTGGTCTTGAAGCCGGCCTGGCGGGCGTCGCGGTAAGCCTTCCAGAACAGTTCCGGCGGCCGGTCGTTTTCGCGGTAATCGATGCCGATGCCGATCACCTCGTCGCGCCGGTGGGCGCACATCCATTCCACCATTTCCACCGCCGCCGCCGGATCGGCCTCGCGGTCTATGCTGGGCACCAGGCGGCCGACGACGCCGAAATCGTGCAGGGCATCGCGGATCGCCGCGACAATCGCATCCTGGGCCGCGGCATAGCCGATCTGCGAGACGTGCACGGTGCCGGTCGGATTCCAGAAGAATTCGGCGTAGCGCACGCCATGCCGGCCGGCGTCCTGCAGGTATTCGTAGGTGATCCGATGCAGGTCTGCCGGGCTGACGATCAGGTGGGCGTCGAGTGCGCGCAGCACCCGCAGCACGCCGACCGGTTTTTCGCCGCGGGTATAGAAAGCCTCGATTTCCTCGCGGCTGACAACGTTGCCGACCTTGGCGGCCAGCTCGATGAAGGTTTGCTTGCGCACCGTGCCGTACAGGTGGCAATGCAGCTCGACCTTGGGAATGGCGCGCAGGAATTGCTCCAGGCGCGGCGCATCGGGTATGTCCACGCCCCGTTTGATCTGGCTCATGAGACAGGGCGTCCGGCGCAGCCGGCGGGAAACGATAAAAATTTGTTCATGGTGATTCGTTTGTTTCGTTTGAAAAATGACATGCGCGCGGGAGGCGCCGGTTCAGGATATGGCCGGCAGCAAATCTTCCATCAGGTGCTGCATGGCCAGCCAGCCATTGGCGGCCATCGCGATCTCGACGTTGGCGGCGGCGCGTTGCGGCACGCGGAATTCGCAGACCGTCATGCCGCGCGTGAAGCGACCGTTCAGTTCGATGACGACGTGCGCCGGCTTGAATTCAAACAGCTCGGGCCAGCGCAGGTACAGGGCGACCACCGGGTCGTACATCGGCATCGGCACGCTGCCGTCCGCGCTGCGGATGCGCAGGTAGCCTTCCAGGTAACCCGCCAGCCAGTCGCTGCGCTGCGTGCCGACCTCCCTGACTTGCGCTACCTCGGCGCCGGTCACCGCCAGCTGCCGGCACAGGTTGAGGCCGAACATGCGCAACGGCACGCCGCTGCGGAATACGACATCGGCGGCTTCCGGATCGGCATAGATATTGAATTCGGCGGCAGCGGTGTGGTTGCCCTGGTCGGTAGAGCCGCCCATCAGGATGATTTCCTTGATCTGCGCGGCGATATCGGGCGCGCGCAGCAGGGCTGTCGCGACATTGGTCAACGGTGCGATCGCCAGCAGCGTGATTTCTCCGGGATGCCGGCGTATCGCCGCGATCAAGGCGTCGCATGCATGCAGGTCGGGCGCCGTTGCGTTGGGCGCCACCGCGTCGGGCGCCACCGCAGCCACCGGCGGCAGGCTGGCGCCGGTGGTGCGCATGCCGGCTTGGCCGAGGATGCACTGGGCGGTTTCCTGCCGGCCGTTGAGCGGTTCCGCGCAGCCGCGGTAGACCGGCACGTCCAGGCCGTAGTGCGCCTTGATGCGCAGCGCATTGTCGTAAGTCACGTCCAGCGGCGCGTTGCCGGCCGCGACGCTGACGCCCAGCCATTCCAGCCAGGGATTGGCCGACAGCAGCAGCATGGTCAGCCAGTCGTCGAAGCCGGGATCGGTATCTAGCCAGATTTTACGCATAGCATGGACTCCATTTGGTTCGGTTTGCCGCCGGGTCATTTGCATCATTGGTTCAGGAACAGGGCGTCTTTGGCGGACAGCGCAAAGCTGACCTGGTCGCCCTCGCGCCAGATCGAAGCGCCGACCGCGGCCAGCCCCTTGACCGGGCCGATCGCGGTCTGCAATACGTATTCCACCGTGTCGCCCAGGAAACCGCGCGACAGCACGGTGCCGCTGTGCTGGCCGGCGCCGACCTGGATGCGGTCAGGGCGCCAGCCGATGCAAGTGGTGTCGCCGGGCACGCTGTCGCCGAACGGCAGGCTGTGCGCTTCGTGGTGCAAGCGGCCGTCGCGGTACTCGAACAGGTTTTCAAAACCCATGAAATTGGCGACGAAGCGCGTGCGCGGCGCGTTGAAGATGGTTTCCGGAATGTCCAGCTGCTCGATCTTGCCGCCGTTCATCACCACGATCCGGTCCGACAGCGCCAGCGCTTCTTCCTGGTCGTGGGTGACGTACAGCATGGTGATGCCGAGCTCGCGCTGGATGCGCCGCAGCTCGGCGCGCATCTGCACGCGCAGCTTGGCATCCAGGTTGGACAGCGGTTCGTCCAGCAACAGCAGCTTGGGTTCGATCACCACCGCCCGCGCCAGCGCCACGCGCTGCTGCTGGCCGCCGGACATCTGCGTCGGCAAACGGCTTTCAAAACCGCTCAGGCCGACGGCTGCGATCACTGCTTCCACTTTCTGCCTGAGGATTGCCTGCGGCACCTTGCGCAAGCGCAGGCCGAAAGCGATGTTGTCCCACACGTTCAGGTGCGGAAACAAGGCGTAGGACTGGAACACCATGCCGATGTTGCGCTTGTTGGGCGGCTTCTTGCCGATGTCTTCGCCGTCCAGCACGATGCGGCCGTGCTGCAGCTCGAGCAGGCCGGCGATTGCGCGCATGGTGGTGGTCTTGCCGCAGCCGCTGGGGCCCAGCAGCGATATCAGTTCGCCTTGTTCGACTTCCAGGTCCAGCTGGTTGACGGCGGCCTTGTTGTTGCCGTAGCCGCTGCTCAGCTGCTGCAGTTGTAGGTAGCTCATGGTGTTCTCACATGTATTTTGAAATGCCCAGCACGCGCTCGGTGACGAGCACGAACGCCATCGTGAACAAGACCAGCAAGGTCGACAGGGCGGCAATCGAGGGATCGAAGGTGTTTTCCATATGGCCCAGCATTTCTATCGGCAAGGTGCTGATGCCAGGGCCGGTCAGGAACAGCGATACCGGCACCTGGTTGAACGAGGTGACGAAGGCCAGGAAAAAGGCGGCGATCACGGCGCCGCGGATATTCGGCAGCACCACCATGAAAAAACTGCGCAGGCGGGACGCGCCCAGCATCACGGCGGCGTCTTCGATATCGACCCGCAGGTTGACCAGGCTGGCGTAGACCACCCGCACCGCGTACGGGATCAGCAGCGCGATATGGCCGATCAGCAGGCCGGCGAATACCGGCGCATGGATCTGCAGCACTACATAGCGCATCAGGCCGAGGCCGACGATCATGCCGGGGATGATCAGCGGCGAAGTCAGGACCTGCTTGATGGCCGCCATCGCCGGCAATCGGGTGCGCGAGAGGGCATAGGCTACCGGTGTGCCCAGCAGCAGGGCAACTGCGGTGGCGACCAGGCCGATCTGCAGGCTGGTCAGGAAAGCGCGGCGGAATTCGTCGGCGGCGAGCACCTCGAAGATCCAGCGCAGCGAATAAGACGGCGGCGGGAACGCCAGCGTTTCGCCGCCGCTGAAACCGGCCATGAACACGATGGCGAACGGCCCCAGCAGGAACAGCAGCACCAGCCACAGCATGCAGCGCGAAAAGAGTCCTTCTTTCATACCTTGCTCCGGCTCGAAGAAATGCGTTTTAACCCGGCGTTGACCATCAGCGTCATCACCACCAGGATCACGGCGATCACGTTGGCGGAACCGAAATCGCTTTCGACGCTGACTTTCTGGTAGAGCAGCGTTTCCAGCATCAGCACCTTGGGACCGCCCAGCAGCGCCGGCGTGACGTAGGCGGTGACGCAGCCGGTAAACACCAGGGTGCCGCCGACGATCAGGCCTTCCTGCGTCAGCGGCAGCGTCACCTTGCAAAAGGTTTGCCAGGCGTTGGCGCCGAGCGTGGCGGCAGCGTGGGCGACGTCGCGCGGCAGGTTTTCCAGCGCCCCGACCAGCGACATCAGCATCAGCGGCAGCAGCAGCTGCAGCAGGCCGACATACACCGCCAGTTCGCTGAACAGCAGGCGCTGCGGCTCATCGCTCAGGCCCAGCGCCTGCAAGGCCGAATTGACCGCGCCGTTGCGGCCGAGCAGGACGATCCAGGCGTAGGTGCGGGCAATCGGCGACACCATCAGCGGCAGGATCATCATGCCCAGCATCAGGCCGCGGTAGCGCGGCGCCACCCTGGCCGCCGCCTGCGCCGCCGGGTAGCCCAGCAGCACCGTCGACAGCGTCACCAGCACCGCGATGCGCAAGGTGCGCAGGAATACCTGGCGGTTCAGCGGATCGCCGAAAAACGCGACAAGGCGCTGCAGCCCCCAGGCGCCGCCGTCGATCTGGAACGCCTCCAGCAGCAGGGCCAGCACCGGCAGCAGGAAGCAGGCCAGGGTAAAGACCAGGGCCGGCATCACCAGCAAGATGCCTACATGTTTCTTTTGCATTGCAAATATCCCGTTTCAGCAGTTATTTGCTGATTGCCTTGTTCCACTGCGCGATCCAGTTCGAGCGCTGTTTCAGGATCAGCTCGGGTTTGACGAATTTCAGCGAGCGTATCTGTTCCGCGCCATAGGTATTGAATTCGGCCTTGTCCTTGGGCAGCACCACTTGCTGGTTGACCGGCGAGTCGACCAGGTCCATCGCCAGCGCGGTCTGCACTTCCTTGGATAGCCAGAAGTCGATCAGCTGGTAGGCCAGGTCGGCGTTTTTCGACTGGCTGACGATGCCCATCACATTCATCCCGGCGGCTTGCCCTTCGGCCGGGATGGCCCATTTCAGGGGCATGCCGGTCTTCAGCAGCTGCGACCAGGTGAAGCGCGCCACCGGCGCCGCCCAGATTTCATCCTGGGCGAACAGGGAAGACAGCTGGGCGCTGTTTTTCGAGAATGTCACCACATTGTTTTTGATGGCGGTGATTTTCTGCATGCCGGTGGCGTAGTCGTCGCCTTTTCCGCCCCAGGCCAGGTCAGCCATCTGCAGCATCAGCGGGCCTTGGGTGGTGCTGACGTCCGGCAGCGAAATGCGGCCCTTGAGGTCGCTGCGCCAAAGGTCCTGCCAGGATTTGATGCCGCTGACCTTGTCGCTGCGATACACCAGGCCGACCGAATAAATGGTGTAGCCGACGGCAAAATTGCCGCCTATGGGATTCTTGGCGAAATTGTAGATTTGTCCGTAGTTTTTCAGTTTGGCGTAGTCGAGCGGCGCCACCAGGCCCTTGTTGGCCGCTTCCAGCATGCCGAAATCCGACAGCAGCACCAGGTCGATCACCGGGCTGGCGCGGTGCGCTTCGAGCTTGGCGATGCGGTCGGCGTTGTTGCCGGTCTCGACCACGATGTCGCAGCCGCAGCGCGCCTTGAACGGTTCATAGACATGTTTGGCAAACAAGGGCTGGGCGATCGGATAGGCTGAAATCACCAGCGTGCGTTTTTCCGCCTGGGCAGCGCCGGCAGCCAGCAGGGCCAGGCCGCCGGCGAACAGGTATGGGAGAGTGTTTTTCACAAGGTTTCCTTAAATCGAAGGGCCGCCGGCAGCGCGCCGCCGGCCCAGGCGCTCAGAATACGTGGCGCATGCCCAGCAACAGCACCGACTGCTGGCGGTCGCTGGAGGAGGGAAAACCGAAGATCGTGGCCTGGGTCGCATCGCCCACCGCCTTCTGGTAGCTGTATGTAATGGCCACATCCGTCCGTTTCGACAGGAAATAATCGGCCTGCAGGTTGATCTGGTGCCATCTCGGCTTCTTGTCGATCACATCGTATTTGCCGGTGGTATAGAAATACGAAGCGCCCAGGTTCAGCATCGGCGTCAGGTGGTGCACCAGGTTCAGGTCGAAATTCTGCAGAGTCAGGCTGGAATTGTCCAGATAGTTATAGCGCACATTGGTGTACAGGGCGCCGAAATCGGTGGCGCCGACCTTGTAGAAGCCGCCGGTGCCGGCAATGCGCTGTTTGCTCACGCCGGTGTTTTTGGTGACCGCGCTCTTGTTGAATATCAGCAGCGGGCTGGCGTAGTCGTTGCTGATGGCGCCGTCCGGGCTTTTTGCGCTGTTCGGCGTGTTGAACTGGGTGTAGGCCACGGCCCAGCTGAAATCGCCGTTCTTGTAGCCGCTGCCCAGGCTGTATACCCGGTTGACGCTGGCGTCGCCGGCGACTTCGCCGAAACCGTACACCGCCGTGAGATTGAAGTTGCCGATGGTCGGGCTGACGTACTTGACCGAATTCTGCACCCGCAGGTTGTTGTAGCCGTTATCGTTGTCGCCGATATGCACGCCGTTGCTGGCGATCACCACCGGGCCGAGGTAATCCTTGACCGCCTCGTACTGGCGGCCCATGGTAAAGGTGCCGGAATTGACGTTGCTCAGGCCGACATACGACAGCCGGCCGAACAGGCGGCCGCTTTGCGACGCCGTGCCGGTCATCAGGTTAAAGCCGTTTTCCAGCGCGAACAGCGCTTTCGAACCGCCGCCCAGGTCTTCCTGGCCGCGAAAGCCGATGCGCGGATTCTGGTTGGTGCCGCTGACGGCTTCCAGGTTGTGCTTGCCGTTTTCGTTGGACAGGTAACCGATGCCGCCCGACAATAAACCGTATATCTCGAATTTGTTCTGCGTCACCTGCGCCTGCGCCGTCCCCGCGCATATCCCCGGCACGGCCAGCACCCCAATCATCCACTTTTTCATCGCATCTTCTCCCCGTTGATTTGAATCTTGCATGCTTCATGCTGCTATATAAATGATCACTCCCTGATCCATTGGGCTGAGAATATGTTAAGTTGATGAATAAGATAATGTGTTTATTTTTATAATTTAATAAATTTAATTTATAACCATGGCAATCCTCAAACTCGACAACAAGGTTACCCTGCGCCATCTGCAGGCTTTTGTGGAGCTGGCCGGCAAGAACAGCTTCAGCAAGGCGGCCCAGGAACTGTCGGTGACCCAGCCGGCGCTGAGCGCGGCCATCAAGCAGCTGGAGAACCAGCTCGGAACCAAGTTGTTCGACCGCACCACGCACCAGATTGAACTGACCCGGCAAGGCGCGGTGGTGCTGGAGTACGCCAAACACTTGCTCAATACCGCCAACAACACGTTCGGCGACATCCAGCGCGCCATCGGCAGCGGCCGCCACCGGATCCGCGTCGGCACCATTCCTTCCGCCATGACGCTCACCGCCGCCGTGGTGGCGCGCTATAGCAAGAGCTACGGCGACCAGATCGAGATCGTGCTGTGCGACATGCCTAACGACGCGCTGCTGGAAGCCCTGCATACGGGCGAGCTGGATTTCTGCGTCGGCGTCAAGCAGGCCCAGACCGATGCGCTGGAAACCGTGACTTTGTTCGAGGACGAGCTGGTGCTGATCGTGGCGCGCGGCCATCCGCTGGCCGCGGCCAAGGAAGTGCAGTGGCGCCAGATGGCGGGGGAAGAGATCGTGATGTTTACTACCGGCAGCATCTGGGAGTTCGCTTCAGCCGCGCTGCGCCAGCATGAACTGGCGCCGTCCAGCCTGTACCAGGTAGTCCACAGCGAATCGCTGTACGGCATCGTGCGCTCCGGGATTGCGGTGGGCATCATGCCCAGCCTGTATACCGCTTACCTGAAAGACAGCAGCCTGCATGTGGCGCCGCTGCGCTCGCCGACGCTGAAACGGAAGATCATCCTGATGCGCAGGAACGAAGTCAGCCGCAGCAAATGGACCGATCATTGCTTTAAAGAACTACGCAACGACCTGAAACAGGCCAATCACTGGTTCTGAGCGATGCCTTCGGCGCCGGGCTGCGGCTGCCGGTCGCCGCGCTCAGGTCTTGACGCCGACGATTACGTGCGATGCCTTGAAAATCGCCACGATCGGTTTGCCGGCTGCGAGGCCGAGGCTGGTCGCGCTTTCCTGGGTAATGATGGCCACCAGCGTCGCGCCGCCGTTCAGGCTGACTTCGACTTCCGTATTCACCGCGCCGGCTTTCACTGCCTTGACCGTGCCTTGCAGGCGGTTGCGGGTAGAGAACTTGATGCCGGCGTCGGGCGCAGACAGGATGATCCATGGCGCCTTCACCAGCGCCAGTGCTTCCGCGCCCGGCTTCAGTTCCAGGTATTTGGTGCTTTCCCGGGTGATGACCGCAACGATGCGGTCGCCGCCGGGGAGGGTGATCTCGACTTCATCGTTGACCGCGCCTTCTTGGATGGCGGTCACTTTGCCTGTGAATTCGTTGCGCGCACTGGTCAGCATTTCTTGCTCCTTGAATCAGGTTAAGCGCCAAGCCCGGGGCCTGGAGCCGAGGAGTTTTATCATACCCCACCGTGCCGTCCGGGCATTCGCTTCCGGCTGCTAATGGCTATCAGCCGACGGTGATAGCCGGCCAGCCGGAAGTTTGCCTGTTGCAACGTCCTGTGTCAGGGCTGCAGGGATGCCAGTACTCCTTCCTGCCTTGCCGGCTGCAAGGCGGTATTCAATGCATGCGCAAAAACCTCGATATGCGGTGAAATCATCATCGACTGGTGGGTGCCCGGCACCGGCACCAGCCGCAGCAGCATTTCCGGCACCACGGCGCCCCAGCCGCGCAGAGGCTCGTTGACGGTATCGCCCTCGGCGCTGTAGAAGTGCACCGGAACGCCGATCGGCTGCGCCGCATAGTCGCCGTAGGCACGGATGATGGTGCGGCTGTTCTCCATCAGCTGTAGCAAGCCCTGCAAGGAAAACCCGGCCGGAAACAGGCCGTTCCGCCTGGCCATCTGCAGCAGGGTGGGGACATCGATATCCGGCGCGGCCGCTTTCAGCTTTTCCATCGCGGCCTTGAGCACTGGATCGTTGCCGGCGGCAGCCTCCAGCAGCGTCAGCATCAGCTGCTTGTCGCCCAGTTTCCATTCGCGCTCGTCGTCGTCGCCGATGGAGCAGTGGGTATCGAACAGCCCGATAAACTCGACCTCCTGGCCTGCATTGAGGAACTGTTGCGCTACTTCGTAAGCCAGCGCTCCGCCAAACGACCAGCCGGCCAGCCGGTAGGGGCCGTTCGGCTGCACCGCCCGGATCAGGCCGGCCGCGCGCACCGCCATGCCCTGCACCGTCGACAGCTGCGGCTGTTCCAGCGGCACCGGCGGCAAGCCGTAGACCGGGATGTCGGGATGGATATGGGTTGCCAGCATATGCGCATAAATCAGCAAGCCCGAGCCTTCGTGCATCAGGAACAAGGGGCGTTGCCGGCCGCCGGCGCGGATCGGCACGGCAGCGTTTTCCGTCTCCAGCGGATTCAGCTGCGCGATGTGTTCGGCCAGCCCGGCGACGGTCGGATAGGTAAACACGTCGCTGGCTGAAATCCGCACGCCTTTTTGCTTGAGCAGGTTCACGACCTGCAATATCGAAAGGGAATGCCCGCCCAGCGAGAAGAAATTGTCGTGGCGGCCGATGCGTTCGATCTGCAGCAGTTCCGACCAGATGCCGGCCAGGACCGTTTCGATTTCTCCCTCGGGCGCCACATAACCGCCGACCGCATAGGCGTCCGCCGCAGGCACAGGGAGGTGCTTGCGGTCCAGCTTGCCGTTCGGCGTCAGCGGCAGCGCCGCCAGCATGACATACGCTGCCGGCACCATGTACTCCGGCATGTTGACGCTCAGGTAGGCGCGCAGCGTTTCGGCATCGACTGTTTCCATGCCGGCAGTTTCATGCGCGACCACATAGGCCACCAGGCGCTTGTCGCCAGGATTGTCCTCGCGCGCGATCACCACCGCTTCGCGCACCGCCGGATGCAAGGCCAGCTTGGCTTCGATCTCGCCCAGCTCGATGCGGAAACCGCGGATCTTGACCTGGAAGTCGTTGCGTCCCAGGTGCACCAGGTTGCCGTCGGCCTGCCAGCGCGCCAGGTCGCCGGTGCGATACAACAGCGCGCCGGGCAGTCCGGAGAAGCGATCCGGAACGAACCTTTCTTCCGTCAGCTCGGGACGGTTCAGGTAACCGCAGGCTACGCCCGCGCCGCCGATATAGATCTCACCCGTCACGCCAACCGGCACCGGCTCGCCGTGGGTATCCAGCAGATATACCTGGGTGTTGGCGATCGGCCGGCCTATCGGTATGGTGGCCTGGGCGGGGTCGACCGCCGTGATTTCATAAGTGGTCGCATAGGTAGTGGTTTCGGTCGGCCCGTAGCAGTGGATCAGGTGCCCGGGTTTGCCGGCGTCCAGCACGCGCGCAAACGCCGCCGGATCGCAGCGTTCGCCGCCGGTCAGCAGGTAACGCAGCGTGCCGAATGCATCCGGCACGATCGCCGCGCATTGGTTGAATACGGCGGTGGTGATGAACAGCGCAGTGACAGCGTGCTGTTCCAGCGCCCCGGCAAACCGGAACGGATCGAGGAATACCTCCTTGTCGATCACGACGATCCGTCCGCCGTTGAGCAAGGCGCCCCAGATTTCCATGGTCGAGGCGTCGAAGGCCGGATTGGCGGCGAATGCGATGCGGTCGCTGGCGTCGAATGCGGCGTAGCCGTTTTCCAGCACCAGGCGCTTGATGCCGCGGTGGGGCACCATCACGCCCTTCGGCTGCCCGGTCGAACCCGAGGTGTACATGATGTAGGCGATCGTGCCGTTATCGCCCGCCGGCGCCAGGTTATCCGCGGCGCATGCGGTTTCCGGCGAGCCGTCGAGGTTGACCCTGGCTACCGTGGCCAGTGCCGGCCAGTTGCCGTCCTCCAGGGCCAGGACCAGGCGGACGCTGCTGTCGCTTGCCATGAATACCTTGCGTTCATCGGGCAGCGCCGGATCGATCGGCACATAGGCGGCGCCGCATTTCAGGATTGCCAGTTCGGCAACCACCAGTTGCGATGAACGGTCAAGATGCAGGGCCACCCGGTCGCCGGGCTTGACACCCAGCTCACGCAGGTAGTGCGCCAGCTGGTTGGCGCGGCGGTTGAGTCCGGCGTAGCTCAGCTGCTCGGCGCCATGCACTACTGCAATCGCCTGCGGCGTCTTGGCCGCCTGTGCTTCGAACAGCTGCGGCAGCAAGTCTTGCGGATTGCCGGCGCCGGTGGCGTTCCACGCCGTGACGATCTGGTGGCGTTCGGCGGCGCCCAGCAGCGGCAGGCGCGCGATCTGCTGCGCATCGTCCTCGACCATCGCTTGCAGCAGGCGCTGCCAATAACCCAGGTAACGCTCCACGGTGCCGCGTTCGAACAGCGCCGTGGCATATTCCAGGACGCCGGCGATGGCGTCGTCCGATTCGCCCAGCGACAGGGTCAGGTCAAACTTCGCGGTGACCTGCTTGAACGGCAGCTGCGTCATTTCCAGGCCAGCCAGGCTGAGCCTGCCTCGCGGCGCGTTCTGCCAGGCGAACATCACCTGGAACAGCGGACTGTGCGCCATGCTGCGCACCGGGTGCGTATGCTCGACCACCTGCTCGAAAGGAATTTCCTGGTGCTGCTGCGCGGCCACGGATTGCTGCTTCACATGGGTCAGCAGCGTGCCTACCGTCGCCTGCTCGGGCAGATGGATGCGCAGCGCCAGCGTGTTGACAAAGAAACCGATCAAGCCTTCCACTTCCTGCTGGCTGCGGTTCGCCGCCGGGGTGCCGATGACGATATCGTCCTGTCCCGCCAGCCGGCCCAGCAGCAGCGCCCAGCTGCCCAGCAGCGTCATGTGCAGGGTGGTGCCGTGGCGCTGGCTCAGCGCCTTGAGCTTTTTCGTCAGATCGCTATCCAGCACGGTGTCGACCCAGGCGCCGGCATAGTCTTGCTGCGGCGGACGCGGGTAATCGGTCGGCAGTTCCAGCAAGGTCGGCGCGCCGGCCAGGTTTTCGGTCCAGTACGCGGTCTGCTGTTCTAGCACCGTGCCGCTCATCCAGCGGCGCTGCCATGCCGCGTAGTCAGGATATTGCACGGCCAGGGCCGGCAACGGATCGTGCTCGCCTTGCCGGTAGGCGTTATACAGAGCGCTGACTTCGTTGAGCAGCACGCCGAGCGACCAGCCGTCCGAAACGATATGGTGCATGGTCACCAGCAGCGTGTGCTGGGTGCGCGTCTCTTGCAGCAGGCGGCCGCGGATCAGCGGGCCGCGGGCCAGGTCGAACGGTGCGGCGGCTTCCGCGGCGATCAGGCGTTCCCGTTCGGCGTCGCGTTCGGGATGGTGCCGCAAGTCGTGCTCCAGCAAATGAAAATGGCTGACGTCAGCCGCTGCGACCTGCTGTATCGCACCTTGGCCGTGCTGCGGGATAAAGCTGGTGCGCAGCGCTTCGTGGCGGAACACCAGCCGCTCCAGCGCCTGGACCAGGGCCACCCGGTCGAGTTCGCCGCGCAGCTGCAGGGCCAGCGGCACATGGTACGCCTGGCGCACTTCGCCCATCTGCTCCAGGAACCACAAGCGCTGCTGGGCGAACGACAGTTGTTCCCGCTCGGCGCCGGTGGCGAGCGTCATCGCCGGCCGGATGCTGGCGTCGCTGCCGGGCAGCTGCGCGGCAAAGTCGGCAAAAAACGGATGCATGAACAGGGTGCTCAACGCTACTTCGACGCCGAACGCCTGCCGGATGCGCGACATCATCTGCACCGCCAGCAGCGAATGCCCGCCGAGGGAGAAGAAGTTGTCGTGGCGGCCGACACGCTCGACCCGCAGCAGCTCCGACCAGATGGCCGCCAGGGCGGTTTCGCTTTCTCCTTCCGGCGCTGCATAACCGTTGGCGGCGTAGGCGCCGCCGTCCGGGGCCGGCAGGCTGTTGCGATCCAGCTTGCCGTTCGGCGTCAATGGCAGCGCTGCCAGCGTGACATAGGCGGCCGGCACCATGTAGTCCGGCATGCTGCTGCCAAGGTGCGCGCGCAGGGTCTCGGCGCCGATTTCTTCGTCGGCCACGATGTAGGCCACCAGGCGCTTGTCGCCGGGAATGTCTTCGCGCGCGATCACCACCGCCTCGCGGATCGCCGGATGGGAAGCCAGCTGGGTTTCGATCTCGCCCAGCTCGATGCGGAAGCCGCGGATCTTGACCTGGAAGTCGTTGCGCCCGAGGTAGGCCAGGTTGCCGTCGGCTTGCCAGCGCGCGAGGTCGCCGGTCTTGTACAGGCGGGCGCCGGGCTGTGGCGAGAACGGATCGGGAATGAAGCGCTGCTCGGTCAGTTCCGGCCGGTTCAAGTAACCGCGCGCCACTTGCACACCGCCGATATGCAGTTCGCCGGCGACACCGATCGGCGCCGGCTGGCCGAGGGCGTCGAGGATGTGGATGCTGGTATTGGCAATCGGCTTGCCGATAGGAATCAGCGCCTTGGCTTCTCCCGCAGCGGAAGTCCACGCAGTGACATCGACCGCGGCTTCGGTAGGGCCGTACAGGTTATGCAGCCGGGCTTGCGGCAGCAGCGCATGGAAGCTGCGCACCAGCGCTGCCGGTAGCGCTTCACCGCTGCACATCACGCGGACGATGCCGGTGCAGCTTGCCGCCTCGCCATGCGCGGCGAATACTTGCAGCATGGATGGCACGAAATGCAGCGTGGTCACGCCGGCGGCACGGATGACTTCGCTCAGGTAACGCGGATCCTTGTGGCCATCCGGCTTGGCCATCACCAGCTTGGCGCCGACGATCAGCGGCCAGAAGAATTCCCACACCGAGACGTCGAAACTGAAAGGCGTCTTTTGCAGCACCACGTCGTGCTGTTCCAAGCCGTAAGCCTGCTGCATCCACAGCATGCGGTTGACCACGCCGCGATGCTCGTTCATCACGCCCTTCGGTTTTCCGGTCGAACCCGAGGTGTAGATCACGTACGCCAGGTCTGACGGCGTGAGATGGCTGCTGTCCGGATTGTGGCCTGGATAGGCATCCCAGCTTGACGCTTGCAGGTCGAGCACCGGCAAGCCCTCTGGAATCGCTGTCAGGACCTGCTGCCAGCCGCCTTCGATCCCGGCTTGCGTCAATACCACGCGCGGTCCGCTGTCGCTGAGCATGTGCGCCAGGCGGTCCGCCGGATAGGCCGGATCCAGCGGCACGTAGGCAGCGCCGGCCTTCAGCACTGCCAGCAGGGCAACCACCATGGCCAGGCTGCGTTCGGCGCAGATCGCCACCCGGTCGTCCGGCTGCACGCCCAGCTCGCGCAGGTAATGCGCCAGCTGGTTGGCCTGGCGATTGAGTTCGGCATAGCTCAGCTGCTGCGTTCCCTGTTCCACCGCTACCGCTTGCGGCGTCCGCGCGGCTTGCGCTTCGCATAACTGATGCAACAGCGATTCACGCTCCGGATACGCCACCTGGGTTGCATTCCAGCCATCCAATAGCCGGCGTTCCGCTTCACCTGCCAACGGCAGGCTGGCGATCTGCTGCCCATCGTCGGCGACCATCGCTTGCAGCAGGCGATGCCAATAACCCAGGTAGCGCTGCACCGTGCCTTGCTCAAACAAGGCTGTCGCATATTCCAGCGAGCCGGTTACCGCATCGCCCGATTCGGCCAGCGCCAAGGTCAGGTCGAATTTTGCCGTGACCTGCCTGACGGCCAGCGGCGCCAGCTCCAGCCCGGACAGCTGCAGCTTGCCTTGCGGCGCGTTCTGCCATGCAAACATCACCTGGAACAGGGGGCTGTGCGCCATGCTGCGCACCGGATGGGTATGTTCCACCACTTGCTCGAACGGGATTTCCTGGTGCTGCTGCGCCGCCAGCGCTTGCTGCCTGACATGCGCCAGCAGCGTGGCAACCGTTGCGTTTTCCGGCAGGCGGATGCGCAGCGCCAGCGTGTTGACGAAAAAGCCGATCAAGCCCTCTGCTTCCTGCTGGCTGCGGTTGGCCGCCGGGGTGCCGATGACGACATCATCCTGTCCCGCCAGCCGGCCCAGCAGCAAGGCCCAGCTGCCCAGCAGCGTCATGTACAGGGTGCTGCCGTGGCGCTGGCTCAGTGCTTTCAGTTTGCGCGTCAGCGTGGCGTCCAGCGTTGTATCGATGCTGGAGCCGGCATAGTCTTGCTGCGGCGGGCGCGGATAATCTGCCGGCACTTCGAGCAAGGTCGGCGCGCCTGCCAGGCTCTGCTTCCAGTACGCCGCCTGCTGTTCCAGCACCGCTCCGCTCATCCAGCGCCTTTGCCATGCCGCGTAATCGGGATATTGCACCGTCAGCGGCGGCAGCGGGTCATGGCGACCTTCGTGGTAGGCGTTGTAGAGCGCGTTGATTTCATCGAGCAGGATAGCTGTCGACCAGCCGTCTGAAACGATATGGTGGGCCGTGATCAAGAGCGTGTGCCGGGTCCGCGTTTCTTGCAGCAGCAAGCCGCGGATCAGCGGGCCCTGGGCCAGGTCGAACGGCCGCGCCGCTTCCACGGCAAGCAGGCGCTCCAGCTCCGCATCGCGCTCCGGATGGTGCCGCAAGTCGTGTTCCAGCAGATGGAAATGGCTGACGTCCGCGGCTGCCACGCGCTGGATCGCGCCGTGGCCTTCTTTTGCAGCAAAGCTGGTGCGCAGCGCTTCGTGGCGGAACACCAGGCGCTCCAGCGCCTGGACCAGGGCCACCCGGTCAAGTTCGCCGCGCAGCTGCAGGCCCAGCGGGATGTGATAGGCATGGCTGACCCCGCCCATCTGTTCCAGGAACCACAAGCGCTGCTGGGCGAACGACAGCTGTTCGCGCTCGGCGGCGGTGGCGGCGGTCAGCGGCGGCCGCGCGCTCTGGCCGCCGGCCGGCAGCTGCGCGGAAAAATCGCGCAGCACCGGATACGCGAACAGGGTGCTGATCGCTACCTCGACGGCGAACGCCTGCCTGATGCGCGAAATCATCTGCACCGCTATCAGCGAATGGCCGCCCAGCGAAAAGAAATTGTCGTGGCGGCCGATGCGGTCGACCCGCAGCAGTTGCGACCAGATCGCCGCCAGGGCGATTTCGGTTTCGCCTTCCGGTGCGACATAACCGCTCGCAGCGTAAGCGTCGGCCTCGGGTGCCGGCAAGTGTTTCCGGTCCAGCTTGCCGTTCGGCGTCAGCGGCAGCGCCGCCAGCATGACGTACGCCGCCGGCACCATGTACTCGGGCATGCTGACGCTCAGGTGGGAGCGCAAGGCCGCGGCGTCGATTTCTTCGCTGGCGATGATATATGCCACCAGGCGCTTGTCGCCAGGATTGTCTTCGCGTGCAATCACCACCGCCTCGCGTACTGCCGGATGCGATGCCAACTTGGCTTCGATCTCGCCCAGTTCAATGCGGAAACCGCGGATCTTGACCTGGAAGTCGTTGCGTCCCAGGTGCACCAGGTTGCCGTCGGCCTGCCAGCGCGCCAGGTCGCCGGTACGGTACAGCAAGGCGCCTGGCTGGCCGCTGAAACGGTCCGGAATGAAGCGTTCCGCCGTCAATTCTTCGCGATTGAGGTAACCGCGCGCTATGCCGGCGCCGCCGATATACATCTCGCCCGCCACGCCAACCGGCACCGGCTCGCCATGCGCGTCCAGCAGGTACACCTGGGTGCTGGCGATCGGCCGGCCTATCGGTATGGTTGCCTGGCTTGCATCGACCGCGCTGACTTCGTATGTAGTGGCGTAGGTGGTCGCTTCGGTCGGCCCGTAGCAGTGGATCAGGTGCCCGGGTTTGCCGGCTTCCAGCACACGCGCAAACGCCACCGGATCGCAGCGTTCGCCGCCGGTCATCAGGAAACGCAGGCGGCCGAACGCATCCGGCGCGGCCGCTGCGCATTGGTTGAACACCGCGGTCGTCAGGAACAGCGTGGTGATGCCTTGCCGTTCAAGCGCATCGGCCAGGTGCAGCGGATCAAGGAATATTTCTTTGTCGATTACCACGATGCGCCCGCCGTTCAGCAAGGCGCCCCAGATTTCGACGGTCGAGGCGTCGAAGGCCGGATTGGCGGCGAATGCGATGCGGTCGCTGGCGTCGAATGCGGCGTAGCCGTTTTCCAGCACCAGGCGCTTGATGCCGCGATGGGGCACCATCACGCCCTTCGGCTGCCCGGTCGAGCCGGAGGTGTACATGATGTAGGCGATCGTATCGTCGTCGCCGCCCGGCGTCAGGTTGTCGGCGGCATAGGCGCTGGCGGCGATATGGTCCAGGTCGAGCCTGGCCAGTGGAGCTTGCGCCGGCCAGCGGCCTGAGCTGTGCGCCAGGAGCAGGGTGGCGTTGCTGTCGTTCGCCATGAAGATCTTGCGCTCGTCGGGCAGGCCGGCGTCGATCGGCACATAGGCGGCGCCGCATTTGAGGATCGCCAGTATGGCGACAAGCAGCGGCAGCGAACGCTCCAGCTGCAGCGCTATGCGGTCATTGCGCTTGACTCCCAGCTGCCGCAGGTGATGCGCCAGCTGGTTAGCCTGGCGATTGAGTTCGGCATAGCTCAGCTGCGCCGTTCCGTGCACCGCCGCGACTGCTTGCGGCGTCTTCGCGGCCTGCGCCTCGAACAGCTGCGGCAACAATGGCGCCGGCTGCCTGGTTTTTGTTGCGTTCCAGCTGCTGACGACCTGGTGGCGTTCGGCGGCCGGCATGACATCGATGCTGTTGACGGCACGTTCCGGGGTTGTCTCCAGCGCCGCCACCAAGCGTTCCAGCGCGGTCTGCATGAAACCGCACACGCGCAATGCGCCGACCTCAGGCGTCACTTGCGCGGTCAAGGCGAAGCCGGATCCGAGGTCGTCCACCGACAGGGTCAACGGATAATTGCTGCGTTCCTCTCCCGAAATCTGGGTGATGCCTTCCCAGGTTGCCTGCTCGGCGGCTGTGGTTTCGCCAAGCACGCTGTGGCGATAGTTGAGCAAGGCCGAGAACAAGGGCTGCGGCGCGGCAATCGCACTGGCGCGCTGCGCCAGCGCCAGCGAGGCATGTTCGTGTTCCATCAGTTCGGTCAGCAAGGCATGCGTATGCCGCACGCTTGCCGCCGCGCCTTGCGCATCGATGCTGATCCGCAGCGGCAGGGTATTGACCAGCAAGCCCATCATGCGGTCGGCGCCTTCGCCGCCTTGCATGCGGCCGAACAGCACGGTGCCGAACACGACGTCGCTGCGGTTGGCGATCCGCGCCAGCACCTGGCCCCATGCAAGATGGAACAGGCTGGCTGCGCTGACGCCCAGTTGCCGCGCCTGCTGCCGCAGACGCTTTGACAGCGCTGCACTGAGCTGCACATGGCCTTCTTCCAGTCCGCCGCCGTCGCCATGCACTTCCAGCAAGCCGAACGGCGCGGTTGGCTCATCGACGTCGCCCAGCATCCGGCGGAAGAAGGCTTCATGCACCTCGATGTTGCCGCCCAGCCGGGCCTGCGCTACGTAATTGCGGAACTGCAGCGGGACCGGCAGCTGCGCTTGCTGTCCTTGCAAATGCGCGGCGATTTCGGCGCGCACTACTTCCAGGGTGGTATGGTCGCTCACCAGGTGATGCATCAGGGTCAGCAACACCCAGCGTTCCTGTACAGAGTCGTAGGCAAAGCTGGTCCGCATCAGGGGCGCCTGCGACAGGTCGAGGCGGGTGTGGCGCGGATCGAAACGGGCGCGCAGCTGGGCGGCGACGTCGCCGTCGGCTGGATCGAGCATCAGTTCCTCCTGCACCAGCGGCGCCGAGCGCCAGACCACCTGCAGCGGTTCGGGTACGCCTTCCCAGACAATCGCGGTGCGCAGTACGTCGTGGCGCTGCATCACGCCTTGCAGGGCTGCCAGATATCCATCGAGGCGCGCCCGCGTATCGAAAGCGGTCAATCCGACCAGCAGATAGGGATCGCCGTCCTGGGCCATCAGGTGATGGAACAGGATTCCTTCCTGCAGCGGCGCCAGCGGATAGATATCCTGCACATTGGCGGCGCCGCCGGGGACGCTGTCGACCACGCGGTCAATTTCAACGCTGCTCAAGGCAGCCATCGGCAGCATTGCCGGTGTGATGAGCTCGCATCCGGCCGGGATCAGGCTGGCCGGGACAGCGACCAGGCGGCTCTCCTCGCCGATGGCGGCGGCCAGTCCGGCCAGGGTCGGCGCGGCGAACAGCGCGCGCACCTCTGCCTGCAGGCCTTGCTGGCGCATTTTTTCCATCAAGCTGACAGCCAGCAGCGAATGGCCGCCCAGCGAAAAGAAATTGTCGTGGCGGCCGATGCGGTCGACCTGCAGCAGGGTAGACCAGATGGCCGCCAGCGCCATCTCGGTTTCACCCTGCGGCGCTTCATAACCGCTCACGGCGTAGGCGCCGCTATCCGGCGCCGGCAGGTTCTTGCGGTCCAGCTTGCCGTTCGCCGTCAACGGCAAGGCCGGCAGCGTGACATAAGCCGCCGGCACCATGTAGTCCGGCAGGTTGAGGTTCAGGTGCGCGCGCAAGGTTTCGGCGTCGACTTCTTCATGGACCACGATGTAGGCCACCAGGCGCTTGTCGCCGGGAATATCTTCGCGCGCGATGACGACCGCCTCGCGGATCGCTGCATGCGCCGCCAGCTGGGTTTCGATTTCGCCCAGTTCGATGCGGAAGCCGCGGATCTTGACCTGGAAATCGTTGCGGCCCAGGTAAACCAGGTTGCCGTCGGCCTGCCAGCGCGCCAGGTCGCCGGTCTTGTACAGGCGCGCATCCGGCTGTTGCGAGAATGGATCGGGAATGAAGCGCTGCTCGGTCAGTTCCGGCCGGTTCAGGTAGCCGCGCGCCACGCCGGCGCCGCCGATGTACAGTTCGCCGGGCACGCCGACCGGCGCCGGTTCGCCTCGGGCATCCAGCAGGTACACGCTGAGGTCCGGGATGCGCACGCCGATCGGACTGACGCCGCCGCGCGCGGTGTCGGCCGCTTCAATCGGCTGGTAGGTAACGTGGACAGTGGTTTCCGTAATCCCGTACATATTGATCAGGCGCGTGGCGCAGCCCTGGTTTTGCGCGTACCACGGGGCCAGGGTTGCCGGTTCCAGCGCTTCGCCGCCGAAAATCACATGCCGCAGCCGGTGCGTTTCGGCGCTGCCGCCTTGCGCTGCAATCAGCTGACGGAAGGCGCTTGGCGTCTGGTTGAGGATGGTTATTTTTTCGCGGCATAACAGGCGATAGAAATCTTCCGCCGAACGTGCTGTTTCCAGGGGCACCACCACCAGGCGCCCGCCATGCAGCAAGGCGCCCCAGATTTCCCATACCGAGAAATCGAAGGCGAAGGAATGGAACAGACTCCAGGCATCTTGCGAATCGAAATGGAACCAGGCGTCGGTCGCCGCAAACAGGCGCGTTACATTGCGATGTTCGACCATCACGCCTTTCGGCATGCCGGTCGAGCCCGAGGTGTAGATCACGTAGGCCATGTCTGACGGCGCCAGGTGGCTGCTGTCGGGATTGTAGTCCGGATAGGCGCTCCAGGCCGGCGCCTGCAGGTCCAGCAGCGGCAGGCCGGGTGCAATCGTCGCTTTCACCTGCGGCCAGCTGCCTTCGATCCCGGCCTGCGTCAGCACTACCCGCGGCGCGCTGTCGTTGAGCATGTGCGCCAGGCGGTCGGCCGGATAAGCCGGATCGAGCGGCACATAGGCCGCGCCTGCCTTCAGCACGGCCAGCAAACCGACCACCATCGATATGCCGCGCTCGACGCAGATCGCGACCCGGTCGTCCGGCTGCACGCCCAGTTCGCGCAGGTAGTGCGCCAGCCGGTTGGCCTGGCGGTTGAGTTCGGCGTAGCTCAGCTGTTCGGCGCCATGCGTCACTGCCACCGCCTGCGGTGTCTTTGCGGCCTGCGCTTCGAACAGCTGCGGCAGCAATTGCCCGGGATAGCTGGGCTGGTTTGCGTTCCACGTTTCGACGATCTGCCGGCGCTCTGTTGCCGGCAGCACGTCTATGCTGTTGATGGCGCGCTCCGGCGTCGTCTCCAGCGCCGCCACCAGGCGTTCCAGCGCGGTCTCCATGAAACCGCACACGCGCAATGCGCCGACCGCAGGCGTCACTTGCGCGGTCAGGGAGAAGCCGGATCCGAGGTCGTCCACCGACAGGCTCAAGGGATAGTTGCTGCGTTCCTCGCCTGAAATCCGGGTAATGCCGTTCCAGGCTTCTTGCTCGGAGGGCGCTGCCTGGCTGGGCATGCTGTGGCGATAGTTGAGCAAGGCCGAGAACAAGGGCTGCGGCGCTGCAATCGCACTGGCGCGCTGCGCCAGTGCCAGCGAGGCATGTTCGTGTTCCATCAGTTCCACCAGCAAGGCGTGGGTGCGCCGCACGCTTGCCGCCGCGCCTTGGGCATCGATGCTGATCCGCAGCGGCAGGGTATTGATCAGCAAGCCCATCATGCGGTCGGCGCCTTCGCCGCCCTGCATGCGGCCGAACAGCACCGTGCCGAACACGACGTCGCTGCGGTTGGCGACCCGCGCCAGCACCTGGCCCCATGCGAGATGGAACAGGCTGGCTGCGCTGACGCCCAGTTGCCGCGCCTGCTGCCGCAAGCGCTGCGACAGCCTGGCGTCGAGCTGCACGTGGCTCTCTTCCAGTCCGCCGCCGTCGCCATGCACTTCCAGCAAACCGAACGGCGCGGTTGGCTCGTCGACGTCGCCCAGCATCCGGCGGAAGAAAGTTTCGTGCGCCTCGGTGCTGGCGCCGGACCGCGCCTGCGCCACATGGTTGCGGAATTGCAGCGGGACCGGCAACTGCGCTTGCTGTCCCAGCAAATGCGCGGCGATTTCGGCGCGGACTACTTCCAGAGTGGTGTGGTCGTTCACCAGGTGGTGGATCAGGGTCAGCAGCACCCAGCGATTTTGTAAAGAGTCGTAGGCAAAACTGGTGCGCATCAATGGCGCCTGCGACAGGTCGAGGCGGGTATGGCGCGGATCGAAACGGGCGCGCAGCTGGCCGGCGATATCGCCGTCGGCCGGATCGAGCATCAGTTCCTCCTGCACCAGCGGCGCCGAGCGCCAGACTACCTGCAGCGGTTCCGGCACGCCCTCCCAGACGATGGCGGTGCGCAGCACGTCGTGGCGCTGTATCACGCCTTGCAATGCCGTCAGGTAGGACGCCAGCCGGTCCCGCGTATCGAAGCCGGTCATGCCGACCAGCAGATAGGGATCGCCTTCCTTGGCCATCATGTGATGGAACAGGATGCCTTCCTGCAGCGGCGCCAGCGGGTAGATATCCTGCACGTTGGCGGCACCGCCGGGAACCTTGTCGGCCACATGGGCAATTTCTGCATCGGTCAACGCCACCATCGGCAGCATCGCCGGCGTGATGCATTCGCAGCCGGCGGGAATCAGGCTGGGAGGCGCGGCAACCAGGCGGCTCTCCGCACCGATGGCGGCGGCCAGTCCGGCCAGGGTCGGCGCGGCGAACAGCGCGCGCACCTCCGCCTGCAAACCTTGCTGGCGCATCCTTTCCACCAGCGTCACGGCCAGCAGCGAATGGCCGCCCAGCGAGAAGAAATTGTCATGGCGGCCGATGCGGTCGATCTGCAGCAGCTCCGACCAGATCGCCGCCAGGACGGTTTCGGTTGTTCCCTCTGGCGCGGCATATCCGTTGAAGGCGTAAGCATCGCCGCCGGGCGCCGGCAGGTTCTTGCGGTCCAGCTTGCCGTTCGGCGTCAATGGCAGCGCCGCCAGCGTGACATAAGCCGCCGGCACCATGTAGTCGGGCAGGCTGAGGCCAAGATGCGTGCGCAGCGCCGCGGCCTCGATTTCCTGGTCGGCCACGATGTAGGCCACCAGGCGCTGGTCGCCGGGCGTGTCTTCGCGCACGATGACCACCGCTTCGCGGATGGCCGGATGGGAAGCCAGCTGGGTTTCGATTTCGCCCAGTTCGATGCGGAAGCCGCGGATCTTGACCTGGAAATCGTTGCGGCCCAGGTAAACCAGGTTGCCGTCGGCCTGCCAGCGCGCCAGGTCGCCGGTCTTGTACAGGCGTGCGCCGGGTTGCGGCGAGAATGGATCGGGAACGAAGCGCTGTTCGGTCAGTTCCGGCTGGTTCAGGTAGCCGCGCGCTACGCCGGCGCCGCCGATGTGCAGCTCGCCTGCCACGCCGACCGGCACCGGCTCACCCTCGGCATCCAGCAGGTAGGCCTGGGCGTTGGCAATCGGCCGGCCGATATGCAAGACCTCGTCGGTTGCTGCCAGCCTGCCGGAAGTGGCGACCACCGTGGCCTCGGTCGGGCCATAGTTGTTGACCAGGGAGAACGGCAAACCGGCCTGCGGAGCGAGCCGCAAGCGATCGCCGCCGGTCAGCAGGCGGCGCAGGTGCGGATTGCCGATGCCGTTGCGCAGGGCGTGTTCGGCCATCGGCGTCGGCAGGAAACTGACATCCAGCGTTTGTTCGCTCCACCATGCCAGCACCGTCGCCGCGTCGTCGTCCTGCACCGGCAGCAGCAGGGTTGCGCCGATGCTCAGCCCCGGCCAGATTTCCCAAGCCGCGGCATCGAATCCCAGCCGCGCTACGCACGAAGTCCGATGGCCCGCCTGTACCTCGAATGCTGCGTTGTGCCAATGCACCAGGTTGCTCAGGTTGCGGTGTTCAATCATCACTCCTTTCGGCGTGCCGGTCGAACCCGAGGTATAGATCACGTAAGCCAGGTGGGATGGCGCGAGCCGGCTGCTGTCCGGGTTGTGGTCCGGACAGGCGCTCCAGGCCGGGGTCTGCAGATCGAGCAGCGGCAAGCCAGATGGAATCGCTGCCCGGACCTGCTGCCAGCCGCCTTCGATCCCGGCCTGCGTCAGCACTGCCCGCGGCGCGCTGTCGTGCAGCATGTGCGCCAGCCGGTCCGCCGGGTAAGCCGGGTCCAGCGGCACATAGGCCGCGCCTGCCTTGAGCACACCCAGCAGGCCGACCACCATCGATACGCTGCGCTCGACGCAGACCGCGACCCGGTCGTCCGGCTGCACGCCCAGTTCGCGCAGGTAATGCGCAAGCCGGTTGGCCTGGCGATTAAGTTCGTCGTAGCTCAGCTGTTCGGCGCCTTGTATAACTGCCGCCGCCTGCGGCGTTTTTGCCGCCTGCGCCTCGAACAGCTGCGGCAGCAGGGACGATGGATAACTCGCCTGCGTGGCGTTCCAGGCCGTCACGACCTGGTGGCGCTCCCCGGCATCGAGCAGCGGCAGCCGGGCTATCGCACAATCCGCGCCGTCGATGACGGCATCCATCAGCAAGGCCATGCGGCTTTGTATCCGGGCGATTTCATCCTGCGTGAAATGACGGGTGTTGTAATCGAACACCACCAGCACGTCCTGGCCCTGGTGGAAATCCCGGACCGACAGGGCCAGCGGCGTCTGTTCGAATCCATGGTCCAGCTTGACGCCGCTGGCCAGCCCGTCGCCCATGGGGAAATCGGTATTGAAGACTTCATAGGAAAGCGAGACGTCGAACAGCTGGCGATAGCCGTTCTGCACCACGTTGTGGGCGCGGTTGATCTCGACGATCGGGCAGCGCTGATGGCGGTAGCAACGGCGCAATTCCTTGGCAACGGCTGCCATCGCCTGGCTGAACGGCTGCTGCCGGTCCAGTGCGATCCCCACCGGAATGATCGACGAGAACATGCCGAAGGTGTTTTTTTCGCGCGCGTTGCCGCGGTTATGGATGGGCACGCCGATGACAACTTCGTCGAGGTCGTTGGCGCGCGCGAAATACACGCTGGTCAAGGCCAGCATGAAATCCGGCGCGGAAAATCCGTGTGCCGTTGCAAAGGCGGTCATCTTGTCGAAGCGCGCACGTTCGATAGACCAGTAGTGCTGCGCGCTGGGAGCCAGCTGCCTGGCCGCGAGCGCGCTGTCGCCGGCAACCAGCCGCGCCGGCAGCTGCGTGAAACGCTGGCGCCAGAATTCCTTGTCGAGCGCAAACCGCGCGGAAGAAAAATAGTCCCGGTCCTTGGCGATGAAATCCAGGTAGGAGGGCGCGGCTTCGGCCAATGTCACGTCCAGTCCGAGCAGCCGGTTGTAGGCGCTGGCGATGCTGGTGAAGCTCTGCGAAGTACTGATGCCGTCGGCGACTAGGTGGTGGTAGCACAGCAGCCAGTAATAGCGCGAAGGGCTCACGCGTATCAGCGCCATTTTCCAGAGCAGCCCGCCGTACAGGTCGAACGGCTGTTTGAACACCTGTTCCATGCGCTGCCGGGCATGCAGGTCGCCATCGGCTTCGCCGGAAAAATCCAGTACCGGCAGCACAAAATCCACCGACGGCAGCACCTGCTGCTGCGCCATGCCGCCGGCTTTGACCAGCACCAGCCTGGCGGCGTCGTTTTCCATCGCGAAATGGCGGATGGCCTGCTGCAGTATGAGCGGATCGACGGCCGCGTCGATTTGCACCGCCAGTCCGATGTTGTAGTAAGGGATGTCCGGATTCAGCATCTGGTCCAGCCAGACCACTTGCTGCACGGAAGAAAGTGGGTGGACCGACGCTGGTCCGCCGTTGGCCAACGCGCCTGGTGCTGCAAGTGTTTCAACCGGATTCGACATAAAAACCTCTAGGCAGTGTTTTGACAACAATCGGAAATCAAGGAGGTGTTCTGCTTCTCCCGGGCCGCCGCCTGCCACGGCATGTGGATCGCCGGCGTCGATTCTCGGGTTGGAGCAGGGTCTTAAGGGATGCTGCTGGAGGCGGTTGCCTCAGTGGCGAGAGAGAATGGACAAAGCTGCTGTAGGGGGAGCGCGCGCATGGAATTCTCTTGGCTTGGAAACAAGTTTGTGACGGACACCAGTTGCGGTAACCAGCCTTCGGCGGCGGCGCCAGGAAGGCAGCCAGCCGCCGCATTGACTGGTTGCGAGGCAAAAGTGATAACGCTATTGCAAGTAAAACGAAGTAACATTGTTACTGTACAGAAAGTAAAAAACGCCGAAACTGTCACTTTTCACAGGCTGTTGCATTGCGGAAAATCACAGTAGACTAATGCGCACCCAGTCTTTTGATTGCATTTTCAACAACGTTGATAGCATTTGCATCGGTAATGCACGGATCCCGCCTTGCCTTCCCACGCCACGCCAGACTGCTCGAAAGCACAAGCTCCCGCCATGACCGAAATGACCGAAGAACTCGCAGCGGAAAACGCGGTTCCTGCCGACCGGGCGGGGCCGCCGCCGGTATTGCTGCATCGCGGTTTCCTGCTGCTGATGCTGGGGGCCTTCGCCGCCTTCCTGGGCGAGCAGCTGACGACGGTGGCGTTGCCTTGGCTGGTGCTGAAGCTGAGCAACAACAGCCTGGCGCTGGGCACGGTGCTGGCGGTGATGGCGGTGCCGAAAATCCTTTTCCTGGTGTTCGCCGGCGTGGTGGTTGACCGGCATTCGCCGCGCACTGTGCTGACATGCGCCCTGGCCGGCGGCACCGTCCTGCTGACGGCAGTCGGCGCGTTGCTGCTGCATGACTTGCTGGCGCTCTGGATGGTCTACCTGTTTGCCTGCGGCATGGGACTGGCGGGCGCTTTTGCGATCCCGGCGCGGGTCGCCATGTTGCCCAGGCTGATCGACCCGCGCCAGCTGCAGCCGGCGAACGCCATGCTCATGGGCGTCACCCAGGTGTCGATGCTGGGCGGGCCGCTCCTGGCCGGCCTGCTGGCGTCGGCGGCGGATGGGCTGGGACTGGTTTTCTTGCTGAATGCGTGCTGTTTCCTGCTTGCCGCAATCACCGTGCCGCGCTTGCAGCCGCACCGGCAGGCCGCGCCGGATCATCATGTGCCGCTGCTTGCCACCATCGTCCCCGCCGCAAAATGGCTGTGGTCCGACCGCGTGCTGAGGACGCTGATCAGTTACTGGGGCGTGGTCACCTTGCTGCTGGCCGGCCCGGTGCAGGTAGGGCTGCCGCTGTGGGTGGACCGCCAGCTGGGCGGCGGCGCCTCGGCGTTCGGCATACTGATCGCCGCCAACGGCCTGGGCCAGCTGGCCGGCATCGTGTGCTCCGGCTTGCGCGCCAGGAAAACGGCCAGCCTCGGCGTCGCGGTCTGCCTGATCGACGGCCTGGCAGGCATGGCCGTGCTCGGCATGGGATTCACCCATGTGCTCGAGGTGGGCCTGGCGCTGATGCTTGCGGTAGGCGTCGGCGCCGGCTACGTGCAGGTCGGATTGTTCACCTGGATCCAGCGCCGGATTCCGACCGAACTCCACGGCCGGGTGCTCAGCATCCTGATGCTGATCCTGATCACGATTGCACCGCTGTCGGCGCTGATTGCCGGCTACCTGATCTTGTACCTGACGCCGTCACAGCTGTTCATATACAGCGGCATGCTGCTGTCGCTGTTTGCCATGCTCATGCTGCTGCATCCGGACTTGAGGAAGCTGCGCAACTAGTGCACAGCGGATTGGCCGCCGCGGCATGGCAAACAGGGATCCGCTGTAGAATATTTCTACGCAGAAAGGAACTGTGCCCCCATGCACCGGTCAGACCTGGACCAGGCGTGACGCTGCCATCGGCAAGACGGTGGCAGCAATGTTTTTCTGCACGTCTTCACTGTATCTGTTCCAGAAACGGAGTTTGACAGTTATGGCAAAAATCCCCCTCCCAGGCAGCGAACGCAGCCTCCCTTCCGGCGCCAAAAGCGTCGGCAGCGCCGCCCCCGCCGAGCAGCTCGAAGTGACGATCGTCATGCGCCGCAGCGCAGACCAGGAGTTGTGCGACATCGTCGACAAACAATGCGCGGGCGCGGCGGTTGCAGCGCATCTCTCGCGCGAAGAATTCGCCCGGAAATTTTCCGCTTCGCCGCAAGATGTCGCCAAGGTGACCGCATTTGCGCGCGACCATGGATTGCAGGTGGTGCGCGAAGATCCTGCTTGCAGCACCGTCACGCTGAGCGGCAGCGTGGCGCAGTTCAACCAGGTATTCGATGTCGACCTGCAGCGTTACGAATCGCATCTTGGCAACTATCGGGGCCGCACCGGTGCGGTCCACATCCCGGCCGAGCTGCAGGATATCGTGACGGCGGTGGTCGGCCTCGACAACCGCCCGCAAGCGCGCCCGCTGTTCCGCCTGCAGCCGCCGTTCCGCTTCGCGCCGCACAATGCCGCCACCGCCTCCTTCCTGCCGACCCAGTTTGCATCCCTGTACGACTTTCCTGACAACCTCGGCGCCGGCCAGTGCATCGCCATCATCGAACTGGGCGGCGGTTACCGGGACGCCGACCAGCAAGCTTATTTTTCCAAACTGGGCATCGCGCTGCCGAAGATCACCGCGGTCACGGTGAACGGCCCCGGCAACCAGCCCAGCGGCGATGCCAACGGCGCCGACGGCGAGGTGGTGCTGGATATCCAGATTGCCGGCGCGCTGGCGCCCGAAGCGCATATCGTGGTGTATTTTTCGACCAATACGGATGCCGGTTTCCTCAACGCGCTCAACAGCGCCGTGCATGACAACGTCAATAAGCCGTCCATCGTCTCGATCAGCTGGGGCAGCGCCGAACCGCGCTGGACGCAGCAAGCCATGCAATCGTTCAATGCAGCGCTGCAGGCGGCGGCCGCGATGGGAGTAACGGTGTGCGTTGCTTCCGGCGACAGCGGTTCGAGCGACGGCGTGGCCGGCGGCAACCATGTCGATTTTCCGGCGTCCAGCCCGTATGTGCTGGCTTGCGGCGGCACCCGCCTGCAGGCGGCCGGGAAGGCGATCGAGAGCGAGGTGGTATGGAACGGCGGCACGCAGGGCGGCGCCGGCGGTGGCGGCGTCAGCGCGGTGTTTGCGCTGCCGGCCTGGCAAAAAAGCCTGGTGCTTACCGGCAGCGACGGCAGACACCAGCCGCTGGCGAAACGCGGCGTGCCGGATGTGGCCGGCAACGCCGATCCGGTCACCGGCTACCAGGTGTATATCGACGGCGCCGATGCAGTAGTGGGCGGCACCAGCGCGGTGGCGCCGCTGTGGGCGGCATTGCTGGCCCGTATCAACACGGTGAAGGGCAGCGCGGTCGGCTTCGTCAACCCGAAGCTGTACCAGCAGCAGGCTGCCTTCCACGACGTCACGCAGGGCAACAACGGCTACTTTGCCGCGGCGCCCGGCTGGGACGCCTGCACCGGACTGGGCAGCCCGGACGGCAAGAAACTGGCAAGCGTGCTGTAGCAGCGGCGGCCGGCGGACCGCAACTTCGACCAAGGAGAGACCATGAGCAGCAACCATGCATCGGCCCGCGCAGCGGACCCAGCCGGCGACCAGCCTTGTTTCGACCCGACCGCCTACGGCACCGGGCCGAGCGATTCAGTGGCCGAGGCGTCCGAGAATGCAGCGGTCACCCATCACGCCACCACGATAGGCAAGCGCGCCTATCAGTACACCGCCACCGCCGGCCACCTGGTGGCGGTCGATGCCGATACTTCGCAGCCGGCTGCAAAAATCTTCTACGTCGCGTTTACTGTCGACGGCCAGGACCTGAATGCGCGTCCGGTCACGTTCTTCTATAACGGCGGGCCGGGCTCGTCGTCGGTGTTCGTGCTGCTGGGCTCGTTTGCGCCGAAGCGCATCAAGACCTCCATGCCTGGCTTCACGCCGCCGCCGCCGTATACCCTGGAAGACAATCCCGACAGCCTGCTCGACAAGAGCGACCTGGTATTCATCAATCCGGTCGGCACCGGTTATTCCGCCGCCATCGCGCCTTTCAAGAACAAGGATTTCTGGGGCGTCGACCAGGACGCCCGGTCGATCAGGCAATTCATCAAGCGTTACCTGACCGCCAACGACCGCTGGAATTCACCCAAATTCCTGTTCGGCGAATCGTATGGCACGCCGCGCAGCGCGGTGCTGTCGTACCTGCTGCATGAGGATGGCGTGGACTTGAACGGCATCACCCTGCAATCGTCGATCCTCGATTATGCGCAAGCCGGCAATCCGGTAGGCGCACTGCCGACCGCCGTGGCGGATGCCTGGTATCACAGGAAAACCAGCGTGACGCCGGCGCCGGCGGACCTGCCGTCGCTGATGGCGAGCGCCGCGCTGTTTGCGCGTAGCGACTACGCCACGGCGCTGGAGAAATTTCCCAAGGCCGATCCGGCGACGCTGCAGAAACTGAGCGATTTCACCGGCATCGACCCGACCACCCTGACGGCCTGGGGGCTGGACATCACTGCCGGCGACAGCCACGGCAGGACGCTGTTCCTGATCAGCCTGCTGCAGAGCCAGGGGCTGGCGCTGGGCGCCTACGATGGCCGCGTGACCGGCATCGACACCGGCATCGCGGCCGACATCTCGCCTAACGCGGGCGGCAACGATCCCAGCATGACGGCGGTGGCCGGCGTGTATACGGCGATGTGGAACAACTACCTGAACGACGGCTTGAAGTTCACTTCGAATTCCGCGTTCACCGACCTGAACGACAAGGCATTCCAGAACTGGGACTTCAGCCACACCGATCCGACCGGCGCCCAGAAAGGCATCGACGCCAAGGGCGACATCATCCTGTACACCGCCGGCGACCTGGCCGCGACCATGAGCTTGAACGTCGACTTGAAAGTGCTGTCCGCAAACGGCTACTACGATTTTGTCACGCCGTTCTACCAGACCGTGATGGACTTGCAGAAAATGCCGCTGGCCGATGCGGCCGTGCGCAAGAACCTGAGCGCGAAATTTTATCCGTCCGGCCACATGATCTACCTGGAAGCGGGTTCACGCACTGCCTTGAAAGCCGATGTGGCGGCGATGATAGACGCTGCGACATCGGACCGCCAGGCGATGGCCAGGATCAGGTCGCTGCAGGCGCTCAAGCGCGGCTAGCCGCCAGCAGGTCGACGTAGGCGCCCTCGACCAGCTGCCCGGGCTGGACGCCGATCCTTGCCATCAAGGCGTGCGCTTCGTCTACACCCGCCTGCGCCGCTTCGCCGGCGCCGAGCACGACTTCAAGTTCGAGGAATTCGCCCAGGCCTGCGACGCGGTCAAGATGGATGCGGGTGCGGCCGGCCAGGTACAGCGTGCGCTGCTTCTCGACCCGGCCGGCTTGCCCGTGCGCCTCGGACAATACCGCGCGCAGCAGTTCCGGTTCGGCGGTAGCCGAGATCAGGTAATACGATTCCTTTGGTCCTTGCCGGTCGGCGCGGCGGTAGAAAATCAGCTGGCCGCTGCCGTCGCCGAAGGCGCGCAGCTTGAGCCTGCCGTTGGCGCAGTTGAAGAAGGTGTCGTCCTGGGCGATTTCAAGCGGGCCTTCGTCTGCCATCGCCGCCACCCTGGCGACCAGCTCCGCCGTGATGTCGATGCGCGCTTTTATTTCTATGTTGCTTGCCATGTGCTGCTTCCAGGGTTGTCGGATACGGGCAAAGCATAGCAGGATCTTTTCGCCGGCAGGCAGCGCTCCGGCTGCTGCGCCATCTGTCACCGAGACGTAATCAGGGCGTCACCGTTGCGTAATATTTCATGTATAGAGTCGGGCCATTCTTACTTTATGGAAACAACATGGCGCACTCAAGTCGTAGGAAATTCCTCAAAGATTCCGTGGCAGCGATGGGTGCAACCATGCTGCCTCCGGCCGTGCAGCAAGCGCTGGCGGCGCCCGCGGCGAGCGGCACGCTGGGCTCGGTTGCCCATGTCGTGATCCTGTGCCAGGAAAACCGTTCGTTCGATCATTATTTCGGCACCATCAAAGGCGCGCGCGGTTTCAACGACGATCACGCCGCCGCGCTCCAGGCCACCAGCCGCAACGTCTTCACCCAGGCCGACAGCGTCGGCAGCCTGTACACGCCATGGCGCCTGAATTCCAGCACCAGTTCGGCGCAGTGGCTGTCGGACGTGCCGCACGACCTGGCCAGCGGCACCGCCGCCTGGAACAAAGGCCGCAGCGACAAATGGATCCCGAACAAGGGGATGAATGCGATCACCTACATGACGCGCAACGACATTCCTTACCACTATGCGCTGGCGGATGCCTTCACCCTGTGCGACAACTATTTCTGCTCGGCGCGGACCTCCACCAATCCGAACCGCCTGTACCTGATGAGCGGCACCATCGATCCGCAAGGCTTGCACGGCGGGCCGGCCACCACCAATGGTTTTACCTACGGCTCGCTGACCTGGCAAACCTATCCTGAAGCGCTGCAGGCCGCCGGCATTTCCTGGCGCACTTACCAGGAAGTCGACAATTACGACGACAACGCCCTGGCGTGGTTCAAGCAGTTCCAGAACCTGCCGGCCAATTCGCCGCTGTACATCAACGGCGTGCAGACCCGGGTGCTGGCCGATTTCCAGAACGACGTGATGCAAGACACCTTGCCGGCGGTCTCCTGGATCGTTGCGCCGGCGGCCAAGTCCGAGCACCCCAGCGGTTCGCCGAATGTCGGCGTCGATTACGTCAACCAGTACCTGCAGGCGCTGGCGTCGAATCCGGCGGTGTGGGCCAAGACCGTATTCATCTATACCTACGACGAGAACGGCGGTTTCTACGACCACGTCACCACGCCGACGCCGCCGGCCGGCACCGCCAACGAATTCGTCAGCGGCGTGCCGATCGGCCTCGGCTCGCGGGTGCCGACCATCGTCTGCTCGCCCTGGAGCCGCGGCGGCTGGGTCGCCAGCGAAGTGTTCGACCACACCTCGACCATCCAATTCCTGGAAAAATGGACCGGCGTCACTTGCCCCAACATCAGCCAGTGGCGGCGCGACATCTGCGGCGACCTGACCTCCTGCTTCGATTTTTCCATCAGCAATGCGGCATTCCCGGTGTTGCCGGACACAGTGGCGCTGGCGGCGCAAGCCAACGCCCAGAAGAGCCTGCCAAAACCGGTTCCGCCCGCACCCAGCACCGTCATGCCGGCCTACGAGGCCGGGCAAAAACCGCTGCGCGTGCAGCCCTACCAGCTCAACGGCTGGCTGACGCAGGATTTCGCCGGCCAGCAAGTGTGGACCAACTGGAGCAACGGCGGCAGCAAGCCGGCGCCGCTGCAAATCAATGTCGACAACTATCGCAGCGACAACCCGTGGATGTACACCATGGCGGCCAACGCAACGTCCAGCGACTATTGGCACGTGGTCAGCTACGGCGGCGGTTATTACGACCTGGAGATGATCGGCCCCAACCAGTTCTACCGGCGCTTCAAAGGCTATCTCAGCGCCACCGCGTGGCAGGGGCAGCCGGAACCGCAGGTGAAGCTGAGCAACGATGGCGCCGGGCAGGCGGTCAGCATCCTGTTCGACAATAGTGCGACCACCAATACCGCGGTGTTCACGGTGCTGGACCGCATCACCTCCGGCAGCCTGGTCACCCAGACCGTCACGGTAGCGGCGAAGCAGACCGCCACGCTGCAATTGAATACCACCGGCGGCTGGTATGACGTGAAGGTCAGCCTGGGCGGCGACAGCAATTTCATGCAGTCGATGGTCGGCTACACCGAAGGCCACCAGGGTTTGACCAGGCCGCCGGTATTGCGCTGGTAGGTTCGTGACCGGGCCGGGGCGGTCGCGCTGTCGACCGCCC
>NZ_JBWKQR010000012.1:0-3192 GCF_059418905.1 Collimonas sp. GW821-FHT07E08 | reverse complement strand
GGGGTGGTCGCTTTTCCCCCCCCCCCGGCCCACAGCAAGGTGCGGTAATGAATGAGAAAAAATTTGCGCTGGGCATAGGATTGGCTGGCATCGCGTTTATTGCGCTGCTGGCGTACTTGAGCGCGCCGGACTTGCTGCCCAGGCCGGCCGTGGTGCTGCGTCCCGCCGGCGGCAGCGCCGCCAGCCCAGCCCATCGCGCCGTTGCGGCGACGCCAGCCGCCGCGGTTGCCAAAGCCGCTGCCGATTGTTCCGCCGAGCGCCTGGACTCCTGGCGGCTCATGAGCTTGGCCGAGGGAGGCTACCGGCAAGGCGGGTTCGCCGTGCTGAACAATGCGCTGCGCGGCACCGTCACCGTCGCCGAAACCCAGGTTTTCGACGGCGACCTGCAGCTGGAAAAAATTACCGGCAACACGGCCCAATTGCGCTGCGGCGAGATCCGGCAAACCAGGGTGCTGGCAGACAGCCGCGGCGCGGCGCCGGAAATGCGGACGGCGTTGCCGGATCCGGGCGCCGGTGGACTGTGACTGACGGCAGTGCGCGGAACCCCGGCTCATGGCATGCTTATGGCAGAGCAGCATTACTTCCATCTGTTGAATCCCCACCAAGGGCGATGCCATGAAACGCTATTTTCCCTACCTTGTTGCCGCCATGCTTTTTGTTCCGTTTGTTTCAGGCGCGGCCACCGGCAGCCATGATTTTTCAAACATTTTCAAAGCCTGCTACGCCGCTGCCAATACCAGCGAGGAATCGAAATCAGCGTGCCTGGGCGAAGAGCTGACCCTGCAAAGCAAGGCAGCCGCTGAACTGCATCAATCGACATCACAGCTGTTGAGCGGCGCCGAGAGGCAGCAGCTTGCCGATGATTTTGTGGCTTGGAAGAAAAACATCCTGCTGGATTGCTCGATCCAGGCCGACAGCAAGACGGTGCCGCTAGAGCGGGAAAACGCCAGGGAGTATTGCCTGATCGAACGAACAATCGGACGCATGGATGCCTATGACACGATCCGGCAGGATAAGACCCTGAGGCGATAAGCCTGCTGTTGCCGTTTGATTTCTCAGGGAAGAGCTGATTTTGTCCAGTATATTAATTTGTCCATTTTTATTGGACATTTCATCGTATTGGACATCCCCTGATCCGCCTGCACGCCAACTTTACGTTTTCCCCAAACGCGAAGCGCGTTTGACCGCTTGCGGCGGTTGCCCGACCGTGCGCAGGAAAGCGCGCCGCATGCGTTCGGTATCCGAAAACCCGGTTTCCCTTGCCACCACGTCGATCGAGTGGCTGCTGTCCTCCAGCATGGCGCGCGCCGCTTCGACCCTTAACGCTTCCACCGCCTTGGCGGGCGATTTCCCGGTCTCGTTGCGGAACGCCCGGCTGAACTGGCGCCGGCTCAGGTGGGCGGCGTCGGCCAGTTCATCCACCGACAATTCCTTCGCCAGGTTGCGCTTGGCGTAGCTGAGCGCGCTCTGGATCCGGTCCGACTTCGCTTCCATTTCCAGCAGCGCTGAAAACTGCGACTGGCCGCCGCTGCGGCGGTGATAGACCACCATCATCCGGGCGATCAGGCGGGCGTTGGCCGTCCCCAGGTCTTGCTCGACCAGCGCCAGGCTCAAATCGATGCAGGCGGTCATGCCGGCCGAAGTCCAGATGTTGCCGTCGTTGATGAAAATGCGGTCCTCTTCAACCCGCGTCTTGGGATACAGGTGCTGCAGTTCGCGCGCTTGCGCCCAGTGCGTGGTGGCACGGCGGCCGTTCAGCAGGCCGGCCTCGGCGAGCAGGAAGGCGCCGGTGCAGATGCTGGCGGTGCGGCGCGAAGCGGCGCAGGACCGGCGCAGGAAATCGACGAAGCGGGGCGACGACACCACCGGCGACATGGAGCCGGTGACCATCACCGTGTCGTAGGCGTGGGCATCGAACGCAATGCTGTCGACCTTGACCCCGGACGAACTGCGCACCGGGCCGCCCTGTTCGGACACCAGCATCACATCGTAAAACGGCCCGCCCGGGCAATCGTTGGCCAGCTCGAAGACGGAGACGGCGGCCATGTCGACCAGCTGGAAGCCGTCGAAAACGACAAAAGCGATGGTTTTTTTCATGTTGGCCCAATTCGAGGTAAATACGTCACTTGGGACATAGATTGAACTCCTACACTGGACTTGTCAATCTTTAAAACCAGCTGGACCGGCAGTCCGGCATCACTTTCCAAGGATACAAAATGTCTACCCAAACTACCCATGCCGCCCAAGGCACAGCCCTCATCACCGGCGCCTCGACCGGCATCGGCGCCATCTACGCCGACCGCCTGGCGCGCCGCGGCTACGACCTGATCCTGGTCGCCCGCAACCAGGAAAAACTGGATCAACTGGCGCGCCAATTGTCTGCCGGCACCGGCCGCAAGGTCGATGTCATCAGGGCCGACCTCAGCGTCACGGCCGACCTGCGGGCCATCGAGCGGCGCCTGGCCGATGATGCGAGCATCACCATGCTGGTCAACAATGCGGGCCTTGGCGCGACCAAGAGCCTGATCGATTCGACGCCGGAAGAACTGGACGATCTGATCACATTGAATGTGCAGGCGCTGACCCGCCTGACGCGCGCCGTGGCGCCGGCGATGGTGGCGCGCGGGAATGGCACCATCGTCAATATTTCTTCCATGGTGGCGGTGTCGCCGGAAACGCTGAACGGCACTTACGGCGGCACCAAAGCCTATGTGCTGGCGCTGACCCAGTCGCTGCATCATGAACTTGGGGCCAAAGGCGTGCGCGTGCAGGCCGTGCTGCCAGGCGCCATCCGCACGCCGTTCTGGGACCGCGCCGGCCTGCCGGTGCAGCACCTGCCGCAAGAGATCGTGATGGATGCGGCGGACCTGGTCGATGCCGCCCTCGCCGGGCTGGACCAGGGCGAGCTGGCGACCGTGCCGTCGCTGCCGGACCTGGCCGACTGGGATCGTTTCGAAGCCGCGCGCCAGGCGCTCAAGCCCAACCTGTCGCATGTCAAGCCGGCGGCGCGCTACAAGGTTGGCGCCTGACCTGGCGTCTTGCGGACCGGGTGCAGGAGCTGCCTGTACCCGGAATAATCTCTCTTCAACGCGATAAGGCGCGCAGTGTAGGGCGTAATAGATTCTATGGTTTTGGTCAAGCTTTTATGGAAACGAAGTGCGGGTCGAAGCTTGATCCGTTCTTCGTCAAGAT
>NZ_JBWKQR010000011.1:236127-242006 GCF_059418905.1 Collimonas sp. GW821-FHT07E08 | reverse complement strand
ACTTCGACCGGCCTGAGCACGACCAACAGCAATGTCGCATCGTTGTCGACCTCGACTTCGACCGGCCTGAGTACGACCAACAGCAACGTGAGCTCGCTGTCGACTTCCGCTTCCACAGGCATCGCTTCGTTGTCGACCTCGACTTCGACCGGCTTGAGCACCACCAACAGCAGCGTCTCGTCGTTGTCGACCTCGACTTCGACCGGCCTGAGCACAACCAACAGCAGTGTCACTTCGTTGTCGACCTCGACCTCCACCGGCCTGAGCACAGCCAACAGCAACGTGGATTCCTTGTCGACCTCAACGTCGACAGGCATCGCTTCGCTGTCGACCTCGACTTCGACCGGCCTGAGCACGACCAACAGCAGCGTGACGTCGCTGTCGATATCCACCTCGACCGGCCTGAGCACCACCAACAGCAATGTCGCATCGCTGTCGACATCGACCTCCACCGGCCTGAGCACCACAAACAGCAATGTGAGCTCGCTGTCCACTTCGACTTCGACGGGCATCGCTTCACTGTCGACTTCGACTTCGACCGGCCTGAGCAGCACCAACAGCAGCGTGACGTCGCTGTCGACTTCCACCTCGACCGGTTTGAGCACCACCAACAGCAGTGTCACGTCGTTGTCGACTTCAACTTCGACCGGCCTGAGCACTGCCAACAGCAATGTGAGTTCGCTATCGACCTCGACTTCGACCGGCATCGCTTCACTGTCGACCTCGACTTCGACCGGCCTGAGCACCACCAACAGCAGCGTCTCGTCGTTGTCGACCTCGACTTCGACCGGCCTGAGCACGACCAACAGTAATGTGAGCTCGCTGTCGACCTCGACTTCCACTGGTCTGAGCACTGCCAACAGTAACGTGGATTCCTTGTCGACCTCGACGTCTACCGGTATCGCCTCACTGTCGACCTCGACTTCGACCGGCCTGAGCACCACCAACAGCAGCGTGACTTCGCTGTCGACGTCAACTTCGACCGGCCTGAGCACGACCAACAGCAATGTCGCATCGTTGTCGACCTCGACTTCGACCGGCCTGAGTACGACCAACAGCAACGTGAGCTCGCTGTCGACTTCCGCTTCCACAGGCATCGCTTCGTTGTCGACCTCGACTTCGACCGGCTTGAGCACCACCAACAGCAGCGTCTCGTCGTTGTCGACCTCGACTTCGACCGGCCTGAGCACAACCAACAGCAGTGTCACTTCGTTGTCGACCTCGACCTCCACCGGCCTGAGCACGACAAACAGCAACGTGGATTCCTTGTCGACCTCAACGTCGACAGGCATCGCTTCGCTGTCGACCTCGACTTCGACCGGCCTGAGCACGGCCAACAGCAGCGTGACTTCGCTGTCGACCTCGACTTCGACCGGCCTGAGCACGACCAACAGCAATGTCGCATCGCTGTCGACCTCGACCTCCACCGGCCTGAGCACCACGAACAGCAATGTGAGCTCGCTGTCCACTTCGACTTCGACCGGCATCGCTTCGCTGTCGACATCCACCTCGACCGGCCTGAGCACAACCAACAGCAGCGTGACTTCGCTGTCGACATCCACCTCGACCGGCCTGAGCACCACCAACAGCAACGTGAGTTCGCTGTCGACTTCAACTTCGACCGGCCTGAGCACCACCAACAGCAACGTGAGTTCGCTGTCGACCTCAACCTCGACGGGAATTGCTTCCTTGTCGACTTCAGCCTCGACCGGCCTGAGCACCACCAACAGCAATGTCGTTTCGCTGTCGACCTCGACTTCCACCGGATTGAGCACGGTGAACAGCAATGTGGGTTCGCTGTCGACCGGCCTCTCCAACCTGCAGACATCGGGCGTTGCCAACTACTTCAAGGCAGACGGCAAGCAGGATGGCCTGGATGATGCGAAAGTAAGCGCCGGTTCGAATTCTGTGGCCATCGGCGCGAATTCGATCAACCAGTCGGTGGTTGGCACGGACCGGTCTAATGTGGTGTCGGTCGGTTCCTTCGGTAAAGAGCGGCAGATCATCAACGTCGCAGCCGGTACGGAAAACACCGATGCGGTCAACGTCAGCCAGCTCAATTCGCTGTCGACCTCGACCTCGGCCGGCCTCGGTTCGCTGTCGACCAGCCTGAGCACCACCAACAGCAATGTCGGTTCGCTGTCGACCTCAACCTCGACAGCCCTGTCGACCAACACCAGCAGCATCAACTCGCTGTCGACCGGCCTGTCCAGCACTACCTCGAACATCGGCTCGCTGTCGACCGGCCTGTCGACGACGAATAGCAATGTGAGTTCGCTGTCGACGTCAACCTCGACCGGGATCGCCTCCTTGTCGACGGGTATTTCTTCCCTGTCGACCGGACTGAGCCAGGTGTCATCGCTTTCCACTGGCCTGAACAATGTCGCCAATGGCGCGACTTCGTTGTCGACCGCATTGAAACCGCTGGTCGACGGCAGCAATGCTGCCACGGCCAATGGCGGCACCGTCGGCGCGACGACCATCGGCGGCGCCAACAGCGACGGCACGGTGCGGACCCGCGGCACCAGCGGCACGGCGATCAATAATGTGAACGCCGCCACCTGCACCAGCGTCAACGGCATAGACGCCACCGGCACCGGCCTGTGTGCGCAGGCGACCAAGGATGGCGCAACGGCGATCGGCTCGAATGCCCAGGCGACCGACACCAACACCACCGCCGTCGGCTTCCGTGCGCTGGCTTCGCAAGCCGGCTCGGTGGCGATTGGCAACAATGCACGGGCGACCGGCGATCCGACGGTAGCGATCGGCCAGAACGCATTGGCGTCGGGTAATGACGCGGTGGCGACAGGCGCCGGCGCGCAAGCCACGGCGAACCGTTCGGTGGCGCTGGGTGCGTATTCGGTAGCGGACCAGGCCAACACGGTATCGGTCGGTTCCGCCGGCAACGAGCGCCGCATCACGAATGTCGCGCCAGGCGTCAACCCGACCGATGCAGTGAACGTATCGCAATTGCGCGATGTGCAAAACCAGCTGGGCGACGTCAAGCGCATTGCCTACTCCGGTATCGCCATGAGCATGGCTTTGTCGGGTGCGGTAATGCCGCCCCTGGATGCGGGCGACAAGGGGGTAGGCGTGGGTCTTGGTTCTTACCAGGGTTACGGTGCGTTGGCCTTGCAGTTCAAGGCGATCAGCAAGACCGGGCAGAGCGCATGGGGAGCCGGCGCCAGCACCACCGGCAGTGCGACAGGCTTCAGCGCTGGCTACGGCTTCAAGTGGAAATAAATCGTGCCGCTTGATCCCTTATCGCAAACCGTAGTTATTTTGTATAGAGCCAACCATGAATAAAATCTACCGCACTGTCTACAGCCAAGTCCTGGGGGCCTGGATTGCGGTCTCGGAACTTGCTGCCGCCAAGGGCAAACGATCCGGTTCCAGCCGTTCGGCGAGCGCGCCGGCTGCGGCGCAAGGCGCGGTGTGGGAAGCGCTCCTGGCGGGCGGGCTCCCGCTCAAGGCGTCGGTGCTGGCATTGACGCTGGCGCTGCCTTTGTCGGGATATGCTGCGACTATCGCCAACGGCGGCGGTTCCGGTTGCGGTCCTTCATACACGGGCCTGGACGGCACGGTGTTTACCGCACCTGGCGCTGCGACCATGTACCAGACCGATGGCAGCAACTATTATTCGATAGTTGCGGGTTGCGGCGCGAGCGGAGGCGGTTTTACCGCCGTGACACTGTTCGGGACGGGCACCCAGGTCAAAGGCAACTACGGCACGGCAATGGGCTTCATGGCACAGGCCGGGACACAAGCTACCGCTGTCGGCGTGCAAGCGACCGCTTCAGGCACCAGCAGCGTAGCGCTCGGTTTGCTGAGCCAGGCGACGCAAACCAATACTGTCGCCATCGGTTCCGGCGGCAGCACCACGGCGCCGACCATCGCCAATTCCACCCAGGCCGGGGCGGCCGGCGCGGTGGCGATCGGCGGCAATGCCACCAAAGGCGCGCAAGCGCTGGCAGCAGACGGGCTGGCCATAGGCGGCGAGTCGTCGGTGGCGACAGGGGCGACTTCGGGCGTGGCGCTGGGACGCGGCGCTACGGCGTCATACACCAACAGCGTGGCGCTCGGCGCCGGCTCGACCACCGGAGCAGCAGCACCGACCGGCGCCGGTTTCCTGACAGGCACAGCCGCACCGCTTTCCGAGGTTTCTGTCGGCTCCGCCGCTGCACTTCGGCGCATCACCAATGTCGCGGACGGTTCGGCGCAGCAGGATATAGCGACCGTGGCGCAATTGAGCACGGGGGTGGGCAGCCTGTCGACCGGCATCACCTCTCTGTCTGCTTCGGTTTCCACCGGCTTGAGCACCACCGGCAGCAATGTGAAATCGCTCTCGACTTCAACCTCGACCGGCTTAAGCACCGCCAATAGCAGTGTAGCTTCGCTGTCGACCTCGGTTTCGACCGGCATTGTTTCGCTGTCGACTTCAACCTCGACCGGCTTAAGCACCACCAATAGCAGTGTAGCTTCGCTGTCGACCTCGGCTTCGACCGGCATTGTTTCGCTGTCGACTTCGGCGTCGACTGGCTTGAGCACCACCAACAGCAGTGTCACGTCGCTGTCGACTTCGGCTTCTACCGGCATTGTCTCGCTGTCGACTTCGGCATCGACTGGCTTGAGCACCGCCAACAGCAGCGTCTCGTCGTTGTCGACTTCGGCTTCGACCGGCATTGTGTCACTGTCGACTTCGGCGTCGACTGGCTTGAGCACCGCCAACAGCAGTGTTTCGTCGTTGTCGACCTCGACATCTACCGGCATCGCTTCGCTGTCGACTTCGACATCCACCGGCCTGAGCACTGCCAACAGCAGTGTTTCGTCGTTGTCGACCTCGACTTCCACCGGCATCGCTTCGCTGTCGACTTCGACATCGACCGGCCTGAGCACTGCCAGCAGCAATGCCTCGTCGTTGTCGACTTCGACCTCCACCGGCATCGCTTCGCTGTCGACCTCGACATCGACCGGCTTGAGCACCGCCAACAGCAATGTCTCGTCGTTGTCGACTTCGACCTCCACCGGCATCGCTTCGCTGTCGACTTCGACATCTACCGGCCTGAGCACTGCCAACAGCAATGTCACGTCGTTGTCGACTTCGACCTCCACCGGCATCGCTTCGCTGTCGACCTCGACTTCGACCGGCTTGAGCACTGCCAACAGCAATGTCTCGTCGTTGTCGACCTCCGCTTCGACTGGTATAACTTCGCTGTCGACGTCGACCTCTACCGGCCTGAGTACCACTAACAGCAATGTCTCGTCGTTGTCGACGTCAACCTCGACCGGAATTGTTTCGTTGTCGACCTCCGCTTCGACCGGCTTGAGCACCACCAACAGCAGCGTCACATCGCTGTCGACTTCCACATCGACCGGCCTGAGTACCACCAACAGCAACATCACATCGCTGTCGACTTCGACGTCGACCGGCATCAGCACGGCCCAGAGCGGCGTGACATCCCTGTCCACCGGCTTGAGCACAACGGTTGCTTCGCTGTCGACCGGCATCACGACCGCCGGCCTTACCGTTACCGGCGCGACCACCACCAATGGCATAGACAATAGCGGTCAGAAAATTACTAACCTGGCTGCAGGTACAGCCAGCACCGACGCTGTGAATGTCAGCCAGCTGAATTCGCTGTCGACCATCACATCAAGCGGTTTGAGTACGGCCAACAGCAATGTCTCGTCGTTGTCGACCTCGACATCCACCGGCATCGCTTCGCTGTCGACCTCGACATCTACCGGCTTGAGCACGGCCAACAGCAGCGTGACGTCGCTGTCGACTTCAACTTCCACCGGTTTGAGCACGGCCAACAGCAGCGTGACGTCGCTGTCGACTTCCACCTCGACCGGCCTGAGCACCACCAACAGCAGTA
>NZ_JBWKQR010000011.1:364-236030 GCF_059418905.1 Collimonas sp. GW821-FHT07E08 | reverse complement strand
GTGTCTCGTCGCTGTCGACATCGACATCCACCGGCATCGCTTCGCTGTCGACCTCGACTTCGACCGGCCTGAGCACGGCCAACAGCAGCGTCACTTCGCTGTCGACTTCAACCTCGACCGGCCTGAGCACGGCCAACAGCAGCGTCACTTCGCTGTCGACTTCCACCTCGACCGGCCTGAGCACCACCAACAGCAGTGTCTCGTCGCTGTCGACATCGACATCCACCGGCATCGCTTCGCTGTCGACCTCGACTTCGACCGGCCTGAGCACGACCAACAGCAGCGTGGCTTCGTTGTCGACATCTACCTCGACCGGCCTGAGCACAGCCAACAGCGGTGTCTCGTCGTTGTCGACATCGACTTCCACCGGCCTGAGCACGGCCAACAGCAATGTGAGTTCGCTGTCGACATCGACATCCACCGGCATCGCTTCGCTCTCGACCTCTACTTCGACCGGCCTGAGCACAGCCAACAGCAGCGTGGCTTCGCTGTCGACGTCTACCTCGACTGGTTTGAGTACAGCTAACAGCAATGTGGATTCCTTGTCGACATCTACCTCGACCGGCTTAAGCACCGCGAGCAGCAATGTGAGTTCACTGTCCACCTCGACTTCGACGGGCATCGCTTCGTTGTCGACATCTACCTCAACAGGTTTGAGCACGGCCAACAGCAACGTGGCTTCGCTGTCGACCTCGACTTCGACCGGCCTGAGCGCGGCCAACAGCAACGTAGATTCCTTGTCTACTTCGACTTCCACCGGCCTGAGCACCACCAACAGCAACGTGGCGTCCTTGTCGACCTCGACCTCCACAGGCATCGCCTCGTTGTCGACCTCGACCTCAACAGGGTTGAGCACCGCCAACAGCAGTGTCACGTCGCTGTCGACATCTACCTCGACCGGTTTGAGCACAGCCAACAGCAATGTGGATTCCTTGTCGACTTCGACCTCTACAGGATTGAGCACGACAAACAGCAATGTGACTTCGCTGTCGACCTCGACATCCACCGGCATCGCTTCACTCTCGACCTCGACTTCAACAGGGTTGAGCACAGCCAGCAGCAGCGTTTCGTCGTTGTCGACCTCGACTTCAACAGGATTGAGCACGGCTAACAGCAGCGTGACTTCACTGTCGACTTCAACCTCGACCGGCCTGAGCACCATCAACAGCAATGTGAGTTCGCTGTCGACTTCGACATCCAGCGGCATTGCTTCGTTGTCGACCTCGGCTTCAACCGGACTGAGCACGGCCAACAGCAGCGTCACTTCGCTGTCGACGTCAACCTCGACCGGTTTGAGTACAGCCAACAGCAATGTGGATTCCTTGTCGACGTCTACATCGACCGGCCTGAGCACCACGAACAGTAATGTCTCATCGTTGTCGACCTCGACTTCCACCGGTATCGCCTCGCTGTCGACCTCGACTTCGACCGGCTTGAGCACGGCCAACAGCAGCGTGACTTCGCTGTCGACATCCACCTCGACCGGCCTGAGCACAGCCAACAGCAGCGTGACTTCGCTGTCGACTTCCACCTCGACCGGCTTGAGCACAGCCAACAGCAACGTGGATTCCTTGTCGACCTCGACATCTACCGGCATCGCCTCGCTGTCGTCCTCGACCTCAACAGGGTTGAGCACGACCAACAGCAGTGTCACTTCGCTGTCGACCTCGACTTCCACCGGCCTGAGCACGGCCAACAGCAATGTGGATTCCTTGTCGACTTCAACTTCCACGGGGTTGAGTACGACCAACAGCAACGTGAGTTCGCTGTCGACATCGACATCCACAGGCATCGCTTCGCTCTCGACTTCGGCTTCAACCGGCCTGAGCACCACCAACAGCAATGTCGTTTCGCTGTCGACCTCGACTTCCACCGGCTTGAGCACAGCGACCAGCAATGTGGGCTCGCTGTCGACCGGCCTCTCCAACCTGCAGACATCGGGTGTCGCCAACTACTTCAAGGCTGACGGCAAGCAGGATGGCCTGGATGATGCGAAAGTAAGCGCCGGTTCGAATTCCGTAGCCATCGGCGCGAATTCGATCAACCAGTCGGTGGTTGGCACGGACCGGTCTAATGTGGTGTCGGTCGGTTCCTTCGGTAAAGAGCGGCAGATCATCAACGTCGCAGCCGGTACGGAAAACACCGATGCGGTCAACGTCAGCCAGCTCAATTCGCTGTCGACGTCGACCTCGACCGGGATCGGCTCGCTGTCGACCGGCCTGAGCACCACCAACAGCAATGTCGGTTCGCTGTCGACTTCGACCTCGACAGCCTTGTCGACCAACACCAGCAGCATCAATTCGCTGTCGACCGGCCTGTCCAGCACCACGTCGAACATCGGCTCGCTATCTACCGGCCTGTCCAGCACCACCAGCAACGTAGGTTCGCTGTCGACTTCGACCTCGACCGGGATTGCTTCGCTGTCGACGGGTATTTCTTCCCTGTCGACCGGACTGAGCCAGGTGTCATCGCTTTCCACTGGCCTGAACAACGTTACCAATGGCACGACTTCTTTATCGACAGCATTGAAACCTCTGGTCGACGGCAGCAATGCTGCCGCGGCCAATGGCGGCACCGTCGGCGCGACGACCATAGGCGGCGCCAACAGCAACGGCACGGTCCAGACCCGCGGCACCAGCGGCACGGCGATCAATAACGTGAACGCCGCCACCTGCAGCAACGTCAATGGCGTGGACGCCACCGGCACCGGCCTGTGTGCGCAGGCAACCAAGGATGGCGCCACGGCGATCGGCTCGAATGCCCAGGCGACCGATACCAACACTACCGCCGTCGGCTTCCGCGCCCTGGCTTCGCAAGCCGGTTCGGTAGCGATCGGCTACAACGCAAGGGCAATCGGCGATCCGACGGTAGCTATCGGCAACGATGCGCTGGCCTCGGGCAACGATGCGGTGGCGCTGGGCGCCGGCGCGCAAGCTTTGGCGAACCGTTCGGTAGCGCTGGGTGCGTATTCGATCGCGGACCAGGCCAATACGGTCTCGGTAGGCGCGGCCGGCAGCGAGCGCCGTATCACGAACGTCGCGCCAGGTATCAACCTGACCGACGCGGTGAACGTATCGCAGCTGCGCGACATACAAAACCAGATTGGCGACGTCAAGCGCATTGCCTACTCCGGTATCGCCATGAGCATGGCGGCGACGGGGGCGGTGATGCCGACCTTGTACGGAGGCGAGAAGGGCGTGGGCGTCGGTATCGGTTCTTACCAGGGTTACGCTGCGCTGTCCTTGCAGTTCAGGTCGGTCAGCAAGACTGGCAATAGCGCCTGGGGTGTTGGCGTCAGCTCGACGGGCCATAACACCGGCCTCAGCGTCGGCTACGGCTTGAGATGGCAGTAAGCGGTTTCCTGGCTGCGACGAGATAGGCCAGGACAAAAAAAAGCCCGCGCTGCCTATGCAACGCGGGCTTTTGCTTATGTATTACCAGGCTGGAATCACGGAACTCTTGAACTGGGTCACCACATATTGTTTGACTTCAGGGCTGTGGTAAGCCTTGACCAGCTTGGCTACCCAAGGCTTGTCCTTGTCGGCGCTGCGCACGGCGATGACGTTGGCGTAAGGACCCTTGGCGGCTTCGATGGCAATGCCGTCCCTGGTTGGATCCAGCCCGGCCGATTCGGCATAGTTGCCGTTGATCGCAGCCGCATCCAGGTCGTCCAGCGAGCGCGGCAGCTGGGCCGCATCGATTTCGACGATCTTCAGTTTCTTCGGGTTGTCCACGATATCCAGCGGCGTGGCTTTCAGGCCGGCATCCGCTTTCAATTTCAGCACGCCTTGCGCCTGCAGCAACAGCAAGGCGCGGCCGCCGTTGGTCGGGTCGTTGGGAATACCGACACGGGCGCCGGTTTTCAGGTCCTTGAGGGATTTGATTTTCTTCGAGTACACGCCCATCGGGAAAGTGATGGTGTAGCCGACGTTCACCAACTTGTAGCCGCGATCCTTGATTTGCGCTTCCAGGTAAGGCAGGTGCTGGTAGCTGTTGGCATCCAGGTCGCCGGCAGCCAGCGCGGCGTTGGGCTGGATATAGTCGCTGAATTCGACGATCTGGATATTCAAGCCATCCTTGGCGGCGACTTTCTTGACGATTTCCAGGATCTGCGCATGCGGACCGCCGGTGGCGCCGATCTTGACCGGCTTGTCTTGCGCGAAGACAGCGCCGACGGGAGCGGCGCCCAGGCTTGCGAACAGGCCCAAGCCTGCAAAAAATTGTACCAATTGACGACGATTCATTTTCTTCCTTTCAAAAATCACAGTGGATCCCGCACGGCAAATGCAGGATCCTTAAAAAATCAGCGATGGCTGAGACGGCGCACCAGGATGTCGCCCAGCGTCTGCACCAGCTGCACAAAAACGATCAGGATAACCACCACCAGCAGCATGACTTCCGGCAGGAAGCGCTGGTAACCGTAGCGTATGCCGAGGTCGCCCAGGCCGCCGCCGCCGATGGCGCCGGCCATCGCCGAGTAGCCGACCAGGCTGACGAAGGTAATCGTCAGGCCGGCGACGATGCCGGCGAAAGCTTCCGGCACCAGTACCTTGTAGACGATCTGCCAGGTGGTGGCGCCCATCGCCTGCGCCGCTTCGATCAGGCCGCGCTCCACTTCGCGCAGTGCGGTTTCCACCAGGCGCGCGATGAATGGGGCGGAGGCTATCGTCAGCGGCACAATCGCAGCGGCGGTGCCGATCGAGGTGCCGACGAAAAAACGCGTGAACGGTATCACCGCGACCAGCAAGATGATGAACGGCGTCGAGCGCACCGCGTTGACGATCAGCCCGGCGACGCGGTTGAACAGCGGGTGCGGCAGGACGCCGTCGCGGCCGGTCAGGTGCAGCGCTATCCCCAGCGGTACGCCGAGCAGGGCGCCGAGGATGCCGGAGATGCCGACCATCATCAGGGTTTCCCCGAACGACGACAAAAACAGATCGAGCATTTCAGATGACATGGTTCAATTCCTCTACGGTGACGCCTTGCGCGCTCAGGTAAGCCATGGCGGCGCTGATGTTTTCGCTGGTGCCGTTGGCCAGGATTGCCAGCGAGCCGAACGCCTGCCCTTGTATTTCATCGATCTGGCCGTGCAGGATATTGAAATCCAGGTCGAATTTGCGGACCGCTTCCGACAGCAGCGGCTGGTCGACCCCGGAGCCGGTGAATGCAAAACGGAACAGGTGGTCAGTGCCGCTGCCGGCGTCGCTTTGGGCCAGCCGCGCGCGCAGGCGCTGCAATACGCCTTGCGGCAGTTCCTGGGCAATCACGTCGCCGATCAGGGCGCGCGTGACTTCATGTTTGGGCGAGCGGAACAGTTCGAGCACTTCGCCATGTTCAATCACCTCGCCGGTTTCCATTACCGCCATGCGGTCGCAAATCATCTTGATGACTTCCATCTGGTGCGTGATCAGGACGATGGTCAGGCCCAGTTCGCGGTTGATCTTGCGCAGCAGTTCCAGGATGGAGCGGGTGGTTTCCGGATCGAGCGCCGAGGTGGCTTCGTCGGACAGCAGGACTTTCGGTTCATTGGCCAGCGCGCGTGCGATGCCGACGCGCTGTTTCTGGCCGCCGCTGATTTGCGCGGGATAACTGTCCTTGAGCGCGGTCAGTCCGACCAGTTCCAGCAGCGGCGTGACTTTTTTGGCGATCTCGCTTTTGGACAAGCCCGCCAGTTCCAGCGGCAACGCGATATTGTCGTACACGGTGCGCGACGACAGCAGGTTGAAATGCTGGAAGATCATGCCGATTTCGCGCCGCGCGCCGCGCAGCTGTTCGGCGTCCAGTGTGGTCAGGTCTTTGCCGTCGACCACGATGCTGCCGGAAGTAGGGCGGTTCAGCAGGTTCAGGCAGCGCACCAGCGTGCTTTTGCCGGCGCCGCTGCGGCCGATGATGCCGAAGATCTCGCCCTTGCGTATCGACAGGTTAACGTTGCGAACCGCATCGACCGGCCCGCGCGCGCCATTGAAGCGCTGGGTGACTGCTTTGATTTCTATCATCTCAGAATGAAAAAAGGCAGCTGATTGCATAAACATCAACAATCTCGCCGCCGTTATGTATTTTAATAGCTGCTTATTTTATAAGCGTTTGTGAAGCATGGGAAGGAACATTTAAGCATGGCGTTATTACCATCGTGTCTATACAAAGACAAACACCGCAGATGCAGTTAAATAGGGTCAGAGTTGAATTGTTGACCGGTCAACAATTCAACTCTGACCCTATTTAACGGACCACGGGGCGCAGTGTGCGCGCAACAACCATTCTTTCTTCGATCATCATCAATTGCCCCCACAATAAAAAAAGCCCACGACGGATAACCATCGCAGGCTTTTTCAAAACATGAGAACAGATGTTTTGTCAGGGCCGGAATATCCCGGCCCGCCAAAATTACATCATTACATCATGCCGTCCATGCCACCCATGCCGCCCATACCACCCATGCCGCCTGGCATGCCGCCGCCAGCCGATTTGTCTTCTGGCAGTTCAGCAACCAGTGCGTCGGTAGTCAAGATCAGGCTGGCAACCGATGCAGCGTTTTGCAGCGCCGAACGGGTAACCTTGGCTGGATCCAGGACGCCCAGCTCAACCAGGTCGCCGTAAGTGCCGTCGGCTGCGTTGTAACCGTAGTTACCCTTGCCAGCCAGGACTGCGTTGATCACAACCGATGGCTCGCCGCCAGCGTTGAATACGATCTGGCGCAGCGGCTCTTCGATCGCGCGCAGCACGATCTTGATGCCGGCTTCCTGGTCGGCGTTGTCGCCTTTCAGGTCCTTGACTGCAGCACGTGCGCGCAGGAATGCCACGCCGCCGCCTGGAACAACGCCTTCTTCAACTGCTGCGCGGGTTGCGTGCAGAGCATCTTCAACGCGTGCTTTCTTTTCTTTCATTTCAACTTCGGTTGCAGCACCAACGCGGATCAGCGCAACGCCGCCGGCCAGCTTGGCAACGCGTTCTTGCAGTTTTTCACGGTCGTAGTCCGAAGTTGCTTCTTCGATCTGCGCACGGATTTGCTTGACGCGAGCTTCGATGGTGATGGCTTCGCCGGCGCCGTCGATGATGGTGGTGTTTTCCTTGCTGATTTCGATACGCTTGGCTTGGCCCAGTTCTGCCAGGGTAGCTTTTTCCAGCGTCAGGCCGACTTCTTCAGCGATCACTTGGCCGCCGGTCAGGATAGCGATGTCTTCCAGCATGGCTTTACGACGGTCGCCGAAGCCTGGAGCCTTGACAGCTGCGGTCTTCAGGATGCCGCGGATGTTGTTCACAACCAGGGTAGCCAGCGCTTCGCCTTCGACATCTTCTGCGATGATCAGCAGAGGACGGCCGGACTTGGCGACTTGTTCCAGGATCGGCAGCAGGTCACGGATGTTCGACACTTTTTTGTCGAACAGCAGGACGAACGGGTTTTCCAGGGCAACAACCTGTTTTTCCTGGTTGTTGATGAAGTATGGCGACAGGTAGCCGCGGTCGAATTGCATGCCTTCGACGATGTCCAGTTCGTTTTCCAGCGATTTGCCGTCTTCGACGGTGATCACGCCTTCTTTGCCGACTTTATCCATTGCCTTGGCGATGATGTCGCCGATGTCGGTGTCGGAGTTAGCCGAGATCGAACCGACTTGAGCGATTTCCTTGCTGGTGGTGGTTGGCTTCGACAGTGTCTTGATTTCAGCGACGATAGCGACAACAGCCTTGTCGATGCCGCGCTTCAGGTCGGTAGGGTTGAAACCGGCGGCAACGTACTTGAAGCCTTCGCGCACGATGGCTTGTGCCAGCACGGTAGCGGTAGTGGTACCGTCGCCGGCGTTGTCGGAAGTCTTGGAAGCAACTTCTTTCACGAGCTGCGCGCCCATGTTTTCCAGCTTGTCTTTCAGTTCGATTTCTTTCGCAACCGAAACACCGTCCTTGGTCACGGTCGGCGCGCCGAAGCTGCGTTCCAGGATGACGTTGCGGCCCTTAGGACCCAGAGTTACCTTGACGGCGTTAGCCAGGATGTTGACGCCATTGACGATCTTGGCGCGTGCTTCATCGCCGAAAACTACTTGCTTTGCTGCCATGTTTGATTCTCCTATTAAGACTCATTGCGGGACAGAGCTGCCCGGGTAGGGTTTAAGAGTCGCCGCCGTGCGACGAATTACTCTGTCCCCAACTGATCAGATAAAACCGTGAAATTGCAGAGACTGTCTATTGATAGCCATCCGAATCGGTCGGATTACTTGCCTTCGACTACGGCAAACAGATCTTCTTCGCGCATAACCAGCAGTTCCTGGCCGTCGATCTTGACAGCTTGACCGGAGTATTTGCCGAACAGGACGCGATCGCCAACCTTGACTGCCAGCGCACGGACGTTGCCGTTTTCCAGAATCTTGCCGTTGCCGACGGCCAGGACTTCACCTTGATCCGGCTTTTCAGCAGCAGCTTCCGGCAGCACGATACCCGATGCGGTTTTGGTTTCTTGGTCGAGACGCTTGACGATAACGCGATCGTGCAAAGGACGAAGATTCATATGTGACTCCTTAAGATTCAACAGGTTATTTGTATTTGCAGCAATATCGCAGCAAAGTAAACTGACCGCTCTGCATTGCCTTGTTATTGCATGCGAGTGACTAGGTCGAGGAGATTGTTAGCACTCTCTCCTAACGAGTGCTAAGTATAGGGACGCTCCGTCGATTTTTCAAGCCCGCATTCGGGTTCGCCGGATAATCCGTCGAAATTCACTCAAGTTTGAACGTGGTTCACCTGATCCTGAATTCCCCTATGGCTAGCCCTTGAGCAACGTCCTTCTATCCAAGTACGGCAGCTAGCAACACTAAACATCCACGAAAATATTTGAGTAGCCGCACCGGACTGATTCTTTATCAATATTGTTTTTTTATAACTATTGATGTTTAATTGCCACCATGGATTTCCTTCTTTTTCATTGAAAATAATTTTGCGATCGTGATTTCGAGCCCATGTTTAATGGGAGACGGCGATCAAAATCGATTAGATTTCTCGATCTGCGCATGAGCCTCGACCTGCCTTCCACCATTCGCCGCTTCATCGGCGATGCCGACTTGATAACCGACAAGATCGGGGAATCTCCCTGTGCGGTGCACGAGTTCCGGCGCGGCGGCGAGCGCTTCTTCCTGAAGTCTTCGCCGGCGGCCTATGCCGATACCACCTACAGCGTGCGTCGCGAAGCACAGGTGCTTGATTGGCTGTCTGGACGCCTGCACGTTCCAGAGGTGGTTGCCACTGCCGAGCGCGATGGCGAGGCGTTCATGGTTACGCGGGCGGTGCCAGGGCGGCCGCTGGCCGCCTGCATCGCTGCCGGCCGGCCTGTTTCGACGCTGTTCGGCGAAGCGCTGCGCAAGCTCCAGCAAGTATCCGTGTCCAACTGCCCATTCGATGCCAGTGTGCCGGTGCGTCTGCGAGAACTGGACATCTTGTTAGCGAAGAACCTGATCGATCCCGACCACGACCTTGATGCCTGGCCGGGGCTGGACACGCCAGCCAAACTGGTCGCCCACCTGCGGGCTCACGTGCCGCGTCCGGATCCGGTGTTTTCGCACGGCGACCTGTGCGGCAACAACGTTTTCGTCGATGCGCGCGAACGGCTGTTCTTCATCGATCTTGGCCGCGGTGGCATTGCCGATCGTTGGCTGGACATAGCCTTCGCCCACCGCGAGCTGCGCGACCAGGCCGCCGAAGCCAAGGCCGAGACAATCATGGCCGCGCTCGGCGAGCCCGACCAACCGGATAAACGCCGTTATTTCGAGCAGTTGGACGAGCTGTTCTAATTCCCCAGTCTTCATGATCGGTTAATGATCGTGCAAAAAAATCGGGCATCATGCATGGCGCTGCCCCGAAGCACCTGCCTTCCACCGTATTTCCGGCATCCGCCGGCGCCTGGTTCCACACCGCGGAAGCGGTATGGCACTTACTAAACAGGGTGGAAGCAAGTTATTATTGCTGCGCAGAAATTTCGCGATGTATCTGTAGTAGATAAATTGATATTTTTTTGCTGTTATTTCTTGCGATTCGGTCCGATTGCATTTCATCCCGTGTTTTAGTCGATTGATTCCCACGATTCTGCAGCTTGTCGCAATCGCATACCCGGCAGCAATTTTCCTCTTTACAGTGTCGATACACACTGTACATTGGAGAGTTGCAGCAAATAATCACAGACAGAATCACAGACAGCGCCATACCCAGTAAAGCAGCTAAAACAATTAAAAATCCCGCATTTGGGAGCCCCTCAAAAAATCATGTAAGGGAAAAGGATGCGTTTATTCAAGATGCTCGGCAGCGTACCCCTGCTGTCGGTGATCGCCGGTTGCGTTGTCGGGCCTACCTACCAGGTGCCCACGCCAGCTACCTCATCACAAGCGGTGCTGCCGCAATTTCAAAGCGCTTTGCCGAAGCCGGCGGGCGCTGATGGCGCGACTGACCTGGCGCACTGGTGGTCGCAATTCGACGATCCGCTGGTAGCTGAGCTGGTCGCCACGGCCGAGGCCAGCAATCCCAGCGTGGCGCAGGCGCTGGCGCGCATTGCCCAGGCGCGCGCCACGGCGGGTTCCGTCGGCAGCGCGCTCTATCCTTCGGTGGCCGCCGACGCCAGCAGCACACGCAGCAAATCTCTCTCAGGCACGACCGGCAACCTGGGCAGCGCCAGCATCATCACCACCAACAGCACTGCTACCTTCGACGCCAGCTGGGAACTTGACCTGTTCGGCGGCAAGCGCAAGACGGCCGAAGCCGCCAACGCGCGCGTATTCGCCCGCAATGCCGACTGGTACGGCGCCAAGGTGTCGCTGGCGGCGGAAGTCGGCAGCACCCTGGTGAACTACCGTGCCTGCGTGGCCACCGCGGCGATGCTGACGCAGGACCTGAAGTCGCGCGAACAGACCGCCCAGCTCACGGCGCTCAAAGTCAAGGCTGGATTCACCGCGCCGGCAGACGGCGCGCTGATCAACGGCTCCACCGCGGATGCACGGCAAAAACTGGTGGTGCAGCGTACCGAGTGCGACCTTGATGTGAAGGCGCTGGTGGCGCTGACCGACATTCCCGAACCTGCCTTGCGCGCCAAGCTGGCTGTCAATGAGCGGCTGCCGACGCCACGCGGTTTTGTGGTCGAAAGCGTGCCGGCGCAGGCTCTGTCGCAGCGGCCTGACATCGCTGTCGCCGAGCGCGAGCTGGCAGCGGCCAGCGCCGAGATCAATGTCGCCCAGGCCAACCGTTATCCGAGCATTTCGCTGCTGGGCAGCATCGGCGTAGGCGGCTTCCGCTTCGACGGCAGCAGCTCCCGTTCCGACACCTGGTCGTTCGGTCCTTCGCTCAAATTGCCGCTGTTCGACGCCGGACTGCGCAAGTCGCAGGTAGACCTGGCGCGCGGCCGTTATGACGAGGCATATGCCGGCTACCAGTCGCAGGTGCGCAGCGCGGCGCGCGAAATCGAAGAAGCGCTGGTGCGCCTGGATGCGGCGGCGCGGCGTGAAGACGATGCGGCGCTGGCGGCGCGCGAGTATGAAAGCTACTTCCACGCCAACGACGACAAGTTCAAGGCCGGCAGCGGCAGCCTGTTTGAACTGGAAGATGCGCGCCGCACCTTCCTGGCTGCGCAACAGACCCAGATCAGCGTGCAGCGCGATCACGTGGCGGCCTGGATCGCCCTGTACAAGGCTTTGGGCGGCGGCTGGCGCAACCAGGCGGAGCAGGCGGCCTTGCCGGCCACGCCTGCCGCAGCGTCAAACTCCGAACGTTCTTAATATAGAAATGTAAAGAAGAGAGTCATGAAAAAGCCATCTTTGAAACTGACAGCAATCGCGGCGCTGGTCGTCGTCATCGGTTCTGCCGCGGTCTGGGCCACTACAGGAAAAAGCGGCAAACCTGCCGACAAGGAAACCAGCAAGCCTAAAGCTTCGCTGACCATCACTACCACCAAGGCGCAAAGCGCCGACTGGCCGATGACCTTGTCGGCCAACGGCAGCGTCGCCGCCTGGCAAGAAGCGGTGGTCGGCAGCGAACTGGGCGGCTTGCAGCTGGCAGAGGTAAGGGTCAATGTCGGCGATGTGGTCAAGCGCGGCCAGGTGCTGGCGCGTTTCAGCAACGACAGCGTAGAGGCCCAGGTGGCCCAGCAGAAGGCTGCCGTGGAAGAAGCGCGCGCGGCCTTGTCGGAAGCGGACGCCAATGCCGAACGGGCGCGCTCGCTGGTCAACAGCGGCGCCTTGAGCGGGCAGCAGACTACCCAGTACGAAGTCGCCGAGCGCAGCGCCAAGGCGCGCCTGCAGTCAGCCCAGGCCAGCCTGGAAATGCAGCAGATCCGGCTGCGCCAGACCCAGGTGCTGGCGCCCGACGACGGCGTGATTTCTTCACGCACCGCAACGGTTGGTTCGGTGGCGTCGCAAGGACAGGAACTGTTCAAGCTGATCCGCCAGAACCGCCTCGAATGGCGCGGCGAAGTGAATGCCACCGACCTGCTGCAGATCAAGGTCGGCCAGGCAGTCAAGCTGCGCGTCACGAACGGCGTGGTGGTGGATGGCAAGGTGCGCATGGTGGCGCCGACCGTCGATCCGCTCACGCGCAACGGCCTGGTGTATGTCGACCTGCCGGCGCCGGGCGACGTCCATGCCGGCATGTTCGGCACCGGCCAGTTTGCGCTGGGTTACGCCGCGGCGCTGACCTTGCCGCAGAGCGCAGTAGTGATGCGCGACGGCTATAGCTACGTTTACCAGCTGGGCAAAGATGACAAGGTGATCCAGACCAAGGTCACCATAGGGCGACGCATTGGCGACCGCATCGAAGTTGCCGGGGGCGCGAACGGAATCACGACGGCGATGACGCTGGTGGAAAAGGGCGCAGGATTCCTGGCCGACGGCGACACCGTGCGGGTGGCGCCGGAAAACAAGCCGGCGGCACCGCTGGCGATGAAATAAGCGAGGACCGGCCATGAATTTTTCCGCGCTATCCATCAAGCACCCGGTTCCCGCCATCCTGCTGTTCATCATGCTCACCGTCATGGGGCTGATGAGCTTCAAGGACATGCTGGTGCAGGATTCGCCCGATATCGATTTTCCCTTCATTTCGGTGACCACCAGCCTGCCAGGGGCTTCTCCTTCGCAGCTGGAAACCGAGGTGGCGCGCAAGATTGAAAATTCGGTCGCCACCGTCACCGACATCCGGCATATCTACACCACCATCAACGACGGGGTAGTCAACACCCAGATCGAATTCCGCCTGGAAAAGGATATCCAGGAAGCGATGGACGATGTGCACGACGCGGTCAACCGCGTGCGCAGCGATTTGCCCAGCGACGTCCGCGATCCGGTTTACGGCAAGGCGAGCACCTCGGGCCGGCCGATCATCACCTATACCGTCAAGTCCGACCAGCTCGATGAAGAAGCGCTGTCCTGGTTTGTCGACAACGATGTTTCCAAGGCCCTGCTGTCGGTCCCCGGGGTCGGCAAGATCGACCGCGTCGGCGGCGTCAACCGCGAAGTGCTGGTGGAGCTGGACCCGGTACGGATGGCGGCCCTGAACGTATCGGCGGCGCAGATTTCGCGCCAGCTGCAGCGCGTGCAGCAGGAGGCGCCGGGCGGCAAGGCCGATATCAGCGGCGCGCGGCAATCGGTGCGCACCATCGGCACGGTCGGCAACGTGGCGGAAGTCGCCGCCTTGCAGATGGCTTTGCCGGACGGCCACGTGATCCGCCTGGACCAGGTCGCCAAGGTAACCGACGGCATCGGCGAGCGCACCGCGCTGACGCTGCTGGACGGCAAGCCGGTGGTCGGCTTTGAAATCACGCGCAGCAAGGGCGCCAGCGAAATCACGGTTTCCAACGCAGTGCAGAAAGCCGTCGCGACGCTGAACCAGAAGGCGAGCCACGTCAAGATCGAGGAAGCGTTCAACAACGTCGATGCGGTCAAGGAAAACTACGCAGGTTCGATGTCGCTGCTGTACGAAGGCGCGCTGCTGGCGGTGCTGGTGGTCTGGTTCTTCCTGCGCGACTGGCGGGCGACGCTGGTGGCGGCCGCCGCGCTGCCGCTGTCGATCATCCCGACCTTCATGGTGATGAAATTCCTCGGCTTTACCCTCAACGGCGTGACCTTGCTATCGCTGGCGCTGGTGATCGGGATCCTGGTGGACGATGCGATTGTCGAAATTGAAAACATCGTGCGCCACCTGCGCATGGGCAAGACGCCGTACCAGGCCGCGCTGGAAGCCGCCGATGAAATCGGCCTGGCGGTGGTGGCGACTACTTTCACCCTGGTCGCGGTATTCCTGCCGACGGCGTTCATGAGCGGCATCGTCGGCAAATACTTCAAGCAGTTCGGCTGGACCGCGGCGATCGCGGTCACCACCTCGCTGGTGGTGGCGCGTTTGCTGACGCCGATGATGTCGGCCTACCTGCTCAAGCCGCTGATGCACAAGGAAAAAGAAAGCCGCATGATGACGACCTACATGGCGGTCGCTTCCTGGTGCATGCACCACCGGCTCAAGACCATGGGCATGGCGGCAGTGTTCTTTATCCTGTCGCTGGCCATGATCCCGTTCCTGCCGACCGGCTTCATCCCGCCCAGCGACCGCGGCCAGACCCAGGTCACACTGGAACTGCCGCCTGGCAGCGTCCTGGCGGAAACCCGTGCCAGCTCTGAACAGGCGCGCCGTTTGCTGATGACCAACAAGAATGTCGCCCAGGTCTACAGCGCCATCGGCGGCGACGAGGCGCGCCGTTCGACCTTGACCGTGCTGCTCAAGGATCCGCCGGAGCGCAAGCAGAAGCAGACCGAAGTCGATAGCGAATTGCGCAAGCTGCTGACACAGTTGCCTGGCTTGCGGTTTACCGTGGGCGGCGGCGGCAACGGCGAAGAATTGCAGCTGCTGCTGTCGGGCGACGATCCGCAGGCGCTGGGCGCCGTGACGCGCGCCATCGAACGCGAAATCCGCACCATACCCGATCTTGGCAACATTACGTCCAGCATCAGCCTGGTGCGGCCGGAAATCATCGTCACGCCTAACTTCGCCAAGGCTGCGGATCTCGGCGTCACCGCGTCGGCCATCGGCGACACCTTGCGCATCGCCACCTCCGGCGATTACGACCAGTCGGTCGCCAAGCTGAACCTGCCCGAGCGGCAGATTCCGATCCGCGTGCGTTTGCCGGAAGATGCGCGGCATGACATGAGCGTGCTGGAGCGCCTGGCGGTGCAGGGCAAGAACGGCAATGTGCCGTTGAGCTCGGTGGCCGACATCCGCTTCGACAGCGGCCCGGCGCGTATCGACCGCCTCGACCGCAACCGGCGCGTGATCATCCACGTTGAGCTGAACGGCCATGAAATCGGCGATGTGATGTCGAAGATCAACGAGCTGCCAAACCTGAAGAACCTGCCGCCCAACGTCAAGCGCGGCGAGCTGGGCGACGCCGAAATCATGAAGGAACTGTTCTCCGGCTTTGCGCTGGCGATGCTGACCGGCGTGCTGTGCGTGTACATGGTGCTGGTGCTGCTGTTCAAGGGCTTCCTGCAGCCGGTGACGATCCTGGCGGCGCTGCCGTTGTCGATCGGCGGCGCGTTCGCGGCCTTGCTGATCACGCATAATTCGTTCTCGATGCCGTCGCTGATCGGGTTGCTGATGCTGATGGGGATCGCGGTCAAGAATTCGATCCTGCTGGTGGAGTACGCCATCGTGGCGCGCCGCGACCATGGCATGAGCCGTTTCGAGGCACTGATGGATGCCTGCCACAAGCGGGCCCAGCCGATCGTCATGACTACCATCGCCATGGGCGCCGGCATGCTGCCGATCGCCCTCGGGCTGGGTGCGGATTCCAGTTTCCGCGGACCGATGGCGATTGCCGTCATCGGCGGCCTGGTGACGTCGACTTTCCTGAGCCTGCTGGTGATTCCGGTGGTGTTCACCTATGTCGACGACCTGCTGGTCTGGGCCGGCCGCAAGTTCCGGCGCAAGCCGGGAGAGAGCGTGGCGCATATGGTGGCCAGCAAGCTGCACATTACCGAAACCTGATCGGAACATGATCCAGAAAACGCCCGCAAGGGCGTTTTTTTATTGCGGCGTCTGCAGCTTTATTCAGCAGCCAGATTGCCGGCGAGCTCGGCGAAAGCTCTGGCCGCAGCGCTTTGATAACTGTCCTTGCGCCACAAAAGCGAGACCGTGCGCTGCGGCAAGGCAGGGCTCAGCGGGATTTCCCGCAGCCCGGGATGTTCGCGTGCAATCGCATCCGGCAAGATGGTGGCGACACCGCCGCGGCGGACGATTTCCACGATCGCGCTAATGGTGTTGGCTTCGATGGCGATGTTGGGCGAGATGCCCTGCTGCTGCAGGTAAGCGTCGACAAAGGTGCGAGTAGCGAAGTCGCTGCTGAGCAGCGCCAGCGATTGCCGGCCAAGCTCGCTGGCTGCCAGCGCCGCCGCAGCCGGGCGCTTGGCCAGCGGATGCGTCAGTCCGACTACCACGCACAGCTTTTCCACGAACAGGGGCCGGCTGCTGATTTCCTGCGAGCGGACTTGGCTGAAGGCTAGCCCCAGGTCAACCTGGTCCGCCGCCAGCGCCGTTTCAATTGCATCCAGGGTCTTTTCAATCACCTGCAGCGCGATGCCGGGGTAGCTGGCGTTGAAGCGCGCGATCAACGGCCCTGCCAGATAAGAAGTCAAGCTGGGCGTCATGGCCAGCCGCAGCATGCCGCGCGACAGGTCGCGCACATCATGGATCGCCCGCTGGCCGGCTTCCAGCTCGCGCAGCGCCCGGCGGGCGTAGGCGATATAGGCTTCACCGGCATCGGTGGCGCGCACCACCCTGCCGCTGCGGTCCAGAAGCTGCACTCCCAATGTCTCTTCCAGCTGCCGTATCTGCTGCGACAAAGTCGGCTGCGAAACATACAAGGCTTCCGCCGCCCTGGTGAAGTTTCCATGTTCGACGACGGCGAGCAGGTAGCGGATATGACGTAATAGCATGTTTGATAACTATAGGAAATTCTTATTGAGATTATTGTATATCGGTCTTGGACCCAATAGTTCAATGCCTTCATCATGGCTCCACTACTTCAACACCTGCAAGGAGAAGCGCCATGAAGTCCATCGTCGATGGGGTCTTGAAATTCCAAAAACACACCTTCCCGGGCCTGTCCGGACTGTTCAAGGAACTGGCCACCGCCCAGAACCCGAGTGCATTGTTCATCACCTGTTCCGATAGCCGCGTCGTGCCGGAATTGCTGACCCAGCAGGATCCGGGTGACATCTTCGTGATCCGCAATGCCGGCAATATCGTTCCATCCTATAGCTCGGCGCCGGGCGGCGTCACCGCCACGGTCGAATATGCGGTCGCCGTACTGGGCGTGAGCGACATCGTGGTCTGCGGCCATTCCGATTGCGGCGCCATGACGGCTATCTCCAGCTGCAAATGCCTGGATCACTTGCCCGCGGTGGCGGGCTGGCTGCGCCATGCCGATTCGGCCAAAGCGGTGAATGCGGCTCGTACCCATGCCTCGCCTGCGGCCCGGCTGAGCTCGATGGTGCGCGAAAACGTCATCGCCCAGCTGGTCAACATCAAGACCCATCCATCGGTCGCGCTGGCGCTGGAACAGGGCAGCCTGAACTTGCATGGCTGGGTGTACGACATTGAAACGGGCGCGATCGTGGCGCTGGACGGCGCCAGCAATCAATTCGTCTCGCTCGCCGAATTTCCTCAAACCGTCGCTACCTCCGCCAAGCGCAGCGTGCCGGCTGCTTAACGCTTAACCATTGGCAGTTCTTCATCCGTTCTTTCACTGAAAAGGAAACATCATGCAACAAGCAAACGTATATCAAGACAACCGCGTCGCCCTCACTTCTCGCGTCATCGCCGCCAAAGCCCTCAAGGATCTATCCTGGAAACAGCTGGCCGAAGGCAGCGGCCTGAGCGTGGCCTATGTCACGGCAGCGCTGCTGGGCCAGCATGCCTTGCCGAAGGCCGCCGCCGAAATGGTTTGCCAGCGCCTCAGCCTGGAGCCGGAGGCAGTGGCAGAGCTGCAGACGATCCCGTTGCGCGGCAGCATCCCGGGCGGCATTCCTACCGATCCGACCATTTACCGTTTCTACGAAATGCTGCAAATCTACGGCACCACCTTGAAGATGCTGGTGCATGAAGAACTGGGCGACGGCATCATCAGCGCCATCAACTTCAAGCTGGACCTGAAACGGGTAGAAGACCCTGAAGGCGGTTCGCGTGCGGTGATTACCCTGGACGGAAAATTCCTGCCGAATAAACCGTACTGACCAGGCTGCGTCGCAGCGTGTTTTCCTTAAAACGAAAACACACGGAAATCCGCAGTTGCAATATGCTATCGATTAAGAAACGGCGAGGCTGCTCCAATGCGGCCTCGTTTTTTGCAATTTCGTCTTGCATCGATACCTGGTTCAAAAAGGACAAGCATGAATAATTTTCGCCGCCTGGTTTTCCATACCCACCCGCGCCTGATGATTGCATTGGTCATCGGCCTCGCGGTATGGGCGGTCCAGCCCACGAGCTCGCACCTGACGCGCCTGCTGATAGGCTGGAACGCCGGCGTCTGGACTTACCTGGCGACGCTCTGGTGGATGATGGCCAGGGCCAGCTCGGGACAGGTGAAACGGCGCGCCGCCATCGAGGACGAGAACGATACCGTGATACTGGTCCTGATCTGCGTCGCCGCGGTCAGCAGCATCGGCGCGGTGGTGCTGGGGCTGGCGCACACCCAGGACTTTTTGCCGGGGCCGAAAGAGCTGCGCTACATGTTTACCGGCATGACGGTGCTGGGCTCCTGGTTCCTGGTGGGCACCATCTTCGCGCTGCATTACGCGCGCCTGTTTTATGCCTGCGCGGGCGACAAGCTGCCGCTGCGTTTTCCTGACGATGAAAAAAATCCCGACTATTGGGATTTCCTGTATTTCTCTTTCACGATGGCGGTCGCCGTCCAGACTTCCGACGTAAGCATCATGACGCGCTCCATGCGCAAGATCGTGCTGATGCAGTCGGTGCTGACCTTCCTGTTCAATTCGGCCATCCTGGGCCTGTCGATCAACATCGCGGCAGGCCTGGTCGGATAAATACCGCGCCAGTGCAGGGACGTAAAAAAAGCCAATCGCATGATTGGCTTTTCTTTTTGCGGAGGCCGGGACGATGACCTGTCCCGTTCCCCTGGCGCCGCTGCTTATTGCCAGCCGTAGCGGCGGGCGTACCAGCCTTTCATTGCCTGCGTCAGCACCGCGTAGGCCACCAGGATCAGCAGCAGCCATGGGAAGTAAGTCAGCGGCAAAGCCTGCAGCTTGAAGTAATGGGCCAGCGGCGACATCGGCAGCAGGATGCCGACCAGCATGATGATCAAGGTCATGCTCATCAGGGCCCACGATGCGCGGCTCTGGAAGAACGGGATCTTGCGGGTGCGGATCATGTGCACGATCAAGGTTTGCGACAGCAAGCCCTCGATGAACCAGCCGGATTGGAACAGGGTCTGGTGCTCCGGCGTGTTGGCGCCGAAGATGTACCACATCAGGGCAAATGTCGTGATGTCGAAAATCGAGCTGATCGGACCGAAGAACACCATGAAACGGCCGATTTCGGCGGCGTTCCAGCGTTGCGGTTTCTCCAGGAATTCCTTGTCGACGTTATCGAAAGGAATCGTGATCTGCGAGATGTCGTACAGCAGGTTCTGCACCAGCAGGTGCAACGGCAGCATCGGCAGGAACGGCAGGAAGGCGCTGGCGACCAGCACCGAGAACACATTGCCGAAGTTGGAGCTGGCGGTCATCTTGATGTACTTCAGCATGTTGGCGAAGGTCTTGCGGCCTTCCAGCACGCCTTCTTCCAGCACCATCAGGCTCTTTTCCAGCAAGATGATATCGGCCGCTTCCTTGGCGATATCGACCGCGGTGTCGACCGAGATGCCGATGTCGGCAGCGCGCAACGCCGGCGCGTCGTTGATGCCGTCGCCCATGAAGCCGACCACGTGGCCCTTGTCATGCAGCACGCGCACGATGCGTTCCTTGTGGGTCGGGCTGAGCTTGGCGAACACGGTGGTGGTCTCGACCGCGACGGCGAGCTCGGCGTCGCTCATTTTCTCGACGTCGTTGCCGAGCAGCATGCCGTCCACGGCCAGGCCGACCTGGCGGCAGATCTTGGCGGTCACCAGTTCGTTGTCGCCGGTCAGGATCTTGACCGTGATGCCGTGTTCCCGCAGCGCGTCCAGCGCCGGCTTGGTGGATTCTTTCGGCGGGTCGAGGAAGGCGATATAGCCGATCAGGACCAGGTCGCTTTCATCGGCGACGCCATACACTTCCTTGGTCGGCGGCAGGTCTTTGGCGGCTACCGCCACCACGCGCAAGCCTTCGGCGTTCAGGCTGGAGGTGGTCTCGTAGATTTCCTGCAGCAGTTCCTTGGTGAACGGCACCACCTGGCCGTTGTGGCGGGCGTGGGTGCAGACCGAGACGATTTCTTCGACGGCGCCTTTGCAGATCAGTTCATGATGGTCTTCGCGTTCGCTGACCACCACCGACATGCGGCGGCGCTGGAAGTCGAACGGGATTTCATCGACCTTGCGGTAGGCCGAGGCCAGCGCCATTTCGCGCTGCAGCTCGGCGTGTTCGAGGACGGCGACATCCAGCAGGTTTTTCAGGCCGGTCTGGTAATGGCTGTTGAGGTAGGCGTATTCCAGCACCAGGTCGTCCTGCTCGCCGAGGATATCGGTATGGCGTTCCAGGAAAATCTTGTCCTGGGTCAGGGTGCCGGTCTTGTCGGTGCACAGGACGTCCATGGCGCCGAAGTTCTGGATCGCGTCCAGGCGCTTGACGATCACCTTCTTGCGCGACAGCGCGACCGCGCCCTTGGCCAGGGTCGAGGTAACAATCATCGGCAGCATTTCCGGCGTCAGGCCGACCGCGATCGACATCGCAAACAGGAACGCTTCGACCCAGTCGCCCTTGGTGTAGCCGTTGAGCAGGAACACCACCGGCGTCATGACCATCATGAAGCGGATCAGCAGCCAGCTGACCTTGTTGACGCCGGACTGGAACGCGGTAGGCGTGCGGTCGGATGCGGTGACGCGCTCGGCCAGGGCGCCGAAGTAAGTGCGGTTGCCGGTGGTGACCACGATCGCGGTGGCGGAACCGCTGACCACGTTGGTGCCCATGAAGCACAGGTTGTCCAGTTCCAGCGGGTTGCTGGTGGCGGCGCCGCGGTGGGTAACGAATTTTTCCACCGGCAGCGATTCGCCGGTCATGGCGGCCTGGCTGATGAACAGGTCCTTGGCGGTCAGCAGGCGGAGGTCGGCCGGGATCATGTCGCCGGCGGAGAGCTGGACGATGTCGCCCGGCACCAGTTTCTTGATCGGCAGTTCGATGCGGCGCGCGCCCTTCGGATGCAAGGTGACGTCGAAGTAGCGCAGGGCTTCCTCGGCGATGTCTTCGGCCAGGTCATGGCGCAGCACCGTGGCGGTGTTGCTGACCATGGCCTTGAGCTTGTCGGCGGCGGTATTGGAGCGCGACTCCTGGATGAAACGCATCAAGGTCGACAGCACCACCATCGAACCGATGACGATGGTGGCTTTCATGTCTTCGGTGAGGTAGGAGACGGCGGCCAGCACGGTCAGCAGCAGGTTGAACGGGTTTTTGTAGCATTGCCACAGGTGCGTCCATTTCGAGATCGGCTTTGCGTGCTCGACCTCGTTCGGGCCGGCGCTGGCGCGGATATTGTCCGCCTCGGCTTCGGTCAGGCCGTCGGCGCGGCTGTGCAGGGTCTTGAACAGTTCGCTGATATCGACATGGGCGGCAGAGGACAGGTTTTCCGCCAGCGAGGGCGGCACATCCTTGGTGACCGGGGTGCTGCGGAACATGTCCGCGCCGAGGCGGCGGAAGTGGCGGTCCATGCCGTGGGTGCGGACAAAGCTAACGAATGTTTCTCTCAGGATGTTCAGATTCATGGTCTTCTTCTTTTTTCATGCAATGCGGTCGGCTGTCGTCGATCAGTGTGTCGCTTGTTGCTTGCTTTTAGCTTTATCGCCTTTAACTTTTTCGCTTTTAACTTTATCGCCTTTAACTTTATGTTAACGACTGGCAACCCATCCGGATGACAGCCTGTCGGCAAAAAGAAAAAAGTTCTAGAACGGCACCAGACTGTAAATTCGATCGGTGACATCTTGATGACAATCTCGGATCTATCTCAAGCGCTGGATGCAAGTGTTCGATGGCCGCGACAACGGCGCTAGCCATGGTCAGGGCCAGATTCAGCCAGGCGCGCTGCCGGCGCGGCGGCGCAACTCAGGATGAAACAAGATCAGGTGGTGGAATACTGCGCGCCCGGGAAACGATTCCAGGCGCTGGGATACCATCATCCGCCGGTGGCGAGATGACGGCAGGGGAAATCCTGCGTTATCTTGCCGAGGCGGAGCCAGAACGGGTCTGGCTACAACTGTCACTCGAACAAGTGCCCATTAAAGGGACTCCATAAAATTTAGACTGGTGGATAGTAGCCGCGCGGCGGATGGCGGTCAAGAAAATTGTGCAGGACAGCACAAGTTCGATTGCACGCTGTTCCAGCCATGCCAGGCCTGTTGTCAATCAATTATTCGACCTTGTCATTGGGCATGAGAAAACTATACTGAAATCATAAATAGACAAAGGAGATGACCATGGTCAACCTGGTGATGAACAACCTGCTGTTTTTCATACCGGCAGCCATCGCCGGCGTGGTGTTGTGCGGCGAAGTGCCGGTTGCATCCAGGTTTGCCCGCGGCAGCCTGCGCGCCATCGGCGCCGTGTGCGGCGCGCTGCTGGCATTGATTATCCTGGAAGCCATACCGGCATTGCTCTGAGGCCGCAGCCTGGCAGTACACATCGGGATCGCCGGCGGCATCCCGCAGCGGTTCCGTTTTCTGATTTTTCCAACCCTTGCCGGCGCTATTCGGCTGCCGGCTGCAGTTCCTTCCTTTGCATCGTGTGAACGCGTGGGATAATCCTGCGCAAACCTTCTTTTTCACCGGTGCCCACTTGAATAAACTCCACGCGATCAGTGTCCTCCTCCTGTCTTCCTTCCTGCTGCCCGGCGTCCAGGCGCAAGAATCCGCCGCGGCGCTGCCGCCGTCGTTCAGCAAGGCCCTGCAGCTGGCCGGGATCCCGGCCCAGAACGCCGGCGTCTATGTGCAAGAGGTCGACGGCGCCGGCAAGGTGCTGGCCTCGGCCAACGCCGGCACGCCGTTCAATCCGGCCTCGACCATGAAACTGGTGACCACCGACGCCGCGCTGGAGCTGCTGGGGCCGACCTATCGCTGGAAAACCCAGGCGTACACCAATGGCAGCCAGGTTGGCAATGTGCTGCAGGGCGACCTGATCTTCAAGGGCAACGGCGATCCCAAGCTGGTGCTGGAAAATTTCTGGCTGTTCCTGCGCCAGATCCGCGCCAAGGGCATCCGCGACATCCGCGGCAATATCGTCCTGGACCGCAGCACGTTTGACGAGAATGCCTACGATCCCTCCGAATTCGACGGCGACCCGATGAAACCGTACAACGTCGGCCCGGACGCCTTGCTGCTCAATTACAAGGCGCTGACATTCCAGTTCGTGCCGAACCCGGAAACGCGCCAGGTCAATGTGCTGATCGATCCGCCGATGAGCGGCTACCCGGTCACGCCGCCGCGCCTGGGCAGCGGCAGTTGCGACGACTGGCAGGGCAAGCTGCAGGCCGCGGTGGACGCCGACGGCGCCAGTTTCAACGGCGCGCTGCCAGCCTCCTGCGGTGAAAAGACCTGGTACGTCAATCCCTACAAGATGAGCAACACGCAATACTTCGGCGCAGTGTTCCGGCAAATGTGGGGCGACCTCGGCGGCACGTTCAGCGGCGTCGTGAAAAACGGCCTGGCGCCGGCCGGCAGCACCCTGGTCAGCGAATGGAGTTCGGTGGCGCTGCCGGAAGTGATACGCGACATCAACAAGTACAGCAACAATGTGATGGCGCGGCAAGTGCTGCTGACCATCGCCGCCGACATCCTGAAAGTGCCGGCCACGCCGGAGCGCGGCGCGCGCGCCATCCAGAGCTGGCTCGGCAACAAGGGCATCGACGCCAGCGGCCTGGTGATCGAAAACGGTTCGGGACTGTCGCGCAATGAAAGGGTCTCAGCCCGGACCATGGGCCGCATGATGGCCGCAGCCTTCCAGTCGCCGGTCATGCCGGAGTTCGTCTCCTCGATGCCGCTGGTAGGCTACGACGGCACCATGCGCAAACGCCTGAAAAACCAGAGCGTCGCCGGCCAGGCCCACGTCAAGACCGGCACCCTGAACGATGTCAGGGCCATCGCCGGCTACGTGCTGGCCGCCTCCGGCAAATACTACGCGGTAGTATGCCTGATCAACCACCCCAACGCCCCCCGCGGACAAGCCGCACAAGACGGCCTGCTGCAATGGGTCTACGAAAACGGCTGAAGCGCCGCGGCAAAAAAATAAATCGACTCTGACCCTAAATAATCAATTAGGGTCAGAGTCGATTTAATTGGGGTTTGACTGGCGCGGTTACAGTACCAGCGGCTTGTCCGACAGTTCGTTTTTCTTGCGGCCTTCGTCGGGGAAGTGCTGGGTCAGCAGGCCGTTCATTTGTTCCAGCGCCGCCAGCGTGCTGTCGTGGAATGCGCCGTTGGCGAATTCCTTGGTCATGGTCTTGCACACGGCTTGCCAGTCGGCTGGCTTGGTGGCGCGGCCGATGGCGCGGTCGACGATGATTTCGACCTTGTGGTCGGCCAGGTTGACGTAGAGCAGCACGCCGACGTTTTCTTCCGTGTCCCAGATCCGGTAATGCGAGAACAGTTCATGGGCGCGGTTGCGTGAAGTCACGCCGTTGAGCACGGCGGGCAGGCTGAGCGATCCTTCGACAATCATTTTGACTTCGGCCCGGTGCGTGACTTCGCCGTCGGCGATTTTCTGCTGGATAGCCTTGAGCGTGCTTGCCGGAAACGCCCGTCGCGCGCTGCGCCGGGTAGTCAGCAAATGACGCCAGATGCGTTGTAGGGTTTTTGCCATCACCAGTCTCCCGACGCGCCGCCGCCGTCGAATCCGCCACCGCCGCCGGAAAAGCCGCCACCGCCGCCACCGCCGCCGAATCCGCCTCCTCCGCCAAAACCACCGCCGCCACGCCCGCCCTGGCTCAGGATGCTGCCGATGATGACGCCGGCGGCGTTGCCCCAGACATTGCTGTTGAGCGAACGGCCGGAACCGGCACTGCCGCCGCGCGCGCGTGAAATGATGGTGATCAGGATGAAAAAGCCGAAGAACAGCAGCGGCGCCAGGGCGCCCAGCCAGTCGGAGGAGGGCTCTTGCGCCGGCCCGGACTTACGGCTGGGCGGCGCAAAATTCTCCTGGTCCAGCAGCGGCATGATGGCCGAGATGCCGGCGTTCAGGCCGCCGTAATAGTCGTTCTTGGAAAAATAAGGTGCGATGATGTCCTGCAGCACACGCTTGGACTGGGCATCGGTCAGCGTGCCCTGGACCCCGCGTCCGGTCAGTATCATCATGCGCCGCAAGGCTTTCGGATTGTCTTTCGCCACCAGCAGGATGACGCCGTCGTCGATCCCTTTGCGCCCCAGCTTCCAGGCGTCGGCCACCCGCACGGCATAGTCCTCGATGCCTTCCGGTTCGGTTTTGCTGAGCAGCAAGATGGCGATCTGGCTGCCGGTGCGCGTTTCGTATTCGCTCAGGGTACTGTCGAGCGCATCGCGCTGCGCCGGCTGCAGCATGCCGGCCAGGTCGGTGACATGCGCCTGCAGGGGCGGCACCGCCACCTGCGTCTGCGCCGCGGCGGGCGTCGCCGACAAACCGGCCAGCGCCAGCCACAAGGCCAGCGCCGGCAGCCAGGCGCGGATTGGCGGAATCGCCTTAAGCGACATTATTTTTTGCCGCCGAAATCGACGTCGGGCGAAGTCGAGATCGCTTTTTCATTATCCACGGTGAACGATGGCTTGACCTTGTAGCTCATCGCCATCGCAGTCAGGTTGGTCGGGAAGCTGCGCGTCAGCACGTTGTAGTCCTGGACGGCGACGATGTAGCGGTTGCGCGCCACCTTGATGCGGTTTTCTATGCCTTCCAGCTGCGACTGGGCGTCGCGGTACAAGCCGTCGGCCTTCAGCTGCGGATAATTCTCGGACACCGCCATCAGGCGCGACAAGGCCGAAGACAGCTGGCCCTGGACTTGCTGGAATTTCTCGAAGGCGGCAGGATCGTTCAGCACTTCCGGCGTGATCTGGAAGCTGGTCGCCGCGGAGCGGGCCTTGGTCACGGCTTCAAAGGTTGCTTCTTCATGGGTGGCGTAAGCCTTGACGATCTGGGCGATCTTCGGCACCAGGTCGGCGCGTCCCTGGTACTGGTTGACGACTTCGCCCCAGGCTGCCTTGACGGCTTCATCCTTGGCCTGGAAATCGTTGTAGCCGCAGGCGCTGAGCAGCGAGGCGAAGGTAACAATTGCCAGCCATTTGGAGAAAGTTTTCATGGATATCCCTGATAAAAGAAACAATGTCATGCACGTTAGCAAACTATCGATAGCCGCTCAAGTGTTAAATAGCGACTACTCCGCTTATTCCCGGCTAAATTGGAATTACAATGCGGGGGTTTGCATTATTAAGGCTTCACCGTGACTTTTATCGAAAAATTATCCGCCGCCTGGAGCGCCAACAATTCCCTGCTGTGCGTCGGGCTGGATCCGGATGTTGCCAGATTCCCATCGCACCTGCAGCAGCAGCCGGATGCGATCTTTGCCTTTTGCAAGGCAATCATCGACGCCACCGCCGCCACCGCCTGCGCTTTCAAGCCGCAAATCGCCTATTTCTCGGCGCTGCGGGCGGAAGACCAGCTGGAAGCGATCTGCGAGTACCTGCGCAAGAACTACCCGCACATCCCGATCGTGATGGACGCCAAGCGCGGCGACATCGGCGCCACGGCCGAGCAATATGCGCGTGAAGCCTTCGAGCGCTACGGCGCCGACGCCGTCACCGTCAGCCCGTACATGGGCTTCGATTCAGTCGCGCCGTACCTGGAATGGAAGGACCGCGGCGCCATCGTCCTGTGCCGCACCTCCAACGCCGGCGGTTCCGACCTGCAATTCCTGAAGGTCGATGGCGTGCCGCTGTACCAGCACGTGGCGCGCCTGGTGGCCGACAAGTGGAATACCAACGGCCAGTGCGCCCTGGTGGTGGGAGCGACCTTTCCGCAGGAACTGGCGCAAGTGCGCAGCATCATCGGCGACATGCCGCTGCTGGTGCCGGGCGTAGGCGCCCAGGGCGGCGATATCGAGGCCACCGTGAAGGCCGGCAAAACGGCAAACGGCATGGGCATGATGATCAACTCGTCGCGCGCCATCCTCTACGCCAAACCGGACCAGGCCGCCGGCGAAGACTTCGCCCAGGCCGCGCGCCGCGTGGCCGAGGAAACCCGCGACGCCATCAACCGCTTTCGTATCTGAGTTTATTTCAAGAAGCGCAACAGACCTTGCAGCGCATGGATCACGGTTTGTTCGCGCACCGCGCGGCGGTCGCCCGCGAACACCAGGCGCTCGGTATGGGTGCGGTGGCCGACTGACCAGCCGAAGCAGACCGTGCCGACCGGCTTGCCCGGCACCGCGCCGCCCGGGCCGGCGATGCCGGTGGTGGAGACGGTGACGTCGGCATTGCTGTTGGCCAGCGCGCCTTCGGCCATGGCGGCGGCAATTTCTTCGCTCACCGTGCCATGCTGGGCAATCTCGGCTTCAGGAATATCCAGCAGTTCAGTCTTGGATGCGTTGGAGTAAGTGACGAAGCCGCAATCGAACCATTCCGAAGAACCGGCGATTTCCGTAATCGCTTGGGAGATGCCGCCGCCGGTGCAGGATTCGGCGGTCGACAGGAACCAGTTCCTGGCTTGCAGGGCGCGGCCGACTTGCGCCGCCAGGTCGACGATTTGCTCGGTGTTGTCTTCAACTACAGTGCTGGTGTTCATGTCTCAACTCCTGTTTGCTGTTCTGCCGGCTGGGTCAGTACATACTGCCACTTGTTACGGGCAGATGCAATCGCCGGGCTAGATCACGCGCCACAGGGCCAGCGCCAGCAACGTATAAAACGCTGCCACGATGTCATCCCACATGACGCCGAATCCGCCCTTGAAATGGCGGTCGAAATAGGCGATCGGCGGCGGTTTCACCATATCGAAAAAACGGAACACGACGAAGGCGCCGAACTGCGCCGGCAGGGTGGCCGGGGTCACCAGCACCAGCACCAGCCAGAATGCGATGATTTCATCCCACACCATGCTGCCATGGTCCGGCGCGCCCAGGTGGCGGCCGGTGCTCTGGCAGGTCCAGATGCCAACGATGAAACCGGCGGCGATGATCACCAGCCAGTTCAGCGGCGTGAAAATTTCCGGCCAGCGGGTGGTCATCACTACATACGACAGCCAGCCGAACAAGGTGCCGAACGTGCCCGGCATGATGGGCGAGAGTCCGCTGCCAAAACCCTGGGCGATGAAATGCGCCGGATGCGACAGCATGAAACGGGCGCTAGCCTTGATCGGTTGAGGCGGGGGAGTTGTTTCTGTCATGTTGAGCGAAAGTGATCGAAAGAAGCCAGTTGCAGGTTAAGCGGGTTATTGCCGGCATCGTGCAGGCGCAAGCCTGGGTCGGCGTCGATGCTGCCGATGCGGGTGACGGCGGTGGCGGCAGCCTGGGCCGCGGCCAGCACGGCGCCGCGCTGGCCGGCGGCGGCGGTGAAGCACAATTCGTAGTCGTCGCCGCCGGCCAGGGTGAAATGGCGGCGGATCGCCTGGTTTTGCCGGCTCAGCACCGGGCCGGCCGGCAGGCTGTCGACCGCCAGCGTGGCGCCGACAGCCGAGCGCGCCAGGATGTGGCCGAGATCGCCGGCCAGGCCGTCGGAAATGTCGATCGCCGCATGGGCGATGCCGTGCAGGGCCTGGCCCAGCGCAACCCTTGGCGTCGGCTGGTGCATGCGCGCCGCCGCCAGTTTGAAACTGTCGCTGCCCGGAATCAGGTCAGCGCTCAATTCGGCGCCGAGTTCCTGCCGGTAGACCGCCAGCGCCAGGCGGGCGTCGCCCAGCGTGCCGGAGACCCAGATGTCGTCGCCGGCCTGGGCGGCGTCGCGGCGCAAGGCTTGTCCGGGGACGGTTTCGCCAAATACCGTGATGCAGATGTTCAAAGGACCTTTGGTGGTGTCGCCGCCGATCAGTTCGCATTGGTGCAGGTCGGCCAGCGCCAGCAGGCCGCCTGAAAACGCCGCCAGCCATCCCTCATGTACCGCGGGCAGCGCCAGCGCCAGCGTAAACGCCAGCGGCCGCGCACCCATCGCCGCCAGGTCGGATAGGTTGACCGCCAGGCATTTGTGGCCGAGCGTGAACGGATCGGCATCGGGAAAAAAGTGGCGTCCTTCCACCAGCATGTCGGTAGAGATGGCCAGCTGCTTGCCGGCGCCAGGCGCCAGCAGCGCACAATCGTCGCCGACGCCGAGCGCAATCTGGTCAAGATGGCTGCGCGGCGCGCGAGTGAAGTAGCGGGAGATCAGGTCGAATTCGGACAACATAGGCAGATTGTACCGACTGGCGGGTTGTTAGACGGGCATTTTGGTCATTTTGCTGAAATTGCTTGCCGGCCATGGCCGGGCTTGCTTCAAAACCCCGCGCCGCAGGAAGTGGTGCGCGAAATCGCGCCTTTCTGCATGATGTCTTCGCCCTTGGTATTGCCGACCGAGATCTGGGTGACGCAATAGGTGCCGTTCGGCCCGGTCACCTTGGTGACGCGCTGGCCGTTCGGCAGCGTGATGTCTTCCATGGTGGTGTCCTTCGGTGAGCTTGGCGGCGGCGGGGCCGCAGGAGCAAGGCCCATTTCCAGTTTCTGCTGCATGGTCGGCTCGGCCGCCTTGGCGTCCTTGGGCGGCGCATCCTTGCGCAGTTCGCGGTCTATCTTGCCGATATCGCGTTTCGCGGCATCGACCATGCCCTCGGCCGACGGCCGGCTGGACGTCGCCGGCACCTGCGGCGCCGTCACGCCGGGAGCGGCCGGCTTGTAATGGGTTTCCTCAACCGTGATCGTCCCGGGCGGCAGCGGCGGCGTTTGCTCTCCCGCCTGCGCCAGCGGTGAATGGGTCAGGGCTAGGGCCAGCAGCGCCGCCGAGGCGGCAAAGCTGGCAAACCGGTTGTCGATGCGGGAAAAAAATCGGGTTAGCAACATGTCGCAGGCTTCCTATGGCAAAACAGGTCAAACGCGCGTGAACACCAGGTCCCAGACGCCATGTCCAAGACGCAAGCCGCGGTTCTCGAACTTGGTCACCGGCCGGTAATCCGGCCGTTCCGCGTAAGTCTCGGCGGTATTCTTCAGCAGCGGCTCGACGCTCAATACTTCCAGCATCTGTTCAGCATACTCCTGCCAGTCGGTGGCGCAATGCAGGTAGCCGCCCGGCGCGATGCGCGAGGCCAGCAGGCTGACCAGCGGCCCCTGGATCAGGCGGCGCTTGTTGTGCCGCGCCTTGTGCCAGGGATCGGGAAAAAACACATGCGCTCCGGCCAGCGAGCCGGGCGCGATCATGTTGGTCAGCACTTCCACCGCATCATGCTGGACCAGGCGCAAATTGCCCAGCTGCTGCTCGCCGATCAGCTTCAGCAGGCTGCCGACGCCGGGCGTATGGACTTCAACCCCGAGGAAATTCTTTTCCGGCATGCCGGCGGCAATCTTGGCCGAGGTTTCACCCATGCCGAAGCCGATTTCCAGGATGGTCGGCGCATTGCGCCCGAAAACCTGGCCGAGGTCGACCACGGCCTTGTCGTAAGGCACGCAAAAACGCGGCCCCAATTCTTCGATGGCCCGCGCCTGCGCCGTCGACAAGCGCCCGGCGCGCGTGACAAAACTGCGGATCCGGTGTTCGGTCGGATCGTAAAAAAGGGGTTTGCCGGATTTGTTTTCTGACATGCTGGATAGACGGTTAGGGTGAGGCGGGCGCGCAATTGCCATGTAACTGCCATGGGCCATGGCGTCATTGTAACGCCAGGCAATCGAGCGCCTCAAAAATACAAATGGCGCCCGGAGATGCTGGCGCCAACGCTGGTCTGGAGCGGGTAGAGGGGATCGAACCCTCGTCTAAAGCTTGGGAAGCTTTCGTTCTACCATTGAACTACACCCGCGAAGCCCATATTCTAAGCCATTTCTACTTTGAAATTCTGATAATTTTGCTCCGCAAAGACTGCAAATTACTCCGCAAGACGGCTGTACTGCCTTCGCGACCGCACTTGTGTGAAGCTATTCAGAATGTCACAGTGCATCACCCAGGGATATCGGATTGAATGAAGCACGATATCTGCCATCTGGAGTGGGAGGTCATCACTTTTCTTGAGCGATCAGTTTGCGACTTGGCTTCAAATGAAACCAGACTAAGAAAACGCCCAACAACATACAGGGCAACACAAAAAAACCAAGGATCAAAAACGAACCTAGAAATGCACCGAGCTGTAGTGATGTTCCATGCTTGAGTGAATCTATCAGTGGTACCCAACAGATGCTGAGAGTGCCGGCAAATGTGCCGGTAACTGGCCAGATCCATTTTACTTTGCGATCACGTATCCAGCCAATGCTCATAATCACATGGCAGAACCAGGCGTAATACATGACTACTAAAACGGCCGTCACGAGTCCTATATCCCGAGCTGAAGGTGTGTTTTCAGTTAGGGCGGTGATAAGGAGTAGTGGAAAAAACAGCCCCGCCATTGAAAGAGCGTAACAAATAATGACGGTCATATAGCGCATTAGCTGCTCCGCAAAAATATTGAGACCCGCATGATTGTTGAGGTTTAAGCCGACATAATTGGCGAATTTGCGGAGCGGAAATCGGCTGCAAAGCCACGACATATATAGAAAACCAGATGAGCTTGGGAAGCTTTCGTTCTGCCATTGAACTACACCCGCGATAGGCGCATTTTACGCGGGTTTTGGCGGGGTTTGCAAACTTGAAAGATGTTTGAGGGGATGGGGAATGTGATGGCTGATTTATCCGAAGTATGATCGCTGTGATCGAATAATCAAATTGATTAGGTATTAGGACCGTCTGTCGACGGGGGTCATACTTGGGGATATCAACAATCATAGACAGACCATATATTTACGCACCAACTTGCCGAATCCAATCTCTGACAGCTGTGCCAATACGTTCAATGTCCTGAAGACCGAGCTCCCCACTATGCATAATTACATTTCGTGAGCGCTCTATTGTGGAGATAATTTGTCTTACCCAATCTTGGGATTCCAGATGGTTTTCGAATAGTTTCCAATTTTGCCCAATTATTGCCGCTAAGTCGCCAAATTCTGTGTAGTTTAGTGGATCGTCTCCTCTTGGTGCATGCCAGCGTACTTTCTCTTCTTCTGTGCGCCGGGATTCTGCTTTGACTCTAATTTTTTCAGAGACGGATTGTTGCCACCAATTTGCACCTATTTCTTCAAGTAAACGCACTGACACAAAATCACGAACGGTATTCTCAAAAGCAGCAATTACGATATACACGGTTGCCATCCGCTTGGCTCTAGAAACTAAATCTTCGTCAAGAGATTCGATTGGTAGTCTTTTCGCTACGTCGTGATCTACATTGTTCGTTAAAGATAGCCGACTCTTTCTTTGGGTTGATTCAAGAGCTTGTTCAGTTAGTAAACCACGAAACGCGAAAGAATAGAGATCAGTCACCTTAACCTCCAAGATGGGTTCGCATGGCTTGAAAGATTGCGTCAAATACCGCAGGGTCGCGGGATTCAGGTAAGTGAACGTGAATATCGTAGTGCAGTCGCAACGGGGAAGTTTCTTCGCTGCTCGAACGCTTTTGGGAAGAGTTGATTTTATGCGGTACATCCGCCTTCTCAATTGGCGGTGCTTCTGGCGCAGCTGGGGTGAGTATTGGCGCAGACCAGTCGGCCATGTTGCATAACGCTACGAACGTAGCGGCCATCAGCCGGACGACGTTATCTGATTTCTGCCCCTGCGTAAGTGTCTTAAGTTTGTTTTTAACTTCCTCCTCAGAAAGGTCATTAGCTCGTTTATTTACGGCGAATAAATCCTCGTAAGCTTCACGGATTGCTTCCGCGAGTACTCGTCCAGACTCACTTTGGTCAAGAAAAGCGAAATAACGTTTAGTTGGAATGCCTGACTCATCTAAAAAACCGAGACCTTTCAATAGAGCCATGAGTAGCCGGTCATTGCTGCTCTTGAAGTCTAGATCATTTAGAAATTTATTATTAAAACGCTCAGGTGCTTTCGCCGCTTGAATAGCAGCCAAAAATGCTTCAAGATTTTTTGTTGTAACGAGGTAAGCTCCTGTAAGCGCCATAACAATCCTTCGAATAATTGTTTACTGAAAAAATGTCCTGGCAGCTATTCTTCGGCAGTATTTTCCAAAATGCAAGTTAACAAAAATCCATTGTGCGCATAAACATAAATGGTTCCATGACATGAAGAGCTTTTTAGTCCGTGTTAGTTTGGTTGAAAATGCATGATTTTGTGTCAAACCAGAAATGGCCATATCGGACATTCTTCACGAATGGGCATGAGCAGCTACCTATCGTTGAGATGAACACGTACCTCCAAATACTCGCCCGACTGAGCTTGTGCTTCTATGCTTGACTTTGGCCGATCGAAGGTAATTTTTTTGACATCATTTTGTTGGGCAATCGTGCCCACTTAATTTTCATCAAATGCGTAGCGGCAACGGAAAACTGAGTACTATAGGTAACATAACAATTCGAATCAGGGTGCAATATTCATGCCGTATACGCCAAATCCTCAGCATAGGAACGCCCAGTTCTCACACGCGAAGTCACAGTGGAGTATTCCCGTTCCTGAAGAGATCAGTTGCTACACATTAGCAAATGCTAATAACTGGCAAGCGAACGCGTGTTTTTTTGGACTGTATTTACCGCAGGGCGCTCCGTTGCAGCTCGGCGTGGCTCCCGGGACAATCACAACTTTGTTTGTTGCAAAATTTGTGGGCGATCAAGATAACTGGCACGGATACCCAGTAGCTCACTGGCTCTCGCCATTTGATAAGCCGCCGGTTGATGTTTTGCACGATTGGCGTGTACGCGGATATATAAGCAAAGCAAAATTTGCCAAGATTCATAAGGGTAAAAGATGCAGCCTGTAAAACTGAAAATTAAAGGGAGTTTCTGGGACTCGCAGATTTATTCTGGCGAGTTAATTTTGTTCGACGATGAGGGTGGGACGTATAGGATTGATTGGTCAAAAGCCGTCGACGACATTGCGTCAGAGAATCTTGAGGTGCAGACAGCAATACGTGTCGCGTTCGCGGATAGTGATTTGTTTTACAATCCAAAGGTTCGGAGAATACTGATGGATCCAAAGATCAGTGATCCAATAAAACTGCAACTTGGAGCGCTAGCGACTTCTGAATATGAGGTTGTCGTCAATGCCTCCCAATTTAATAAGCAGGGTAGCCCGTTCGATTTTTTACCAACCGATACTGAGGTGTATTACAACCAGATATTCGCTGGCGATGACTCGGGTTTGTACTCTGTTCCTCGATCAAGAATCGCGTCGAAGTCGAACAATGAAGTTGCTAAACATCATGACGCCAGAGTGTTTCAAATCAAGGCATCCGACGATTACACTGCGGTCGCGTCTGCAATGGGTGACGACGGGCTGTTCGAATTTTCTTTTGATCGTCGTGAACCTTACGAGGTTTTATCAAACGGGGTGCGACTCACTGAACGGGCGTGTAGCGCTTGTGACTGGGCGTTTCAAAGTGTAATGGGGCGAACAACTGATTCGTCATTTTTTGTGAATTATTTCCAGCAAAAAACTGACGATAGATATGCAGCAAGGCGTGTTCTGGACAGGGTTATCGATGGGAAAGATATATTTGCATCGGACGCAGCTCCAAGTAGCGTAATTTGGGGAGCACGAGAAAAAGTTTATCAAATGACTGATTCCGGGATTGCAGTCACAAATTATCAACCCAATTTGAAGAGAAGTAAAAGGGACGTCGATTCGGAGCATAAGAGAACGTCATTTGGAAATAGCGGGTTCATTCCCGTAACTGACCTCGTACGTGACAGTTTTGTAGCAGCGGGCACCGCTCCGTTCGGAACGGTACTAGAGTTTGATGACGAGCTCGTGGTCTTGCGAAGTGATGAAAGTATCAGCCGTTTTCCGGGGGAACCAGTGCATTGGCGCATATTCCCGCGTTCAAACCATTATAGTAATCAGCTCCACATAATTTACGATGATCACTTATTGATTGTGTCATTCGTTCACGATTATTTTGTAGATCAGCAAAGAAAACTAGCTGGATTTGCCAAAAAATCTGCACAGCTTATTGATGAGTTTGATTTCGCTGGTTAGCAATTAATTGTAGTACGCTTCACCGAAAAACTTGGTCACTTGCGCTTCGATTTGACCATGAGTAACAGTCTTGAATACGCTACTTTCAGAGTGAAGCATCGACGCAACAGCAATCCAGATCATATCAATTTTTGTCATTTACAACTTCCTCTTCGATTTCATCACATCGCCTCAGTTCAGCGGCTACCGCAGAAATTTCGCTAGAATAAACGGCTAATGAACAAGCGGCACATATATGCCGTATACAATCGCGGGATCGTTTGGCATTTCGTTTTCCTTTAGAACTCGAAACGGCTTCGACGCCATCGAACTTGATCCAAGTAGATGATTGTTTGCTGCTCTGACTTCTGGCAAGTCAACGAATACCATAAATTTGAGCGAACCTTGATCAACAGAAGACGCCTTCGACTTGCCATGAAGCAGTCCATCAATGTCTCTCGCAATTCCAATTCTTTGAGCCGCCCCATATAAGTAGCCGCCATTCACCGGGATGTTACACTTGACCTCTGCGACGAACTGCACGGGGGCCGTGCAGTGTACGTCGTACCCGTTACTGTTTGGCTTGGTGCTCAATACATTTGCGCGTAATAATTCTTTCGCTGAGTCGTCGAATGAAAATACTTTAATTGCCCAGTCCAAGAAGTCAAGTGTCAATCGCATCGTCACCGCATTGTTGGTATCCGAAAGCGCTAATTTGAGAGAGAGAAGGTTCTTCAGGTTCAGTCGCGCATAATAGTCTTCCTCCGGCAAGTCAAATGCGTTTTGCAAGAATGAATTGATGCGTCGACGAAGTTCGTCATCTTTCTGATAGCGCACGGTATCTCCAATAATCACGTAGAGTCTCGTTTTAGCATGAGCACACTTTTATCTAACGTTGTTTCAGTCTCCTTTTTTTTCTTGAGCTCGGCTTCCGTCATGGCTTCTGCTTCTAAGCGATACAGCTCATTAACTAGCATGAATTCCCTTAGCTCTGCATCGGATTTAAATTTAATTTCGCGATGAGCTCTGGCATTGCGAAATGCCATAAAAATTGCATTGAACAGGTTGGCTCGCCCTTTTAATTCACCTTCGTCAGGTACATCCCATCGAAGAGGTGAGTCGTCTGACAAAAAGGCTTTTGAAAATAACTTCGTGCTTTCGCCTGTCAATCCGGTTCGCTTGCGAATTATGTCTTCCAAACGTCGATATGCCGAAAGTATTGCCGTGTCCTCGTTTTTATGAAAGTTTACAGCTAGATCAATAATGCGTTCGTCAATTAAGCTAAAAGGGATCGCTAACGGATAATGATGCGATAGGTGCTTTCCGGGAATTTTCAACTCTAGGCCCTGGTCGTGCACATAGTCATACCACCTACGAGGGCGAACAGGACTTTGATTTCTAATAGAGTCGAGGTCGCTTTGTAGCAGGCAGGAGTATCCTAGCCTTTCCATAAATGAGACATCAACCGTGTGTTCCTCAATTTCTACGTTATGCCGATATAGCAGCATTAGCGCAGAGGCTAAACCGTGAGGGCCTTCTCCAGTATAGCCGGAGCGAAACCCATCCTTCACGGCAATCATGGTGTCGTATTCGTCAGCGAGTAGAAAGGCGTGATTTGAGTCGCAGGTAATCAAGAATGCGTGTTTTATCGATTCGCCGCCGTTTATCAGCAGAGTAATGGCTTTAATACAGGATAAAGTGATGCCGCTTAGGCCCAAATATTGGATGCCCGCGAGGTCGCTACTCAAAAGACGCTGAGATTTCATTTTAATTGTTAAAGGAGGTAGTTATCCCGGCCTTAAAGAGTATTCGTTTTTGCTAACCGTTTGATTACAAACAGGCCGTGAAATGGAGTGACGCTACCACGTGCTAGAGCATTATGCCGCAACTCATCGATATTGAAGCCTTCATTCGCTTCGCTCATGAAGGAACAACGGATCGTGTCGCTTAGTCTCTATTCATTTAAAATTTTATGGTTATCTGCGCTCAGAAACAACTGAACCGGCCTGTGCAGAGCGCCAATCGGCCAGCGCCATCGGTCCATACGCTTTCCAGCTATCAGCCTGGCTCAAGACCGAGGTGAGCAAATCCCGCAAGCAACGGCGCAGCCTGAAACAGCTTCACGGGGCCCTATTGGAATTGGATTTCGAGGGGGCTTACGACAGGGTGGCGGCGTTCGCCAGGCAATGGAGGGTGGGTCAAATTGAGTGGGGCAATTCGGCGCGCAAATGAACAGCGTAAACATTCTCAGCTAATGCTCTGGTTTTGGCGGGACTAAACAGCTATAAAGATCGCCTGTCTAAATTTTATAGTTTCACTAGTCACATTTTCATTTTTTTGCTGCTAGTTTTTTCGCCCAAACCTGCACTTGCTCGACCAAGAATAATCGATCTGCGTCTTTTAGCGGTTCTAACTGCGAAATGATGTTGTCTGCCAATGCTGTGGCATTTGTTGACGCTCCATCAAATAGTCTCGCTACTGGGACGCGCAATTCATCCGCGATCTTATCCAGTGTTGGCAAGCCTGGAGTGACAGCGCCGCGCTCGATTCGCGACAGTGACACTGTATCTATCCCTATCGCCTCAGCCACATCTGCCTGAGTTCGTTTGCTTGCCTTTCGGGCGGCCGCAATATTTTTCCCAATTCGTCGCGCGATGTTGTCACTCATGGACTGGCTATAAGTTGCTAAGTTGAAGCAAGTTATGTTGTCCTAGTGAACATTTTTATGTAATGACTTAATATGTATATACTAGGCATATTGAGTTCTGTTTTCCTATATTATCTCAATGTCACGGACATTTCTATCAATTCCAAATTTATGAACTTGACTGACATATTGGCGTGCAGCCACCACGCAGAGTCTCATGAGAGATATGGCATATACGTGAGAAAAGCCACGATTGATTAACCGCATATGAGGAACCCTGCTATGAGCAGCATTCGCCCATCAATTCAACCTTCGTCGAAAGCCAGGCATCAATCATTCTCCTGGCTAGTCGAAGAACTACACATGAGCACATCGGCTCAATTTATGGCAACTACGCTGGACATCAGCCGAGGCATTCAAACCTGCCTATCGCTGATTTACGCCAGTGATCTCGCGCGTGAGCAGCGCGACGATGCATCTCCACCGCCGTTGAACGTAGCCGATACAGAGAGCCTGACGCGCATGGCGATGGCCGCTGCGCGTATGTTGTCGGAGCGGGCACAGGGCCATATCGATGTGCTCAACGACATGCATGCGAGCAAAGAGGATTGCGAGCTCAGTGGGTGATGCAGTACAAATTCATCTTGTTTTCCTTGTGGCGCAATAAGCAGGTCACGTGGCGGCAGGTGAAAAATCTATACCATTACAGAGTTGGGCCGAAGTGATTCGATCAGACATGAGCTTCATGCCGATGTGCATCAATTTCATATGGGGATTTTTCGTGGCGACAATCAGCGATTTGTTGAAGATGTCTGAAAGAAATTGCCAAGGATGCCTACAAATTTCACATGCCGAGTTCCCAGGTTCGAATCGTAAGTGCTAAACAGCACATAATTATTCCTCACCGTGCTGCTGGCTATGAAGCTGCTAGCCACCCCGCCAAATATCGTTCCCAGCGTCCGCGTCACGTCATCCCGTTTGTCGGCCTCCTGAGTGATTATTTGATGAATGTGTTGTTCATAGCTGTCCAGCTTGGGGTTGGTGAACGCCAACAGCCCTACAACCGATAGCACGATGATGGTTGGTGATAGTTTCATTCTTCTCGGTCAAAAAATACAAATGTAATGTAGTTTCTAGAGGGACATCTGCTTTTCTTCAAGCACGGCCTTGATATTGCGCAGCGCCTGGGCTGACTGGCGGACCAGTATCCAGCGCGTGAAGGTCGAGTCCAGCATTCGCCACGGCCAGCGCTTTGAGCGGAATTCCAGGGTGCGATGGAAGCGGCAGCCGCCGTTTGTGGGCATGATCGTGTAGGTGATGTGCGCTGTGCCATTCCTGGTATCGGTGGCAATTTCCCAGGACCGGGGCGGCGAGCAGGCAGTTACCGTCCACAGCGCCTGGTCGCGGCGGCCTGCAACCGCGATCAGTTCCAGCATGGTCTCGCCGGTAACCAATGGACGATTCGGGACATCGCGCACTTCCACCGTGGCCGGATGCCAGGTGCGCCAGAGCGCCGGCGTGGTCACGTAGTCGAAGACTTCATGCTGCGGCCGGTTGATGTAGATCTCTGTATCGATTCTGATGCAATGCAGAGAGAGGGTTTGCCCTGCGTTTTCGGCGTTATGCGCGTACATCGCTGATACCTCCGGTATGTTCTCAGGCGAGTTGCGTGTAGCGATGGATGACGGGCGGCTGCGCCAGCAACGGAGCAGCTTTGGCGATTGCCGCGGCAACATGGGGCGTAGCCATGTGCGCGTCGGCCGCTGCCTGCTCTGCCCAGTGCTCGATGGTCACGAATTCGAGCGGATTTTCTTCATCCTGGAACAGCTCGTAGCTCTGGCATCCTGCCTCGTTGCGGCTGGGGCCGACCAGATCCTGCAATATGTCTCTCATTGACGATTCCGCGCCTGATTGCGATGAAATCCGGGCCATGATCTTGATCATTTTATTTTCCTCCCGTTGCGGCAGATGAGAGTAGGGCTGGCAACGCCTGAAATCCGGCGGCAATTGCTCGAATTTTGCCGCCAACCCTGGTGAAGATAATGATACGCCCGTTAATGTTAAAGAACTGAGGAATCGTCAAAAGCCAGCGCAGTTAGTTCTTGACAGGTCAATCCTTGCAGTTTCCCAACATTTTTCACCTCACGGCATACAGTTCGCTGACAATTTTCCAGCGCCCCTGGACCTTCAGCAACTGCAGGATTTTCCAGCCTTGCGCACTCTCGCCGGATTCGACGAGAGTCGTTTCAAAGTCTAAAGACACTTGGGCCAGATCGCCGTCTTGTTCAATTCTGATATTCGAAATTTTTTGACTATATTTTTTACCGCTCTCGAAGACCGCCTTCCGAAATCCGGCATAACCTTGCAAACTCTGCGAAATGGGCTTGAATGACGGGCTTAATTTTTCCCCGAGTCCGAAGAAAGGTATTTTTTCGTCTAACAGCTGAGATTCGAAAAGCGCGCGGTCTCCAGTCGTCACGCTCTTGGCATAGTTATCCAAAACTTCCTGGATTTGTTTTCGGCTATCTTCGCTCGGCATGTGACCGGTTTTCCCGTTCAACGACGGCAGTTCTTCCGCCATTGCCGGGTGGCCAAGCGGTGAAAGTGCGAAGAGGGCGATGACAAGTGCGTAGCGGCTGAATGTGGTCATGGTTGACATGGTTGGGGGCGGGATTATTTACATGGCAGGAATCTTGTTCCGCTTGCAGAATATCCCGGATTTCGTCATCGCACACGGGAGACCGCCAAATGCGCGCCGTTTGCATTTTCCAGGCGCGCATTTGGTATGTCTTGAGATGAACTCTAAAAACTTCGTCATCCCCGCGAACGCGGGGATCCAGGTTGCTGATTTAAAATGGATTCCCGCGTTCGCGGGAATGACCGGGGCGCGCAGCTGGGGGGCGCCGAGACGTAACAGCGGTTATTTGAAGTTTCCTTAAGTAGCGCTGATATTCACCACGCTGTCCAATTCTTTGACTGCATCGCCCGGCAGCGCCAGTTCGGCCGCGGCCAGGTTCTCGTGCAAGTGGGCGATAGACGAGGTGCCCGGGATCAGCAGGATGTTGGACGAGCGGCGCAGCAGCCAGGCGAGCGCGACCTGCATGGGCGTGGCGCCGAGGCGTGCGGCGACGCCGGACAAGGTCGAGGATTGCAGCGGGCTGAAGCCGCCGAGCGGAAAGAAGGGCACGTAGGCGATGCCGTCCCGTGCCAGCTGGTCGATCAGGGCGTCGTCGTCCCGATGCGCGACGTTGTAGTGGTTTTGCACACAGACGATCTCGCAGATCTTGCGTCCTTCCGCGACCTGCGCCGGGGTGACGTTGCTCAGCCCGATGTGGCGCACCAGCCCTTGCCGCTGCAGCTCGGCCACCACCGTGAGCGGTTCTTCGATCGATCCCTCTATCGGTCCGTGGATGCCGAGCATGCTGCGCAGGTTAACCACATCGAGCACATCCAGGCCCAGGTTGCGCAGGTTGTCGTGGACCGCCTGGATCAGTTCTTCGCGCGACATGGCGGGAATCCACGATCCGTCGTCGCCGCGCCGGGCGCTGATCTTGGTGACGATGGTGAGATCGTCCCGGTAAGGATGCAGCGCCTCGCGGATCAGCTGGTTGGTGATGTGCGGGCCGTAGAAGTCGCTGGTGTCGATGTGGTTGACCCCGCGCGCGACGGCTTCGCGCAGCACGGCCAGTGCCGCGCCGCGATCCTTGGGTGGGCCGAACACGCCTGGCCCTGCGAGTTGCATGGCGCCGTAGCCGAGCCGCTTTACGCTGCGGTGGCCTAGCGTGAATGTGCCGGATTGTTCGATGCTGGACATGATTGCTTCCTTTAGGTGAGAGACGATCCATGGTAGGCGTCTTCCGCCTTCGTGATAATTGGGTACAATCGGTACGGGTTGTGCGGATTGGCGAACAGTGGAGGTGCCGGCAATGAAGGTCAATCTGGAAGATCTGAACGCTTTTGTGGCGGTGGCGCGCGCCAAGGGCTTCCGCGAAGGCGCGCGTGCCAGCGGCAGCAGCGCGTCCGCGCTGAGCGAAGCGGTGCGCCGGCTGGAGGCGCAGCTCGGTGTGAGGCTGTTCAACCGCACCACGCGCAGCGTGGTGCCGACCGAAGCGGGCGAGGGTTTGCTGGCGCGGCTCAGTCCAGCCTTGAGCGAGATGGAGGCGGCACTTGATGTGGTCAACGGTTTTCGCGACCGGCCTGCCGGCACATTGCGCCTCAACGTGCCGGTCAGCGCGGCGCGGCTGGTGCTGGGCAGCATCGTGCCGCCGTTTCTCGCCGCCTATCCCGATATCCAGCTGGAGATCTTCACCGAAGACAGCTTTGTCGATGTGATCGCGGCCGGCTGCGACGCCGGCATCCGCTACGACGAACGGCTGGAACAGGACATGATCGCGGTGCCGATAGGGCCGCGTGTCCAGCGCTTTGCCGCCGCCGCTTCTCCTGCCTATCTTGATCGCCGTGGCCGGCCAGGACACCCGCGCGAGCTGCTTGGCCATGCCTGCCTGCGCGGCCGCTTTTCCAGCGGCTCGATGCCGCCGTGGGAGTTTGAGCGGAACGGCGAGGTGGTGCGGGTAGAGCCGACGGGGCCGTTGATCGTGCAGGCGGGCGGGGGTGCCGATCTCGCCGTCCAGGTGGCGATCGCAGGCAGCGGCATCATCTGTCTTTTCGAGGACTGGTTGCGCCCGCATCTTGATAGCGGTGCGCTGGAGCCTGTGCTCGAACCATGGTGGCCGCATTTTTCCGGACCGTTCCTCTATTATCCCGGGCGCCGCCTGGTGCCGGCGCCTTTGCGTGCGTTCATCGATTTCATCAAGACGCCTGCCGGCCATCCTTGACGCCGGCCAACAGCGATTTATGGAACAGGACGCGATGCTGTCCTTCGCCGGCATAATCGAGCGCAACCGGGATGCCGTCGATTTCACCGGATCCGGGAAGAAGCGTAAATCCCAGTTTGCGATGGAATTTGATCGAACCGGTATTGACCACGGAGGTGATGCTTCGCACTTCTGTGCAGCCCTTGGCGCTGACCACGCTGAAGAAATGTTCGTAGAGCATGCGGGCCAGGCCGCCGGAGCGTGCAGCAGGGCTTACGCCAACGAAATGGATGTAGGCGACTGTGCGATCGGCCTGCGATACGAAGCCGATCAGGAATGCCTGGACGGCGTCCGACGGTCCTATGGCATAACTGGTCGCGTTCAGGTGGTCGAAAAATATGCGATGGACCAGCGCCCGGACAGGACGGCCGCCCCACCAGTCATCGACTGCGGAGGAGACGAATCGATAATCGGCAGATTCGAGAGCGCGGATGATGGGGGCAGTCATCGGTCACGGTTTCCATTCGTTGAGCAGCTTTTATTTTACCCGTGGATCGCACAATCCTCGATGACTGCAACGGGACGGCTGCGCGGGCGGACAGCTTGAATCGCAACGCGAAACTGTCGGCGTGCCGTATATAACCCAATACCCTTGTCCGGTTTTTCTGTGCGATTAACGAACGCAGCTAACTGGGGTCGGAGTGAATTTTCTGCGCGCTTTTTTGCAGAAACTTCACTCCGACCCCACTTAGCGGGCCACGGAGTATTTGCCTCATCGTTGGAAAAGAACAAAACCGTGCTGTGCGCTGTGCCTTTCTCCGAATCCGTCATGTGGGGTCAGAGTCAAGTTTCGCGATGAAGCACTGCGAAAGTTGACTCTGACCCCACATGACTCTTGCCGTGGCGGTGTGGTGAATTATGAAGCTCTCAATAATTCAGAATCCATGGCTCCAGGCACGGCTGGCTCGTTTCATCGCTGGAACAATATGGTAGCCGCCGCGTCGGTAATAACGGTACAAATGCACGAATGTTTTCATATCGGTTCTCGGTGAGTGGAAATAAAAGTCGGTCGGTTTTGTAGCGTGACATGCCACGTTATAGGCTTGATTCCGGCCATGATCCGTGCGGCCGCGCACATAGCGCCGGCGAGCGGGCAGATGGCATTGAGATGCCTGTTTCATGCATCCTGAAAAATACGGTCATCCGTGCGCCAACACACAGAGAAGCCTGGTGCTTTCGCTTAATCTGCGAACAGGCGAATCTCAGAGCCAATTTTTATAAAGGGATTCGAATAGCGCATTACCGTGCGTTTTTTCTCTTGCTACCTAAAAGGATCGATATGAAACATGCATTGCTATTGACGACGCTGGTCGTCACGTTTGGCCTTGCCGCTTGCGACAAGCCTGCAAGCACTAGCCCCACGCCATCCATAGTGGTGGTTCCTGGCCCGGCGGGCGCGCCTGGTGCTACCGGGGCGACCGGTTCCGAAGGCGTGGCTGGCGCGACAGGTGCGACCGGCGCCGGGGTGGCTGTTCCTGGCCCGGCCGGCGCTACCGGCGCCACCGGCGCCACCGGGGCGACGGGAAGTGATGGCGCCGTGGGCGCCGACGGCAGCAAAGGCGATACAGGAAAAACCGGCGGAACGGTTGTCGTCGTGCCTGCCCAGAAATAAGGGTTTTGCTCCGACTACGCCATCCGACGCGCCGGCTTATCCAGGCCGGCTTTTACGCATATCGGCCTGGCCGATGCCTTGGCGCCGGGACTATTTTTCCTGGTCGCGACGCATGCGGTCGGTGACATCCATGCCGATTCCGCGGTAGCCGATGAAAAGGCTGGCTGAATCGAACATCGGTTCGCCGCTGACCTGAAGGTATTGCAGGCTGCCGTCGGCGTTGCTGCGGCTGTAGATGAAATCGAGGAAGGGACGGCGGTTCGCAATGTTGTCCTCCAGCTGCGCCCGCTCGGCCTCGTTCCAGTGTGCGGTCGGCGCGATGTTGAGCGCGCCGCCGGCGCTGTCGGCATCGATCCCGAGCATGTCAAAAACCGGGCCCGAGACCTTGGTGAATTTCCCTTGCTGATCCTGTTCCCAGTACCAGTCTGAAGACAGCTCCGTCAAACTCTTGAAGCGGGCTTCGCTCTCGCGCAGTTCTGCCGTGCGTTCCAGCACTGTCTGTTCCAGCACCTTGTTGTAGTGCTCCAGTTTCTGGTACAGCAGCCGCACTTCCAGCATGTTGTGGATGCGCGTCTGTACTTCAACCAGGTCGAACGGCTTGCTGACGAAATCCTTGGCGCCCGCCTGCAGCGCGCGCAGTTTGTGGGCCGGTTGCGCCGTGATGACCAGCACCGGCAGATATCCCGCCGTTTCGATTTCCTTCAATCCTTCCATGACCTGGAATCCATCCATTTCCGGCATTTGCAGATCGAGCAGGATCAGGTCGTAGCGATGCGCCAGGTGCAAGGCAACCACGGCGTGCGGATCCATCGTCGATGTGATGTGTGCGTAACCGGCGTTGCGCAGCATTTGCTCCAGCAGCATGACATTGGCTTTCTGGTCATCCACGATCAAGATGCTGGCCTTTAGAATTTCAGTTGCTTCAAGCATTGCGTTGTTCCCAAAAAAGTCGTTCACCTGCCAGTAAGCCAGGCCGTATTGCGTCGTTATCTATACGCCGCTCGGCAAGCCGTTTTTTTCTGCGTGGCGCAACGCGACGTCGAGGGCATCCATGAATTCGACGACCTCGATCGGTTTTGTCAGGTAGCGGAAGAAGCCGGCATCGATGCCCTTCTGGATATCGCGCGGGACGGCATTGGCTGACAGCGCCATGATCGGGATGTGGGCCGTTGCCGAATCTTCATGCAGGACTTTCAAGACGCCGTAGCCGCTGATGCCGGGCAGGTTGATATCCATCAGGATCACGTCCGGCTGGTGCGCGCGCGCCATCTGGATCCCCAGGTGGCCGTTGATGGCGGTCAGCAGCGTCAAATCGCCGCGCCGGGCGACCAACTGCTCAACCAGCACCAGGTTTGCCGGATTGTCCTCGACATAGAGCAGCGTGCGCCGGGGCTGCAACGGGTTTGCCGCGGCATCTCCTGGCTTATCCGCGGCGGCCTTGTGCATGTCGTCAAACACCAGTTCCGGCGCGCTTGCCGCCGGCAATTCCACCCAGAATACGCTGCCGCTGCCGACACTGCTTTCGACGCCGATGACACCGCCCATCAGCTCGACCAGCTGCTTGGTCACCACCAGGCCGATGCCGGTGCCTTCTTCGATGCTGCTCTCTTGTCCGAGCCGGTTGAATGGCTGGAATAGCTGCGCCAGCTGTTCCAGCGTCAGGCCGGCCCCGGTATCTGTCACGCTTACGCGGACCCGGTCGCTGCCGAGCATCGCGCATTTGACAACGACGTTGCCTCCGATCCGGTTATATTTGATCGCGTTCGACAGCAGGTTGACCATCACTTGCTTGACCCTGGTGCGGTCGGCATGCACATAAAAGAGATCGTCCAGCAAGGGGAAGGTCAGCTGCACCCCGCGCTTTTGCGCCTGCGGCTCGATCATTGCCTGGCAATCCTGTATGACCTCGGTGAGCGACATCGATTCTTGCGACAGCGTCACCTTGCCCGATTCGATCATCGCCAGGTCGAGGATCTCGTTGATCAGGCGCAGCAGATACCATCCGGCCTGCAAAATCTGGTCGATCGACAGTTTCTGCGCCGACGACGGCGGCGGCGTATCGGACGCCATCAGCTGCGCGAACCCGAGAACGGCGTTGAGCGGAGTGCGCAGCTCATGGCTCATGCTGGACAGGAAATCCGATTTCGCCAGGTTGGCTTTTTCCGCGGCCGCCTTGGCATTTTCCAGTTCGATATTGTTTTCTTGCAGCGTATGCTCGAACTGCTTGCGTTCGGTGACGTCGCGGGCCGCCGCGAACACGCCTTGCAGCTGATTGTCGCGGTTATGGAAAGTCGTCGCGTTGTACGAGACGACCGTCTCCGCGCCGTCGCTGGCATGGGCGGTCAGTTCATAGTTGGTCACCTTGCCTTCGCGCAGCACGCGTGTGATGGCGGCCTCGGCACGGTCTGGATCGGTAAAGTAATTCTTGAACGGCGCCCCGATCAATTCATCGCGCGTGCAGCCGGTCAAGGCTTCCATCTGCTGGTTGACGTCGCTGATGATGCCGCGCGGATCGGTGGTCATCAATGCGTCGATGTTGGATTCGATCAGTGAACGCGTGTAGAACTGCTGGTCGCGCAGGCGCTGGTCGAGCAATGCCTGCTCCGCTTCGACCCGTTTGCGCGCCGTGTTGTCGGTGCCGATCAAGAGATAACCGATCACCTTGTCTTGCGCATCGCGCAGTGCCGTGACCGACACCATCGCCGGGAAGCGGCTGCCGTCCTTGCGGATGTAGGTCAGTTCATAGATATCTTCAATGCCGCGCGATGCCTTGAACACCAGCGCTTCGAAGCCTGGGGTGATCTTGGTGTCCAGCTCAAGGCTAAGGGTTGCGGCCCGCGCGATCAGTTCCTGCGCATCCGAAATCCCGGCCGGCGTGATCTTGTCGACCACGTCCTCGGCCTTGTAGCCGAGCATGCGCTCGGCGCCGACATTGAAAATCTGGATCACGCCCTGGGCGTCGGTGGCGATGCAGGAAAAATTGGCGCTGTTGAAAATGGCGTTTTGCAATGCGCCGGCTTTCAGCAGCGGTTGCCGTACGGCTTGCGATGCATGTTCGGCAGATGTGTTTTCCATGGCGGGCATAAATCCAGATGTGATGGGCAGACAACTGAGCGCTAGCCTCGGCTCAAACAAGGTGGTTGCGAATCTGTAATGCTGCAAGTACCTGGCTTCTCGGGCCGGCGGGACTGGCGCCGGCTAGCCTTGCCGCTGGCGCACATCGGACAGCAGGCGCGCAAATTCTTTCTTGACGACGTCATAACATTCGCAGACGTTGCTGTTCAGGCCAGCCCGGTCCAGCACCGTGATATGGCCGCGCCGATAACGTATGAAGCCGAGGTTCTGCAGTTTTCCCGCGGCTTCGGTGACCCCTTCGCGGCGCACGCCCAGCATGCTGGCGATCAATTCCTGGGTCATCGTCAATTCGTTCGAGGGCAGGCGGTCCAGCGTCAGCAGCAGCCAGCGGCACAATTGCTGCTCCAGCGAATGATGGCGGTTGCACACGGCGGTCTGGCTCATTTGCGTGATCAGGGCCTGGGTGTAGCGCAGCAGCAAGCGCATTACAGGCCCGGCGCGATTGAATTCTTCCATCAATATCTGCGACTTGAGCCGGTAGCCGTGGCCGCCGGTCTGCACCACTGCGCGGCTGGGCGTGGTATTGCCGCCCATGAAAAGAGAAATCCCCAATATGCCTTCATTGCCGACCCCGGCAATTTCGGAAGATCCGCCGTTTTCCAGCACGTAGAGCAGCGAGACAATCGATGTGGTGGGAAAGTAGACATGCTGCAGCTTGCCGCCGGAATCGTAGAGCAGGTCGCCGAGCCGCATCGGGATCAGTTCCAGGTGCGGCGCCAGGCGGTCGAATTCAGCATCGAGCAGCGCTGCCAGCAGGTGGTTCTGGTTTGGGTCAGGTGCGCTGAACATGGCCTTCTTCCTGCTCCCGGTCTTTAGCCAGCTGATTGTCAATGCGCAGTCGAAAGAATGGCCGCGTTAGCCAAGGTAACATACCTGATGGTCCAGCCCGGACTGATTTTGCCTGGAGGCTGTGGAATGTCCGTTATTGCACATCAGCGGGTGAAACAGTGCCAAAAAACAACGCTGGCGCCGGGCGCGCATGGCCAGCCGTCGCTGGCGGCACAAATAGGGGAGCCTAAAAACAAAAAGGCAGCGCCCGCAGGCGCTGCCATGAACCGGCTGTCCTAGGAGATCCAGACAACCGAGATTACCCGGATGGATGTACGGTCTTAAATCGCCCAGCCGCCTGCATAGAAGACGGCCAATGCTGCAGCGATGGCGACGGTGCCGAAGTTCAGCTTGCGGAACTCGCCGGAGACAACCCGGCCGATCACCAGCGTGCAGAAACCAAGCATGATGCCGGTCACGATATTGCATGTGAGGACGATGAACACCGCGCACAGCAAACCGGCCAGCGCATCGACCGTATCGTCCATGTGCATGCGGCTGACGCTGCCCAGCATCAGCAGACCGACGTACATCAGCGCCGGTGCGGTGGCGTAGGACGGCACCAGGCCGGCCAGCGGCGAGAAGAAGATGACCGCCAGGAACAGCAGGCCGACCACGACCGCGGTCAGGCCGGTGCGTGCGCCGGCGGCGGTGCCTACCGTCGATTCAATGTAAGCAGCAGCGGGTGCGCCGCCGACCAGGCCGGCGAAAATCGAGCTGAGCGAATCGGCCGTCAGCGCCTTGCCGCCGTTGTTGATATAACCTTTTTCATTGACCTGTCCGGCCTGTCCTGCCACCGCGCGGATCGTGCCGGTGGCGTCGAACACCGCGGTCATCACCAGCGCCAGCACGCTCGGCAGCACGGCCATGCTGAGTGCGCCCTTGATGTCCATCGCACCGATCAGCGAAGCATGGCCGGGAGCGCTCAGCGCCGGCATCGCAAATATGCCGGTGAATTTGACGGCAGGATCGAAGATCAGGCCGATGATCGACAGGACCACGACCACCAGCAGGATGCCGCCCGGAACCCGGCGCCGCTCAAGGCCGAAAATGGCGGCCAGGCCGACGATGCTCATGACTACCGGAAACGCGGTAATGTGGCCGAGCGCTACCGGCAGGCCGGGGCCGGCGTTTTTCACCACCAGGCCGACGTCATTGGAGGCGATCAGCAGCAGGAACAGGCCGATGCCGACGCCGGTGCCGTGCGCCACGCCGGACGGCAGGTTTTGCAGGATCCAGGAGCGCACGCCGGTGACGGAGATGGCGGTGAACACCAGGCCCATCAGGAACACCGCGCCGAGGGCGACCGCAGGCGACAGGCCTTTGCCGAGCACCAGGCCGAAGGCGGTGAACGCGGTCAGCGAAATGGCGCATCCCACGGCGATCGGCAAACGCGCCCACAAACCCATCAGCAGGGAACCGAAGGCGGTAGTCAGGCAGACCGCGACAAATACCGCGCTGACATCGAAGCCGGCCTTGCCCAGCATGCCGGGGACGACAAACACCGAATAGACCATGGCCAGGAAAGTGGTGATGCCGGCGACCACCTCGCGGCGCTGGGTGCTGCCGCGCGCGGTGATCTGGAAGTACTGGTCGATTTTTCCTTCGGCGACGGCGATAGGTTCTCCCAGACCCGCGGCGGGTTGGAGTTGTTGTTCCATCATGATCGAGCTGCTCCTTATATGTCCTTGAAGCGGCCGTCACTCGACCGTCATCAGGGTGTCTCGTGTTATGTTTTTGAATAGCCAGCAACCGAATGCCGAACCCTGGCCGCTGGGCTGCTCGTCATGTGAAAGGAAAGTGAGCTCGGCGAAGACAGCTTAGGGTATGGACGGCAGCGAACCCATCATGGGAGTTTAATAGCCGCCATTTGCATTTCCATATGCGGGGAATGGGCGGCGCAGCCGCGGAGCTGCTTGCGGGAAACGTACGGGAATAAGGAGAACAGGGCGCGCCGGCGCACTGTTTATTCGTGAAAGGTATAGGTCAGGTCATGCCAGTTGTGCGACGTTTTTGCGCCTTTGCTCTTGCTCGCGAAGCGCATGCCCATGATTTCCCGCTGCGCATGCGCATCGCGCTCCGGGTCGCCGCAGCTTTTCCTGATCGTGACATTGGTGACGTGGCCGCCGGTGTCCAGGTAAACGCGCACCAGCACCTTGTCTGTCGAGGCCGGCGCGGATTTCACCGTACCCGCTAGCAGTTTGTCGATGAGGCTCATGGGTTCTTGTCTGGAATGGTTGGTCGAGGCGCCGCACGGAAATTATACGGTGGCGGCGGCTGTTGTTGAATGCCGATGATTGGTATTGATTCCTAGCGGCAATATTTAAGATAGCATGTGGCATTCCCAGCCATCAAGGATGCCGCCATGCGCCTTCAACTGATCTGCAGCCTGGTCTGCACCGTAGCGCTTTCCGCTTGCGCTGCTTTCCCTGACGGCGGCAGCGCCGGCGCATGCCGGCAGGTGCATGGCAGCGCGCAGCTGCAGGCCGAGCTGCTGTTCGGGCGCGACATCCAGGGAAGGGGCCAGGTCACCGAGGCGGAGCGGACCGCCTTCATGGCGGAGGTCGTGACGCCGCGTTTCCCGGACGGCCTGACCACCTGGGACACGCGCGGCCAATGGCGCGATGCGGCCACCGGCCAGACTATCCGCGAGGATAGCTTCGTGATCCGCATCGTCGCCCCGGAAACGCCGGAAACGCTGGAGCGGCTGGCGCAGATACGCAGCGCTTATACCAGCCGGTTCCACCAGGATGCGGTGGGTTTGCTGGTGTCGCGCCTGTGCGCATCGTTCTGAACCCCTGCCGGCCTGCCGACTGTGCTCAGACTTGCCAGGCGCCGTTGCGGTAGACCAGTTCGTCATCCAGGTAGACCGCTTCGGTCACGGCAAAAACATCGATGTGATAGCGCGCGCTGGCGCGCTTGATGCCGGGTTTGCTGTAGACGCCATGCTTGGCGCCCAGCGACAGGTGGATGCCGCACATGCGCTCGTAGGTGCCGATGTCGCTCACCATCCGCTCCCGCGAAAACGCGCGGTTCATGCCGAAACCCAGTTCCCGCAGCCACACTTCGCCTTCATCGGCACGGATATTGGCCAGCACCTGGTCGAAATCGGGCGTGGAGTCCAGCACGTCGCTGACCCGGCCCTTGCTGACGACCAGCGTGATGGGATGCTCCGGCTGGTTGACCCGGAACGAGGTATCGCCGAAAACAAAAATACGCACGCGCCCGTTCACGGCTTCCAGGTCTTGCGCTTCGGTGAACACTTCGCCTATGGGGAACTGGCCGCCGACATTGTTCATCTCGCTGTAGTCGCCGATGTTCAGCTTGGCCGGCTCGAACGGCGAGGCAAACACCAGGCGTTCGCCGCCGCTGTCGACCACGCCCATGCCGGCCTTGTCGATGCGGGCCTTCAATGCATGGCCGACGCCGCGATAGTAGCCCGGGTCGTAGGCTAGCGATTCGATATAGTGGAGCGCCTGCGCGCCCGGCATGCGCGACAGGTGCGGATGTTCAATTACCTTGAGCCCGCGCTTGAACAGCTCGACGCGGATGCGGAACGCCTCAAGGCGGAAATTGGTGGACTGGACCAGGATCACCAGGTCGTCGGCCTCGAGCGTCGCAAAGGCAGCGAGCACGGCCTCCGGCGCGACAGCGTCAAAGTCGATGAAGGTGGCCGCCGGCAGGCAGCGCCGGTAGGCTTCGGTGAGGGCGACGGCGAGCGCGCAGCGTGTGTCCGACACCACCACGGCGGCGCGCGGCGGCGCGTACTGGATGGCCAGGGAAAGGATGTCGCGCAGGTGCTTTTCCGCAGCATCGATCGCCTCCTTGGCTATCGTGCCGGCGGCTGCTGCGTTCGCTGTTGAAGTGGTCATCAATTTACCGTATGGGAAAAGCAAGGGAAATGCCGGCCGCAGGACGGGTTCCTGCCGGACCGATATTTTAATCGACAACCGGGATGGCGGCCGGTCATGGGGACAGCTTGGCAGGGGGATTGAGAGTTTCATGAAACATGACAATGCGCTTGCCCGGTTTTTCTGCGCGATCAACAAACGCAGCTAATTGGGGTCAGAGTGAACTTTCTGCGCGTTTTTTTTGCAGAAACTTCACTCTGACCCCAATTAGCGGGCCACGGAGTACCTGCCTCATCGTTGAAAAAAAGAACAAAACCGTGCTACGCGCTCTGCCTTTCTCCGAATCCGTCATGTGGGGTCAGAGTCAAGTTTCGCGATGAAGCGCTGCGAAAGTTGACTCTGACCCCAGATGACTCTTGCCGTGCCGATGTCACGAGTCATGAAACTACGCAATAGTGGAGAAAAATCGTAGGCAGTCAGGAGTTGCCGCGCTGCCCGATCGGCGCATCTGTCAACCTATTCTTGCCCGGCTCAGCCTGCGAGGCCCTTGGCCAGCAGCTCGGCCACCAGCTGATTGAGGTCCAGTCCGCGCTCTTTCGCCAGGGTTTGCAATTGCAGCACCAGGGCGCCATTGAGCTTGACGGCAAACGGCACCAGCCCTGCCGCCTGGTCGCGCTTGCGCTGCTCGCGGCGGTCGATCGTTGCCGCATCGCCGCCGCCAAAGGCGGAAGCGCCGGGGGCAGTCATTTTACCCATGAGCTTCTTGGCGTCGCTCTTTGCCATTCCTGTTTTTTTCATGATGGAGATCCCTGTAGATGAACAATACGTGTTGCGCGCAGTATAAGCTGCATAAGCTGACTCAGGCTGGCGCTGTCCTGTCCGCGTCGCCGTCCGCGGTTCATGGATCGGGAGTCACTGCCCCGGCACCCTGCCGGTTGCCGGCGGGCATCCTTTCCTGGCGCTGCCAGAAGCGCAGCAGCGGCACGGTCATCGCCGTCGTCACCAGGGCCATCAGCACCAGCATCGAATACACCGGAACCGGCAAGATGCCCAGCTGCAGGCCGATGGTCAGCACGATCAGTTCCATCAGGCCACGGGTATTCATCAGCGCGCTTATGATCCTGGCATCGCGGTGGGGAATTCCCGACCAGCGCGCCCCCAGGTAGCTGCCGCCGAATTTCCCCAGGACCGCCGCAACCAGGAACAGCAAGAACCATTGCCAGAAATCAGGCGACTGCACGCTGCCTAAAGAAACATGGATGCCGGCATAGGCGAAAAAAACCGGCATCAGGATCAGTTCGACAAAACCCGTCACCTGGCGCCGCCAGGCTTGCGCCAGGTCGGCGTGGCCGCGCAGGACCAGGGCTGCCATCAGGGCGCCGAAAGCGCTATGGAAGCCGATCGCCGCCGTTATCCAGGAGGACAGCAGTACATAACAGGCCACGCACGCCAATATCGCGGCCGACGGCGCCGTCGTCTTGCCGCGGCTCAGCAAGCTGCGCCAAAGCGGCTTGGCAAGCAGCAAGGAAAACGCAATAAACGCTGCCAGCAAAGCCAGGTCGCGCAGGGTGCGGTCGAATGCGTAGGTGCCGGCGGCGAAGGCGGCAATCACGGCCAGCAACAGCCAACCGAGTATGTCCGTGAGCGTCGCCGCGGCCAGCGCGACGGTCGCCGGATAAGAGTCGGCCATGCGCAGGTCCATCACGATCCTGGCCATCACCGGCACCGCGGATATCGATAGCGCCAGGCCGCAAAACAAGACGTAGCCGACGGCGCCGGCATGCGGCGCAATCCATGGCCTGGAGACCAGGCCGATGGCGCAGCCCAGGGCAAACGGGATAAGCATTCCCAGCAGGGCGACCAGCAGCGGCGCGTTGGCCTGGCGCCGCCCCTGCAGGCTCTTCAGGTCAAGGTGCAGGCCAAGCTGGAACATCAGCAGCACCAGGCCGAGCTCCCCCAGCTGCGACAAGGCCGGCATGCTGGCGCTGCTGAACAGGAAACGATATGCATCGATATCGATGGCGCCGAGGACCGACGGCCCAAGCAGCAAGCCGGCGGCGATTTCTCCGACGACCCGGGACTGCCCCAGCTTTTCTGCCGCAGCCCCGCAGACAAGGGTGGCAAGGACGATGACGCTGAGTTGCACTAGGAAGATTGGCATGCCGGTACCTGGAAATGATGCGAGTGCAAGCGCATCGCGTGCTTAGCCGCCGCTTCTTTGCGACATGGCATCGTCGTCGGCCATGTACACCGAGCGGTAAGGTTCGCCCCAGCCCAGGTAGTGCGTCAGCAAAGTATCGCTGGTGGCAAGCTGGGGCGGGGTGTTGATGCTCAGGCAGTCGACGATGTGTTGTTCGTTCAGCATGCCGGCTTCGCGCAATACCTCGATGGTGTGGAACTGGTCCCCTTGGCTGCTGTAGACCGAGGATTTATCGTCGACGCCGGTGACGCGTTGCCATATTTTTTCCAGCAGCTCGGCGTTTGCGCCCGTATTGCGAAAGCCCATTACTCCAGCGTTCAGCTCCCAGCCGCCAATATCCTTGGCAAACAGGGCGTCGCGGTTTTCCAGCAAAGGCTCCAGTTTTTTCGCCTGGTTGGTAAACAGCATGTCGGCATCTATCCAGATCACCCAGTCGTGGTTGGCAATATGGCGCGACAACAGCCAGCTTTTCACCCAGGTTCCGGAAATATTGCTGTCCAGCGGTTCCGGGATGGCGCGATACACGTGGTAGGCGTAGCCATGGCGATCGCAGTAGCGTTTTACATTGTGCTCGGAAACGCGGGCGTAGTCGGCGATGTGGTGGGTGTATAGCGTGACCAGCGCGATTTTCGCTTCTGGATTGAAGCTCGATTGCAGTTCGTCGGAAAGGGCCGGGTAGGCCGGCGTCTTCAGCAGCGGCAAGCCGTCGATCAATGCGCCGTTGATTTGCCGCACCAGCAGGTTTTTCATGCGCTGGTCGAACAGCATGTCGTGGTTCGGTTCGCTGTCGGCCGAGGGCAGGGGGGCCAGGCTGACCATGAAGATGCGGGCGTCGAACCATTTCGTGATGCACCAGCTGACGTTGACGTAGCTGTCGCCGATCATGGCGTTGATTTCCAGCACCGGGAATTTCTCCAGCAGGCTCAGTTCGCTCCTGCCCATTTCATCCCGGATCAGGCCCTTGTGCAAGATGAAGATGATGTCATGCAGGATCTTGCGGTTTTCCGCGGTATTGCGCAGCGCCAGCATGTTGTTCATGACGATGCACGGCTCGCCCGACGCGCTGCGGCTGGGGCCTTTGACCACCAGGGCGTCGCGGCCGGCCAGCAAGGTTTCCATCGCCAGCGGATGGAAAATGGCGGCATTGCAGTCCAGCAGCAGGACCCAGTCGTTGTCGGCGGCTTGCCGCAATTCCTGCAGCAGCACGTGATAACGGTACGCCTGCCGCAGCATGGGATGGGCAATGTGCGCTGTTTCCAGCCAGCGGTGCGGATAACCGAACAGCCTGCAGTAATGCTGGTGGTTGCGCAAAACCTGCGGGTCCAGGTGTTCAAACACACTGATGCACAAGGCCATTTTATTTCCCCAATGTTAGGTTGCTCTGGAATGAACGGGAATGCGGCATGTGTGTCGGCATTCAATTTCCCCGGTCGCCATGGCTTGGCGAATTAATGCCAGCCGCAGCAGCCAGCGCCAATGATAAAACAATAACGGCGACAGGAGTCAAGCCGCAAACGAAGAATATCCGCGCCGCGCAACGTAACAATCGGCGGCCGGCCGGCAAGCAGAGCAATGGCATCGCGGCTATCATGATGGGCATTGCGCCGCTGGCGCGAATTGATTAAAACCCCCTTGCGACGCCATCCTATGCATCCCATCCTGCTGATTCTCAATCCTTTGTCCGACCAAAGCTTGCAGCGCATCGCGCAAAACTTCCAGATAAGCTATGCGCCCACGGCAGAACTGCGCCGCGCCGCCATTGCCAGCCATGCCGATACGATACGGGTGGTCCTGACCATCGGTTCGATCGGCTTGCATGCCGACGAAATCGCGGCGCTGCCCAAGCTGGAACTGATCTGCGCGCTGGGCGCCGGCTTCGAGAACATCGATGTCGCGGCTGCGCGCGAGCGCGGCATTACCGTATCCAACGGCGCCGGCACCAACGATGCCTGCGTCGCCGATCACGCCATGGGCTTGCTGCTGGCGACGGTGCGCGGCATTCCGCAGCTGGGAGCGGCCCTGCACCAGGGCATCTGGCGCGACGCCCTGCCTTTGCCGCCCAGCGTCTCCGGCAAGCGGCTGGGGATTATCGGGCTCGGCACCATCGGCAAGCAGATCGCGCGCCGCGCCGCCGGTTTCGACATGACGATCGGCTATCACAACCGTTCGGTCCGCGGCGACGTGCCGTTCGCGTATTTCGCCTCAGTGCTTGAACTGGCCGAATGGGCCGATTTCCTGGTGGTGGCCACGCCTGGCGGCGCGGGTACCCGCCACATGGTCAACCGCCCGGTGCTGGACGCCTTGGGGCCGCAGGGTTTCATCGTCAATATCGCACGCGGCAGCGTGATCGATACCGCGGCGCTGGCGCTGGCCTTGCGCGAAGGGCGGGTGGCCGGCGCCGGCCTCGACGTCTACGAGAGCGAGCCGCTGCCGCCGGCGGAATTGCTGGATTTGCCGAACGCGGTGCTGACCCCGCACGTGGCGGGCTGGTCGCCGGAGTCGGTGGCAGAGACGGTCCGCCTGTTCCTGGAGAACGCGGGGCGGCACTTTTCCGGGCAGGCGGTGCTGACGCCGGTGTGAGGCAATCAATGTTCAGGCAATAAAAAATCCGGCATCAAGCCGGATTTTTTATTGCGCGACTGCCTGACCAAATTTGTCAGTTCAGGAATTTCTTGTCCTTGGTGATCATGGTCATTTCGACAAATTTCGAACCGCTATGGTTGCTGCCGGTGAAATTGACGTCGAAGCCGCCGCCGTTATAGTTCTTCATGTTGATGGTTTCCAGCGCCTTGACCAGTTTGGCACGGGTCAGGTCCTTGCCGGCCCGCTTCAGGCCTTCGACAAACACCTTGGCCGCGATGAAACCTTCCAGGCTGGAAAAGTTAGGCTCCTTGACGCCAGCTTTTTGCATCAGCTTGGTGTATTCAGCCACCACCGGGGTCGACGAGCTCCATGGGAACGGCACCACCTGGGAAATGACTACGCCTTCTCCATCCTTGCCCAAGGCGTCGGCCAGGGCCTGGCTGCCGACGAACGATACGTTATAGAACTGGCCGTTATAGCCGGCCTTGCGCATTTCCTTGATGTAGGCGGCGCAGGAAGCGTAGGCGCTGATCTGGATGACCGCGGCAGGGCGTTTCGGCAGGATCTTGCCGACAGCTTCCTTGACGTCGGTGCTGTTGCGTTCCACCGTGGCCGCTTCGACCAGTTCCAGGTTCATCTTCTTCAGCGCGCGCTGCACGCCTTCCAGCCCGGCGCGGCCATAGGCGTCGTTCTGGTAGAACACGGCGATGTTCTTGATGCCGACGTTCGCCAGTTTTTCCACCAGGTGCTCGGTTTCGTCGAAATAGCTGGCGCGGATGTTGAAGACCTGGCGGTTCAGCGGTTCACGCAGCGACTGGGCGCCGGTGACCGGGGCAAAGAACGGCACGCCGGCTTGCGTGAAAATCGGCAAGGCAGCGTTGCTGGTAGGGGTGCCGACATAACCGAACAAAGCGAACACATCGTCTTTTTCAATCAGGCGCTTGGTATTGGCGGCCGCCAGGTCGGCTTCGTATTTGTCGTCGGCCTTGATGATTTCGATCTGCCGCCCAAACACGCCGCCCTGTTCATTCACGGAGTCGAAGTACGCCTTGGCGCCGGCATTCATCTGGATTCCCAGCTGTGCGGCAGGGCCGGAAAATGCCGCGGATTGTCCCAGGATGATTTTCTGGTCGGTGACGCCGGATTCGGCAAAGCTGGCCGACAGCGGGCTGCAGACGCCGACCACGAGCGGCAGGACGAAGGAGAGCAGGCGGGAAAAAAGACGACGATGAGGATGCATGATTGCCACTTTCTGATATTGATCAAGCGATGCAGCCAGGTAAGCATGAATCATACCTTCCCGTATTGCACCAGCGCGTATTATAGTGATATTGCTTGATGAAAACAAAAGAAGACGTGGTTTTGGCGGTAGTTAGGGCTTTTGCCAGTTTACTAAAACAGACCGGCCGTGCTGCTGGACGGCTTCTCCCACTGGGTGATAACCTTCTTGCAAGCGCGTCCGGCGCACATGCCGGCGTGCATCGCCAAATCAATCGACAAGGAACGGGGATGTTTCCAGCACATGCCGGCGGGCAGTTGAACGCATGCTGAATTCCACGCACAGCCACGGCGACCTCGGTTTCGAGGCGCTGCGCAATACGCGCGACCTGGGCGGCTATCAGGCGGCCGACGGGCGCCGCATCGCAATGGGCCGGCTGCTGCGCGGCGCCAATCCGGGCATGGCGTCGGCGGCGGATATCGACAAGCTCAAGAACTACCGGCTGGACCTGGTGCTGGATTTCCGCACCGAGGCCGAAAAGCATGCAACGGAAACGGCATTCGCTTCCTCTTTCAACTGGATCTCCGATCCGGTCATGGTCGGCAACCTGTCGCCGGAAGTGCTGCAGCCGATAGTGAAGAGCGGCGATCCGGAAAACAGCCGGCAGTTCATGATCGATTTTTACCGTGCCTTCCCGGTGCGCTACCAGTCCCAGTTCCGGCGTTTCCTGCAGCGCGCGGAGCAGAACCAGACCATGCTCTATCACTGCACCGCCGGCAAGGACCGCACCGGTTTCGCCAGCGCCTTGCTGTTGTCCGCACTGGGCGTCGGCCACGCCGCCATCATCGCCAATTACCTGGAATCGAATCGCCATAACGCCATGGCCAATGCGCAAGTGCTGGCGCAGGTGTTCAAGGTTGAATTGCCGCCGCAGCTGGTGGCGCCGTTGATGACGGTGGAGGCGGCCTACCTGGATGCGGCGCTGGCGGTGATCGATGAGCAATACGGCGGCATGGACCGTTACCTGCGCCAGGTGCTCGGCATCGATGTCGAACGGATCCGGAACAACTATCTCGAATGAGCGCCAGCCTGGCGCATTTCCCCGCTTGCAAATAAAAAAGCCACCGACAGGGTCGGTGGCTTCCGGATCACGGCACAACGGCTGCGATGTTTACCACATCAGGACACGCTGCTCCGGCGGCAGGTACATCTTGTCGCCCGGCTTGACGTCGAACGCGCTGTAGAAACCAGGCTGGTTGCCCAGCGTGCCGTTGCCGCGGAAACGCGGCGGCGAGTGCGGATCGGTTTTTACATACACGATGGCCTGGGCGTCGCGCACCTTGCCGCGCCACACCTGGGCCCAACCCAGGTACAGGCGCTGGTCGCCGGTGAGGCCGTCGATTACCGGCGGCGTCTTGCCGTCCAGGGACAGGTGATAAGCCTTGTAGGCGATCGCCAGGCCAGAGTTGTCGGCGATGTTTTCACCCAGGGTCAGCTCACCGTTGACCTTGTAGCCGGGAACCGGGCTGTAAGCGCTGTATTGCGCTACCAGGGCCTTGGTCTTGACCGCGAATTTCTCGTGGTCTTCCTTGGTCCACCAGTCGCGCAGGTTGCCGATTTCATCGTACTGGCTGCCCTGGTCGTCGAAGCCGTGGCTGATCTCATGGCCGATCACCGCGCCGATGCCGCCGTAGTTGACGGCGTCGTCAGCATTGGCGTTGAAGAACGGTGGTTGCAGGATCGCTGCCGGGAACACGATTTCGTTGAACTCCGGGTTGTAGTAGGCGTTCACGGTCTGCGGCGTCATGCCCCATTCGGTGCGGTCGACCGGTTTGCCGAGCTTGTCGATGTTGCGCTTGAACTCAAACTCGCGGGCGCGGATCACGTTGCCGACCAGGTCGTCGCGCTTGATGGCCAGGCTGGAGTAGTCGCGCCATTTGTCCGGATAGCCGATCTTGAGCATCAGCGTCGACAGTTTCTTTTGCGCCTGCTTCTTGGTATCGGCTCCCATCCAGTCCAGGCCGTCGATGCTGTGGTTGTAGGCAGCGATCAGGTTGGCCACCAGTTTCTCCATGCGTGCCTTGTTTTCAGGCGGGAAGAACTGCTGCACGTAGAGCTGGCCCAAGCCTTCGCCGACGCTGGCTTCGACCACATTGATGCCGCGCTTCCAGCGTGGTTCGTTTTCCGGCACGCCGCGCAGCACGGTGCCCTTGAATGCGAAATTCTGGTCGACATACTGCTTGGACAGGTCAGAGGCGAAGCTGCTCAGCACATGCCACTTGAAATAGGCTTTCCAGACCGGCAGCGGGGTCTTTTCCAGGATCTTGTCGAAACCCTTGATGTAGCTAGGCTGGCTGACCACCAGGTAGGTCACCTTGTCTTTCAGGCCGGCGCCGGACAGGTAGCCGTCCCATTCGTAGTGCGGAGCCAGTGCGTGCAGCTGCGCCAGTTCAACCCGGTTGTAGGTCTTGACCGGATCGCGGTTCTCGACCTTGGTCCATTGCACCTTGGCCAGTTCGGTTTCCAGGGCGACGATGCTGGCGGCATTTTTCTTCGCGGCCTTGTCGCCGGACAGCGCCAGCATGGTTTCGATGTGGGCGCGGTACTTGGCCAGCGTGTCTTTCAGCTTGGCGTCGTCGGCCTTCAGGTAATAGTCGCGGTCGGGCAGGCCGAGGCCGCTTTGGCCGAGGTCGGCGATCACCTTGCTGGAATCCTTGGCGTCCTGGTGGATGCCGATGTCATACGGCGCGTTGACGCCGATGCTGTTCAGGTGGGCGATCAAGCCGGGGATCTGTTTCTTGTCTTTCAACGCATCGACTTTGGCGAACTCGGCGTCCAGCGGCTTGATGCCGAGCGTTTCCAGCGCCGGCTCATCCATGTAGCTGGCGTACAGGTCGGCGATTTTCTGCTGGTTGGAGCCAGGCGCGACATTCTTCTCCGCGCTGACCGCGTCGACGATGGTATGCAGCTGGTTCAGCGAGTTTTCACGCAGCTCGTAGAACGCGCCCCACGACGATTTGTCGGCAGGGATTTCGGTTTTCTTGAGCCAGCTGCCGTTGACGTAGCTGTAGAAGTCGTCCTGGGGGCGCACCGCCGTATCGGCGTTCTGCATGTCGATGCCGCTGGCCAGCGGCGACGCCTGCGCGACGATGGCGGCGGCCACGGTGCGCGGGGTCTGGGCAAAACTGGCGGTGGAGCAGGTATAGCCTGCAACGAGTGTCAGCACTGCTGCACAAATCAGAGATCGTTTCACGAGTAAATAATCCTTATGAGAAGTCATCGGAAAAAACAGCCTTGTAAGGCATTCTAAAAACCGGGTTAAAGCTAGCGCAGTCAACGCTCAGGTTATACGCCCAAATGAAAGCGTTTGCTCAGGCCGCGGCTGACACGCTTCAGCGCAGGATTGCCTCCGGATCCTGCTTGTCGCGCAAGGCGGTGCACAGCAGCGCTTTTTCGCGGGTTTGCGCCAGGCCGCGCTCGGCGCCAGGCAATTGTTTCAGCAGCGGCTGGAAAAATGTCGTCAGGCGCTCGGCTTCGCGCTGCGAACAGCTGTCGCCGGCCACCAGTCCCGGCAGCTTGCCGCCGGACGAATCGCCGCTGCGCTTGATCAGCTGCGCATGGTTGGCGGTAAACCATTTCCACATGGCGTCGCGGCCTTCGCCGTCTTCCCGGCTGGCGCGCAGCAGGGTGCTGATTTCGCCAACCTTGACGCGCGGATCGAGCGCCAGGTTGCGGGCGCGCTCGGCATTGCCGGCGGTGGTGGCGGAACCCAGGCCGCTCAGGATCGCCATCCGTTGCGCCGGTTCGCTGGTGCTGCCGAGCGCCTTGATCAAGACGTCGATGGCGCTGTCGCTGCTGTCTTGCGTGCTCACTGCCAACACCGAACGCAGCAGGTCGGGATTGGCGGCCGCCAGCTTGAGCTGGCCGTCGGCATCCGGCTGCAGCGCTTGCTTGCCTTGCGCCAGCAGGGCCTGGCGCACTTCCGGCAATTTCATGTCGAGCGCCAGGAACTCCGCCAGCGTGGCGCGCAACAGGGCGTCGTCCTGGCTTTCATTGGCGCGGCGCTGGTAACCGAGCTGCTGCAGGCGCGGCAGGTACAGCTGGCGCGCCAGTTCGGCCAGGCGGGTTTGCTGGGCCGGGTTGCGGGCTTCGTGCCTGGACAGCCACTTGAGCGTCGGGATCAGCGCGGTTGCTACTTCGCGGGTGTTTGACTGCGCCAGGCGCGGCGCCGCGGCCAGCACGGCGGCGGCATCCAGGGCGCCGCTGTCGAAACCGGCGTTGATGGCGTCGGCGTAGGCCAGCTGTTCCGTGTCCGGCAATTGGCCGAGGCTGGCGGTCAGGCGCACCAGGTCGTCGTGCGCCATGTTGAAGCGGTAGTAGCCGGCGGCGTCGGCATTCGGCATGTACCAGCTGCTGGCGGAGGCGCCTTGCAGCACCATCTTGCCTTGTTCCTGGTCCAGCAGTTCGCATTGCGTCTTGGCGCTGTCGCTGCCGGCCACGCTGTAGCGTACGCACACAGGAATGCCCCACAGGCGCTTGGCTTCGCCGGTCGAGCCCAGCGGCAGGTAGCGCTGCTGTTTCAGGTGCAGCACGGCCTTGCCGTCTTCCCAGCTGAGCCTGGTGTCGACCAGCGGCACGCCGGGCTGGTCGAGGAAGCTTTGCATCGCTTTCGCAAAACGCCGGTCCTTGCCGGAAGCCTTGGCCAGCGCCGCCACCAGGTCATCCGCGGTAGCGTTGGAGAACTGGTGCTGCTTGATATACGCCCGCACGCCTTGGCGGAATGTGTCGGCGCCGAGGTAGCGCTCGAACATGTTCAGCACGGCAGCGCCCTTTTGATAGGTGATGCCGTCGAACGCCGTTTCGATATCGCCGTTGCCGGCGATCGGCTGGCGGATGCGGCGCACGCTGACCAGGCTGTCGCTTTGCATGGCGTAGCTGGCGCCGTTGATCAGCTCCAGGTCGGCGCGGTATTCGGGATGCAGCTGGCGCGTGATCTTGCTTTGCATCCAGGTGGCGAACGCCTCGTTGAGCCACAGGTCGTTCCACCACGGCATGGTGACCGTGTCGCCGAACCATTGGTGCGCCAGTTCGTGGGCGGTGACATTGAACGAGCCGCGCACATTGTGCGCCGGCGAATTTGCATCGAGCAGCATCAGGTAATCGCGGAACGTCACCAGCCCCGGATTTTCCATGGCGCCGGCGGCAAAGTCAGGCGCTGCCAGCAGGTCGACCTTGTCGAACGGGTAGCCGAAGCCGAAATAATCTTCCAGGGCGGTGACGATGGCCGGCGTCTGCGCCAGCGCGGGTTCGATGCGCGGGCCTTCGCCATGCGGCGCAATGCCGCGCAGCGGCGTCGCCTGGCGGCGCCATTGGGTGGCCGGGATTTCCGGTCCGTTCACCACATCCCATGGACCGACGGCGAACGCCACCAGGTAAGTCGGCAGCGGCCTGGTCGGCGCAAAGCTGAGCTTGCGCCAGCCCTTGTCCAGTTTCTGTTCGCCGGTCTGCCGGGTGTTGGCGACCGCCACCTGGTCCTCAGGCACGGTCAGGCTGAGCGTGAACGGCGTCTTGAAGGACGGTTCGTCGAAACCGGGGAAGGCGTAGCGCGCGCTGATCGCTTCCATCTGCGTGATGACATAGGGCGCGCCCTGGCTGCTGACCTTGTACACGCCTTCCAGCTGTTCGTTGAACGGCGCGCTGTATTCCAGCGTCACGCGATAGCGTCCGGCCGGCAGCGTCTGGCCGAATTCGATCGTCGCCACGCCTTCTTTTTGCGCTGCTACCTTGTATTGTCCGGCATAGGTTTTTTTCCGCGCATCGGCCAGCGTGACTTTGCTGACGGCCAGGTCCTGGCCATGCAGCCACAGGTGGTCGGCGGCTTGCTTGAGGTCGATGTCGATGGCGGCGCTGCCGCTGTAGCCAGGCTGGCGCGGATCGACGCGCAAGTCGAGCTGATAGGCCAGCGGCTGGGCCCAGCGCGGCAGTTTTCCCAGCGGCGCGGAATCATTCGGGGTCGCCGCTGCGGCGTTGAATGAAGCGATGCCGAGGGCGAGAGCGGCTAATGTGAAACGACGGGTAGTACACATCACAGATGAAATCCTCCCAAATTTGGTCTTGGGATTCTAGCGCGCACCACGCTGATTCGCTAGGGAAATAGTATGAATATAAAAAGCGGAAATGATTTCCCGATGCGCCCGGCGCGTTTGGCGCACACCCTTGTGCGCGCGGCTGTCAGCTTGCCTTATCTGGAATAAGTAAAGGTGATAGGAAGGCGGGTAAAAGGGTGCGCGAAACGGTTAGTGCCGCGGCAAGGTGGCGGGGCCCGGCAGCGGCAAATTCAATACAAACATCGCGCCGCCCAGTTCCGAGCTGCCGACACGGATCGTGCCGCCCAGCCGGTCGGCGATTTTCTTGACGATCGCCAGGCCCAGTCCGTAGCCGCCGGTGGCGCGGTCGCGGCTGCGGTCGAGCCGGTAGAACGGTTCGAAAATCCGCTCCCGTTCCTGCTCCGGGATGCCGATACCGTCATCTTCGACAATCAGGCTCCAGCAGCCGGCGCCGGGTTCGGCGCGCACCCGGATGGCGCTGCGGGTATAGCGCGATGCATTGCGCACCAGGTTGGAGAATGCGCGGCTCAGGCTGCGCGGTTCGATGACGATTTCTTTCAGCGAGGCGTCGATAGCCCAGCTGATGGTGCTGCGGCGCAGGGCCAGTTCTTCGCCGGAGATGCCGGTGGCGGAACGCAAGAAATCTTCCAGCATGATCTTTTCCCTGGATTCGGCCAGCGACGACTGTTCCAGCATGCTCAGCGTCAGCAGTTCGCCGACCAGGATATCCAGCTCTTCCACGTCCTTGCGCATCGCCTGTATGCGTTTGTGGGCGTTGCTGTCGTCGGTGGTATCCATCAGGTTGACCAGGCCGAATTCCAGCCGCGCCAGCGGCGTGCGCAACTCGTGCGAAGCGGCGTTGACCATGTCCCGTTGCGCCGTGATCAGAGCGCCGATGCGGTCGGCCATGTTGTTGAAGTAGGCGCACAGCTGCTTGATTGACGAGTTCTCGGACAGCTTGGCGCGCGCCTCCAGTGCGCCGTCGCCAAAGCGGGCGGCGGCAATGCGCAGTTTTTCCAGGTCGCGCCAGTGCGGCGTCAGCCACAACAGCATCGCTCCCAGCATGACGCTGAAAATGATCGCATAGGCAATCACTTCAATCCAGCCGGAAGAAGTGCGCGGATGGATGGCCAGGATGCGGCCGTCATCCAGCGTGATATAGACCTCAGGATGGTTAACGTCGCCGCCGGGGTCCCATGCCATGCCGTGTTGCGCCAGCTCCCTTCGGGTCGTCGGCGACAGCGCATGCGCCTGTTCTTCGGACATGCTGCTGTAACGTTGCTGGCTGATACGATTCATGCCGTCCAGCCTGGCTTGCTGGGCGTCGTCCCGGACCGGGCCCAGGTATCGGCGCAGCAGCATCGCCTCGCTGGCAAATTCGCGATGCATCTGGCTCGTGAATTGCGTCGAGAACAAGTAGGGGAAACCTCTTTGGACGAAGATGATCGACAGGATCGACAGGATAGCGACGATCAAATACAGGCGTATCAGGATTCTTAGCATTATTCGTCCCAGGCGATGGGGCTGAACAGATAGCCGCGGCCCCACACGGTCTTGATCTTGCGCGGTTCGTTGGCGTCGTCGTCGAAGCATTTGCGCAAGCGTGAAATGCTGACGTCGACGGTGCGGTCGAGGCCGTCGAAGCCGATGCCGCGCCAGCGCTTGAGCAGCTCGTCGCGGCTCAGGACTTTGCCGGCGGCCTGCACCAGGATCACGAACAGGTTGTAGTCGGCGGTCTTCATGTCGACTTCCTGGCCCTTCCAGCAAACCTGGCGCGCCGACAGGTCGATGGCCAGTTCGCCGAACTGCAGCTGGGCGCTGTGCGCGGGCTGGCCGCGCAGTTCCACCCAGCGCAGGATGACACGCAGGCGCGCCAGCAGCAGGCGCGGTTCGACCGGCTTCAGCATGTAGTCGTCGGCGCCGATTTCGAGGCCGGCCACCTGGTCGAAAATGTCGGCGCGCGCGGTCAGCATCAGTACCGGCAGCGACGATGTCTTGCGGATGGCGCGGCAGATATCCATGCCGTCCATGCCCGGCAGCATGAGGTCCAGCACCACCACGTCCGGCTGTTCCTGGGCAATCGCGTCCAGCGCCAGGTCGCCGCGCAGCACCAGCGTCACCTGGAAATCGTAGCGGCACAAGTATTCCGATATCAATTCGGCAAGACGCGCGTCGTCTTCGATCAGTAAAACCTTCTTCATTGCGTTTTTCCCTCTTTTTTCCATGATAGCGCCGCCGTCAAGCGCCCGATGGAGCCATTACAAACAAACACATAAATGATACGGACTCGCACATTTTTCCCACCGATGTCTCACAGACAGGCGAGACGGGACTGCCCAGAATGTGCACTGGTTTCCTTTACTAGCCGGAGAAAAATTTGAAACACCAGATCAAGTCAATAATCGCTGTCACCGTTTGCAGCCTTCTTGCATCGCGCGTGGCGGCGGCGCAGCAGGCCGCGCCAAGCCCGTCCGGATCCTGGCTGCAGGACACCAAGGTTACGATCGGGCTCGGCGTCGGCCGCATGGCGCGTTATGCCGGCAGCGACGAGTACCGGGCGGTGCCGGTGCCGGTATTGAACATCGTTTCCCCCAACGGTTTTTTCGTCGACAGCATGCAGGGCGCGGGTTACCGCTACGACATCGGCGACACGCTGTTTGCCAGCGCCGCCATTGGCTACGGCGCCGGCCGCAAGGATTCCAACGACGGCTTGCAGTCCGGGTCCGACAAGCTGAAGGGCATGGGCGAAATCAAAGGCTCGGTGCTGGCCAACCTCGAAGCCGGCATCAAGCTGGGAGGCAGCAGCACCTTTTCGGCCGGCCTGTCGCAGCCGCTCAGCAACCGCGAGCGCGGCATCAGCTATCACGCGCAGTTGAGCAGCACCGTGCTGGCGCTGGAAAAGGACAAGGTCGCGGTCAGCGGCGCCGCGTATTTCGGCAGCGCCAAATACAACCAGGCGTTCTTCGGCGTCACCGCGCTCCAGAGCCGCAACTCAGGCTACGCGCAGTACAAGGCGGAATCGGGCCTGAACGCGTTGAATGCCTCGGTCGTGTGGACCCATAGCTTCAACCGGACCTGGTCGGTCTCCACCATGGTCGGCGCCACGCATTATATGCAAAAAGCGGCCGACAGCCCGCTGGTCCTGGCCAAGACCAACTACAGCGGATTCACCAGCGTGAATTATTCGTTTTGAGCGCCCCCGGACTGGTGACGCGACATGGTATTTAACTTGTTTCCGCGCTCGAAGTGGCTGCGCGACACCCAGGACCTTGCCGCGCAGACGCGGCAGGCCGGACCTGCACGCATATTCCTCACCGGCGCCACGGGGTTCGTCGGCGGGGCGATTGCGGCGGCTCTCGCCGACACCGGAAATTTCAAGGAAATGCTTTTTCTGGTACGTGCGAAATCGGCTGCCGAAGGCGCGCAGCGGGTGCGTCAATCGATCGCTCGCTTTACGCAGCCGGGAGCGCCGCCGCCAGAAATTTCAGAACGGCAGGTCATCGTCGCTGACCTGAGCGATGCGGACGCATTCGCCGACCCAAGGCTCGATGCCGTGAGCCATGTCATCCACAGCGCGGCGATCACTTCGTTTGCCGACCGGCCGGATATCTGGACGGTCAATGTCGACGCCACCATGCGCCTGGCTGAACGCTTCTCCCGGGTAGCCGGGCTGCGGCGCTTCGTGTATGTCGGCACCGCGATGGCATGCGGCGTTGCGCGCGGGCCGGTGGTCACCGAAGCCTTGCATCTGCCGCTGGAGCGCGCGCACCTGGTGCCGTATACCGCATCCAAGGCGCGCGCGGAGAACCAGCTGCGGGAACGCTTTCCGGAACTGCCGCTGGTCGCGCTGCGGCCGTCGATCATCGTTGGCCATTCGGCGCTGGGCTGCAAGCCGTCGGCCAGCATCTTCTGGCTGCTGAAAGTGGTTTCCCAGCTGAACCGGTTTGTCTGTCCGCCCAGCGCTTGCCTGGATATCGTGCCGGTCGATTATTGCGCCAGCACGATAGTGGCGTTGACCTTGAAGCCGACCCTGGCTTTTCCGGTGTATCACATCTCGGCGGGACAGGACGGCAGCGCCACGGTAGGCGAGCTGCTGCAGGCGTTCCGGCAAACCGAAGCAAGCGGGCAAGGGCAGCCTTACCAGCGCGTGCCGGAAGCTGCGCTGAAGCAGATGGCGCAATCATTCGGCGCGACGGCGCAGGAGGCGATCAATACCCGCATGCTGCATAAGGCATTGATGCTGTACGGCCGTTTTTCGCGCCTGAACTACATCTTCGACCAGCGCCGGATATTGAGTGAAGGCATGCCGCCGGCGCCGTCTTTCCTGGATTATCTCGGCCGCTGCGACCATAGTGCGCGCGGACTGACGCTGAAGGCGCAAATGGCTTGCGATTTCAAGTAAGGCAAAAAAACTTGCGCCGGAAAAAGAAAAACCCGCATTGACGCGGGTTTTTCTGATCCATCCGGCAATGCTGCAACTCAGGCGCGCTTGATAAGCCGCAGGATGAACAGCAGGATCACGGCGCCAACGGTGGCCGTCACGATCGATGCAATCCAGCCGCCGCCAACCTGGATGCCGAGGATGCCTGCCAGCCAGCCGCCGATGAAAGCACCGACGATACCAACGATGATATCGACCAGCACACCGAAGCCGCCGCCCTTGACCAGGACGCCTGCCAGCCATCCTGCGATCGCGCCCACTATCAACCAAGCGATAAAGCCCATGAGATTTCCTTTCAGAGTTGACCATCTTTAAACTACCCGTCAAGAGTAGCGTAAAAAGCATCAAAAATAGCGGCCAAATTGTTAAAGATAGATAAAATCGATGCCGATTTTATCGGCCGCGGCGCCGCCGGTTTGCATGAACGTCAGCCAGAAACGACAACGGGACCCTGGGGTCCCGTTGCAGTCAGCTATCAGCTGCAAGCTTTGCCGTGGTCGGCATGGTTGCCTGCCGCCTTGGCTTCTGCTTCCGTCATGTAAGAACCGGCCTTGGTCTTGCCGTAGTATTTGGTGCCTTCGCAGTGATATACCTTGCTGGCGCTGTTGACCCAGACCTTGCCTGCGCCGCCGCCGGCTGCAGGAGCGGTGGCTGCGACGGCCGGCTTAGCCGGCGCCATCGGGGTTGCTGCCGGAGCAGCCGGAGCTGCTGCCTTAGCGGCAGCAGGGGCTGGCGCAGCAGGGGCGGCGGCGGCCGGAGCCGCAGCGGCGGCAGGCGCGGCTGCTGCAGCGGAATACCATTCTTTTACGCCCTTATGGCCAGAGCAAGCGCCTTTCTTGGTAGCGTTGGAAGAATAGCTGCCGTCCTTGCACAGGCCGGTAGTGCCGGCTGGCGCTGCTGCCGGGGCCTGGGCGAAGCTGGCTGCCGAAGTCAGTAAGGCTGCTGCTACTGCTGCTGAAATAAACAATGCTTTCATTTCGTTCTCCATGGAGTAAGTGACGCTCATGTGGCCTTACAGCTGGCGCACGTTATGTATCAATCTGTCTACCGCAGCACGACTACGTATATGTTGTGCGCCGCACCTGGCAATATGACCGAGGTAGGTGTTAAACGCCGTCGGATTGGATATGGCTGACACGACTTTCGATACAATTGAAAACAATTGTGATATTTCTACCGCATGTCCTTGATCCATGCAGTTTGATGCGTTTAAGGAAATATTCGATTGACCGGGTAAATTACCCGGTTTTTTTATTATTTAAATGCTAATGGAAGCATGGAATGCAGCGCGGGCTGGCATGGCCCGCGCATGCAGGCTAGAACGCGTAGCGCAGGCCCAGGGTTGCGGTATAGCGCGGTGCAAGCTGCACGCCGTTGACTTTCTGGTAGACCGGCAATTGCACAAAACCGTACAGCGAGACCTGCTGGCTGACCGGAACCGATACTCCCGGGCTGAGGTAGACCAGGGTGCCGCCGGTGCTGACGGTGTCCGCATTGGCGCCGGTATCGTGCAGCACGCGCCGCACATTCAGCTGGATTTGCGGCGTGAAAGCAGCATTGCCCATGTAGCGCAGGCCCAGGTTCAGGTTGGCGCCGTCGCCAGGGCGGTACTGGTCGCTGGAATTCAGCGCTTTCTGCACGATGCCCTGGACAAAATAATCCCAATTCTGGCCTAGCGTATCCATGTAATAGACACCCAGGATGGCGTCGGTGGTGCCGGTGCCTGGCTGCAGGCCGCGGTCGATAGGGACCGGGCCCGGTGCGCTGGGGTCGCTGGACATGGCGGTGTCGGTATGGCTGCCGGTCGGCAGTTTCAGGCCGAACATGACGCCGAAATTATGTTCCGGCATGAAACCCTGGTAACGGCCGATGAGCTTGAGGTCGCCGATGCTGGAAGTCCTTGAATCGTACTGGCCGCCGCCGTCTCCGGGCGTGACGCCATCGGAGGCGGTGCCCAGCGTGCTGTGGCTGCGCATGATGTAGGGCAGCTGCAGGTTGATGCCCCAATCCGGATTGATGCTGTAGTCGAGGTCCAGCGTCAGGTAATTGTTGCGGGTATATTTTTCGACTTCTTGCGGATCGCCGTTATTGGAAATCCGGCTGGCGGCGCCGGGCGAAATCGTGCCGCTGCCGCTGCGCAGCTGGTTCTGGTTCAGGTAATCGTAGCGGATATCCAGTTTGAAGCCGGAGGCATTGCCGATGCCGAGGTTGTCCCAGTCTGAGCTGAGGGTACAGCCGCAACTGGCGCAGGCCAGGGCTGCATGGGGAAACAGTGCGATGACAGAAAGCGCGGCAAACGGCAGTATTGCGGGCCGGATGCGGCGGCGTGATGGCGTAGCCATGGTATTCCTTGAGTAAGTTGTAAGGCGCAAACTGCCCGTGACGGGAGTTTGCGTTGGCAGACAAAATCAAGAAAAGACCGGCGGCCCGCGCGATTGCGGATTGAGCCAGATGGCGCTGGCGTGCAGGGCGGATACGGCTGGCGCCAGGTCGACGCCGGTGCTGGCTGGGGCCTGCCATAAGCCCAGGCTGGGCGGCAAGCCGACATCGGTCGCGTGGATGAAGCACAGCAGGCAGTGGCCCTGGTGGTCCTGGTCCGGCGCCGGGTTGTCCGAGCCGGGGGCCTTGACGTGGCCGGCGGTGCTGCACAGTTCGCCCAGTCCCGGCGGCTGTCCATGGGCGGCCGGCAGCAACTGCACCATGCTTGGCAGCAATGCTGCAAACATGGCCAGGCAGACGGCTAGCTGACGCAATGGACGGGGCAGGCGGAACATAGAGCGGCACGGGTAAGCGGTTCGCCGAAATGGCAAACCTAGCCGTATGGTAGCGCCCCGCCAAGGCCGCAGCAAGTCGGGTAAACCCTATTGATGGTCCTAGGCCTCGGGATGCAGGTCGACCTTGAACAAATCCTTGCCATCGACATTGTGCAGGGACACCGTCATGACCTTGCTCCTGGCGTCGATCTTGCCGATGCCGAAGAACTGCAGCAGTTCGCTGGGCGGACGGTTCTGCTTCATGTCGCTGGGGATGCTGACATAACGCACGTCGGGACCGAAGGTGCGGTCGATTTCGCCCGGGCCGAACGTGCCGGCATGCAGGGGGCCGCCGACGAATTCCCAGAACGGCTTGAAGTCGGTGAAGCTGGCCTTCTCAGGCAGGTAGCAGGTGGCCGAGGCGTAATGCACGTCGGCAGTGACCCACACCACGTTCTTGATGTCGTGCCGCTTGATGAACTTGAGCAGGTCGGCCACTTCCAGTTCGCGTCCGAGCGGCTTGCCGTGATCGTTGTTGGCCCATGCTTCGAAAGTGCCTTGCGGCACGTCCGGGTTGAGGTCGGGCACCACGATGGAGATCGGCATGTCGCTGGCGATCACTTTCCAGGTTGAGCGCGAACGCAGCAAAGCCTGCTTGATCCAGCGCAATTGCGCCGCGCCGAGGAAGGCGGCGTCCTGGGTCAGCGCGCTCTGGCGGTTCGGCGAGTTGGCGCCGCGGTAGCTGCGTTCGTCCAGCATGAACACTTCCAGCAGCGGACCGTAGTTGAACATGCGATAGACCCGTTCGGGATCGCTGGGTTCGATCCGGTACGGGTTGTATTCGAACATTGCACGCTTGGCGTTGATTGCCAGGGTCGACAGGTCGCGCTCCTGGTAGCGCTTTTCCGCCGCGCCGATTTTCTGGCCCGGATACCAGTTGTTGCGCACCTCGTGATCATCCCATTGCACCAGGAACGGCACTTCCGCGGCGAAGCGGAGCTTGTTGGCGTCCAGCAGGTTATAGGCGAAGTTGCCGCGATAGTCGTCCAGCGTTTCCGCCACCTTGGACTTGGCCGGCGTCACCAGGTTTTGCCAGAGCGTGCCGTCGTCCAGCCTGACTTCCTTTTCGATGACGCCGTCGGCATAGATCTGGTCGCCGGAATGGATGAAGAAATCGGGTTTGAAGCGGCGCATCGTTTCATAGATCCGGTAGCCGCCCCAGGCCTCGTTGATGCCCCATCCCTGGCCGGCTTCGTCGCCGGAAAAGGCGAAAGTGATGTCGCGCTCGGCGCCGCCGGGGATCAGCAGGCTGCCGCTCAGCGGCTCGCTGTAGACCGAGGGATTCTGGATGTCCTGGAAACGCACGCGGTAAAAAACGGTTTGTCCGCTGGGCAAGCCGCTGAGGTCGACCCGGGCCGAGAAGTCGCTGCTGGACAGGGCCAGCGGCCCTTGCACCGTAAGCGCATCCCGGAAATTTTCATTCGATGCATACTCGACCACCATGCGTGAGGGGCGGTCGGCGCGGCTCCAGATGATCGCCTTGTCGCGCGTAATGTCGCCGCTCATCACGCCGCTGGGCAGTTGCGGCCGCAGCTTGTCCGAGGTAACCAGGGCTGGCGCGCCGCCCTGTGCGATGACGCTGTGCAGCGGTGCGCCGGTCAGCAGCACGCCGGCGCCGGCAGTCATCTTGCGCAGGAAATTGCGGCGTTTGGAGGCGGGAGTGTTGTGGCTGGACATGGCGTGCTCCGCGAAATGGAAAGCGAAGCGAAGATTTTATCGAGCTTGTATTACAGGACGATGAATTGCCTGTCTCCGGCCCGGAAATGAAAAAAGCCGAGCGGCATGTCGCCGCTCGGCTTTGTGTCAGGCAGCTGCCGGCCGTAACCGGATCAGTTGTTCTTGATGCCTTCGACCTGGATCGCCAGCTTCACTTCCGGCGAGAACATCGGCAAGCCGTAGGTGATGCCGAAGTCGCTGCGGTTGAAGGAAGCGCTTGCATCGGCGCCGCAGACTTCGCGTTTCAGCATCGGATGCTGGATGCACTTGAAAGAATTGATGGTCAGCGTGACCGGCTTGGTGACGCCGTGCAGGGTCAGTTCGCCGTCGACCGCGACCGGCTTGTCGCCGTCGAATTTCACCGAAGTGCCTTTGTAGGTCACCTCAGGGTATTTCTTGACGTCGAATATGTCAGGGCTGGATGCATGTTCGTTCATCTTGGCGTGGCCGAAATCGATGGAACTTGCATCGATGCGGATATCGATGGAGCCGGTCTTGGCGGCACGGTCCAGCGTCACGCTGCCGCTGGTCTTTTCGAATTTGCCGCGCCAGAAGGAGATTCCCATATGGTCGGCGGTGAAGCTCGGATACGTATGGTTAGGATCGATGGTGTAAGTGTCGACCGCTGCGAATGCACTGGCTGCGCTGGCCGCCAGCAGAGCGGCGATGATGAGTTTCAGTTTCATTGTTGATTGCCCTTGTGTTTTGATGAGAGAAAAATACCGAGTTAGTTCGCTACGAGGTGAAACTTGATGACGATTTCGTCTGCCACCATGCTGGTGTCTTTCCATTCGCCTTCACCGATGTTATAGGTGAGGCGCTTGATCGGCAGGCTGCCGTCGAAGACTTGCGCGCCGCCTTCTTTCTTGACGCTCAGGGGGAAGCTGACGTCGGTGGTCTTGCCCTTGATGGTCAGCTTGCCGGCGACGTCGTACTTGCTGCCGGCAGGCGCCCCGGCGCTGGCCTTGATCGAGCTGGCGACAAAGCTGGCCTTGGCGAATTGCGCGGCGTTGAACCATTCTTTTTTCAGCACTTCTTTATTGTATTCAGGATCGCCCAGGTCGAAGCTCGGGATCGAGATGTCGACGCTGGCTTTGGCAGCTGCGGGCTGGGCGCTGTCGAAATCGATCTGCGCCGTGAATTGCTTGAACTTGGCTTCCACCGGCACGTTCATTTGCTTGAACACGATGGTGACATTGCTCTTGGCCAGGTCCGGTTTCAGGGGAGCGGAGAGGGCAGGCCAGCTGGCGCCGAGGGCGAGCAGGCCGATAGCGGTGGTGCGTAACAGGAAACGTGTCATGGAATATTCCTTGTGATGGAGAGGGATGTTCAGGGCAGCATGCGTTTCAGCACGCCGTCGCGATCGATGAAATGGTGCTTGAGCGCCGCCAGCACATGCAGCGAGACGGCGCCCAGCATGATCATGTTGAGTGTGTAGTGGACCAGCTTCAGGATCGGTTTCAGGTCCGGATTCGGCGCTATCAGCACCGGCATCGGGAACAAGCCGAGATAAGTCACCGGCACGCCGGCCGCCAGGCTGTAGAAATAGCCCGAGATCGGCACCGCGAAGATCAGCACATACAAAAGGATGTGGAGGCCGTGCGCGGCGCGCTGCTGCCATGGCTGCATGCTGTCCGGATAAGGCGGCGCGCCTTGCGTTTTACGCCACAACAGGCGTATGCAAGCCAGGCCCAGCACGGTGACGCCCAGCCACTTGTGCCAGGAAAAATATTTCAGTTTGGTGGGGGTCAGGCCGGGGATGTCGACCATGGTCAGGCCGAGGACAAAGGTGGCGACGATCAGGATGGCGACCAGCCAGTGCAGCACAATGGCGGGGGTTGTGTAGCGTTGCATAAATATTGGTCGTGAATAAATTGATCAGAAGTCCGGAGACGCTACAGTACCGTGATATTTCACATGGCTGCCGCTTGCCCGGCTGAGACTCGTAAAGCTGCGATGAGTTTCATCCGCGCGATGACATTCTGCTAATCTATCAATCGATTCGCTATAGTATCGGAAATTCTTGAAGGCCGTTGCCGCAGGCCTGCGCGCAGCCATGCTTATTGGCCCGCCGGGCCGCTCGCCTATCTGCGGCGATAGATGCTTTCCTTGGATGGCGGGCCGTTGATGTCGTCCTGCTGCGTATAAAGTGAAATGGCGATCTTGCCGGGTTCCAGTGCAGGAGAAAGCTGCAGCCGGTCGACCCGCAGGCCGGAGATCACGCATTGGCTATCCGGGGCGACCTGCAGCCGCACCCGCGCATTGCTGCTGTCCAGTATCGACAGCCTGGCGCGGTTGCAGTTGATGGCGTCCACCGCGTTGGCGTAGATCGCCACCGGATCGCCCTGGTTGATTTCGGCGTAGGGCGAAGGCGTGGCGCTGGTCGGCAGCCATGCTCCGAGCGCCCATGATGGAATCGCCAGCTGAGGCGGCAGGGATGGCAGAGGCGGCGGTGGCGGCGGTACGGCATCTGCCGGCATCGGATCTGCCGCAGGCGTCATCGCCAGATCCGGCGGCACGCCCGGCGCCAGGCCAGGTTCCTGTGCCGCGGGCATCGGCATCGGCGCGGCTTCCGCGGGCGATTCCGCAGGAGACTCCGAGACCGATGGCGGCGTTACCTGTTGGGCCTGGACCACATATGGCGCGGCGGCAAGCAGCGGTGCATGCGTGTCGGCCGGTGCGGGCGCCGCCAGCGCCGCTGGTTCCGCCAGCGCCGCTGGTTCCGCCAGCGCTCCCTGAGGATTTGCCGCGGCGTTCACGCCGAGCAAAGACGGCAGCAGTTCCATGACGGCCTGTTTCGGCATGGCGATCCGCAGCTGGGGCGTATCGACTACGCTTTGCACGTGCGATGTACTCACCGCCCTGCCATCGATAACTACGGTCAGGTCCTGTTCCAGCGCCGCGCCGCTGGCCGCCGCCATGCGCTGCTGGGCATCCTGGCTCAGCGTGATTTCGAGGGCGACCGAATCCGGATTGGCGTTATAGGTATCCTTGATGGTCAGGCTGATTTCGGTGAAATCGCGCTGAGAGGAAAAGGCGATCTCTGCTGCGTGCGCCGCTGTAGCCGTGGCGATCGCCAGTGCAGCGCATAGCGGGGCCGCCAATGTTTTCCAGCATGCTGGCATGGTTATTCTCCGGGTCGGGTTTCGATAATCGGGTTTGCGGCCTGCTGGCCCGCCAGCGCCAGGTGCACGGCTTCCGCTACGCTCAGCGCGCTCAGCGATTCCAGCGGAAAGCCGGGGGCGACGGCGTTTTTCATGCAGTCATACGCAGGATCCTTGAGCCGCGCCAGCAACAAACGCAAGCCGCGGCTGTCGATAAAATTAAAAAAGTCATGCAGGCCTTCCAGGCTGGAGCTGTCCAGGTCCGGCGATTCTTCCAGGCTGAGGACCACCGTGTGCAGCGATGCCGGTGCGGCCAGGATATTCTGCCGCGCCTGGCCCAGGATGCGTTCGGCATTGGCGAAAAACAGCGGCTCGTTAGGACGCAGGATCAAGATGCCAGGCACCGGACGGGCTTCCGGATGGGTACGGATATTGACGAAATCATGGCCTTGTCCGAGCTGGCCCAGCACCGAGATGGTCGATTCCGAAAATTGCCGCAGCATCATCAGCAGGCTGATCGCAATCGAGGCCAGCAAACCGTCCAGCACGCCCAGCAGCAGCACGGCGATCACGGAAGCGATCACTACCAGGCGATCGCGGCGCCACTGGAAATAAGGGCGGAAGATGGCGGGATTCAGGGTGTGGCCGACGGCGTGGATCACGATCGCCGCCAGCACCGGTTCCGGCGTCAGGGCGATGGCGGGCAGCAAGGTCAGGACGATGGCCAGCATCACCAGCGCCGCCACCCAGCCCGACAGGCGCGAGGTGGCGCCGGCGGCTTCATTGGCGGAGGTGGCGGAATAACCTGCGCCGACCGGCATGCCGTGGAACAGGCCGGACAGCAGGTTGGAGGCGCCCAGCGCCAGCAGGTCGCGGTTGGGCGCCACCGTATCGCCATGCTTGATGGCGAAGCTGCGGATGGCGCCATACGATTCGGCGTACAGGATCATGCCCATGGCAAAGCCCAGTTCGCCCAGGCGCAGCCAGTCGGCGCGCGACAGCATGGGCAGCGTCGGCGTCGCCAGCTGCAGGTGGATGCTGCCGACCAGGCCGACGCCATACCGGGTCAAATCCAGCCACTGGCCGGCGGCGACGCCGATGACGATCACCAGCAGCGCGCCCGGCAGCCGGCGCAGGCGCGCAAACAGATACAGCAAGGCCAGCGCGGCCGCCATCACGGCGACGCTGATCCAGTTCCAGCGGCTAATCTGCATCGCCATTTCAGGGATGAAGCGCGTCATGTCGCTATGCGCCGGATGCACGCCGACGACGCCGGCAAACTGCTTGAAAATGATGACCAGCGCCAGGCCGAAGGCAAAACCGCGCAATACCGGCTTGGCGATGAAATCGGTGACGCCGCCCATGCGCGCCACGCCGGCCAGCAGGAAAAACAGTCCGGTAATCATCACCAGTCCGATCGCCAGCGTCATGCGCAAGCCGGTGTCGCCGTTTGCCATGGATGCCGTGGCTGCCGCCAGCACTGCTGCGGAGGAGGAGGTGGCGGAGACGATGGCAAAGCGGCTGCTGCCGAACAGGCCGTAGCAGAGCAGGCCGGCAAACAGCGCGATCACCCCGGTTTGCGGCGGCAGGTTGGCGATGCTGGAATAGGCGACCGCCTCGGGCAGCAGCAGGCCGGCGATCGACAGCCCGGCTACCAGGTCCGCCAGGTACGCGCGTTTGGCCGCGGGCGGCGGGTTCAGGTCGGCATGTTGTGATGGTGCAGCGCTCATGCGCCTCCTGAAGATGGGTATGGGTATCCTGGTTTTATGCTGTTTCGGCAATCCGGCAAGGCAGCGGAAAAGCAGCTTCGGACCGGACCTGCAGCGGCAGCGGCAGCGGCAGTTTACGCGATAACGGATTGCCGTTGATTTTAAGTCAAATCTCCTCTGTTGTTACACGCATTTTTCGCGGCAGACAAGGCGCGCACGGTGTCGTTTTTGATGGCAGGTTATTTCCATCAGCCGGACAAGGATTGAAGAAACCGGTATTGGCTGCGGGTGCGGGCGATTCCTTGCGCCGCCTGCCTCGTATCATTTTTGCGGTTTCGCCGCCGGCCGCTCCCCGGGTTTGACAATCACGGTGCATGTCATGCCTGCCGCCAGCGTGATGCCGTCCGGCACCTTGTCGATATGGATGCGCACCGGCACGCGCTGCGCCAGCCGGACCCAGTTGAAGCTCGGATTCACGTTGGCCAGGCCGTAGCTGCCCAGCGCATTGTCGCGGTCGGTGATGCCGCGCGAGATGCTGTCGATATGGCCGCCGATCAGCTGTTCGCTGCCGAGCAGGCGCATGTCGACGGCGTCGCCGACTTTCATCAAGGGCAGCTTGTTTTCTTCGAAATAACCGTACACCCAGAACGAATTGGCGTCGATCACCGCCAGCTTGGGCGTGCCGGCCTGGGCGAAATCGCCCGCATGCACGTTGAGGTTGGTGATCCAGCCGTCCACCGTGGCCCGGATTTCGGTGCGGTCCAGGTTCAGCCTGGCGCTGTCGCGCGCCGCCAGGGCGGCCTGGTACTGGGCCTGGGCGGCGGACGCATCGGCGCTCGAATTTTCACGGTTTTCATTGGAAATCACGTCGCCATCCAGTTTGGCGCGGCGCGCCGCATCGCGCTGTTTGGTGCTCAGCCCGATGCGCCGTTCAGCCACCGTCGCTTCGGCTTGCGCCAGCGCCAGCGCGTAGCGCGCCGGATCGATCTTCATCAGCAGGTCGCCTTTGTGGACATAGCTGTTGTCGGCCACCGGCACCGCCACCACGATCCCTGAGACATCGGCGGCGACGCTGATGACGTCGGCGCGCACCCGGCCGTCGCGGGTCCAGGGCGTATTCATGTAGCGGTCCCACAGCGCGCGCACCAGCAGGAAGGCAATCAGGACCACAATCAGCGTAATCGCCACTTGCAGCAGGGTTTTTATAATGCTTGAGGATTTCATGTCGGCCTAAAGGTAAATTTTTACGGCGAATTTTTATGGCAAGTCAGGTAGCGTGCAGCAGCAGTCCGGCGCCGCCGAAAATACAAAAGAACAGGGCGATCCGGAACAGGCTGGGATGCCAGACGTAACGGAACAGGCCCAGGCGGGTGAAGATCCAGTCGATCGCCATCTGCAGGAACAGGCAGCCGATGAACACCAGCAGCAAGGTCGGGATGAGCGCATCGAGGAGTGCGATTTCGCGCGGCATGGTCAAGTCTCCGAAGTGATGGTTGAGGTTTCGGCCGGCGTCAGCACGGTGACGCGTTCCAGCATGGCGCCGCGCATCAGGTGCAGGTTGGCCAGCACCGCGGGCAGTGCGCCGCACACGGCGATCGCCGCCAGCACGGCGTCGAGTGCGGCGCGCAAGCGCGCCTGGCTGGGGCGGGCAAACAGATAGGCGATGCCGCGTATGGATTGCTCGATCCGGTCGTGCGCTTGCCGGTCCGTGACGGCCAGCATTTCCTGGCGCAGCTGGATCACGGCGCGCCCGGTTTCCAGCACCGACAGCAGCCAGGTCATGATGTCGCGGTCGTCCGGGTTATCCAGCGAGTGGGTAATCGCAAAGCGCGACAGCAGGTCGCGGGTGCCGCTTTCAAAGCGGCCCAGCAAACCGGGCAGCGGCCGGCTGCAGGCTTCCTCCACCTGGCGCCGCAGGGCGCGCGCCAGGCGGCGCTTGATCCAGCGGCTGTCGGAAGGATCGATGACCTGGTACAGGACCGAGGCGACGGCGACCCCGATCAAGCCGCCGGCCATGCCGTTGAGCAGCGCCGGCATGTCGAACTGGTAGTTGCTGCCGATGCTGGCGTAGGAAAAGAAAAACAGCAGTATGCCGGTGCCGATGCCAGAGTATTTCCTGGTGGTGGTGAGCCAGGCGCCGATCAGGATGAAGGGTGCCAGCGCGATGCACAGCATGGTGAAATTTTCGGCTTGCGATTGCAGGTAGTAGGCCGACAGGAAACCGAAAAAGCCGCCCAGCGCGCCGCCGATCATGAATTGCCGCACGATCTTGATGGGCGATGGGGCAGCGGCAAACAGGGCGCTGACAACCGTCGCCATGACTACCGCATCGGCGCCGGACACCCAGCCCGATTCGATCCAGAACAGCGACGATATGCCGAAGCCGATCGCGGCCCGCAGCGCCGAGGTGACCACCAGCGTCGGGTCGGTGCGCGCGACGTAGTGCGCGGGCAGCTGGACGTCGTCGGGCAGGTGCCGCATGTGCATGTCGGCCTGGATCACCACGGCATGGATCCTTGCATAGACCTGCAGCTCATCGGCGAACCTTGCCAGCAGCTCGGTGGCGGAGTCGAAGTCGAGCACGTGGCTGCTGTCGCCGGCGCTGCCGTTGGCTGTCGCCAGGCCCCGGCGCAAGGCAGCCAGGCGCTGCGGCAGCGCGAGGCGCACTTGCGCCAGCTGCGTGCGGTCCTGGCTGGAGAGGGCGCGCACGATGGCTTTATATTCCATCAGCAAGGCGTCCAGCGTGCTCAGTTTGCCGCCGGCTTGCAGGCGGCCGAACAGCTGGTCGAGCGAGTGGAAGGTGGTGGACGCCGTCATGAAAGCATTGTTCAGCTGCCTTAGCTGCAGGCTTTGCAGATGCCCGGTCGCGCTTTCGAATACCGACGAGGTGCGCAGCGCTTCCAGGGAAATCACTTCGCCGATAAAACGCAGCACCATGCGTTCGCGCGCCGGCCGGGAACTGGGGGCTACGTCATCCAGCGCGATGAAGGTCTTGAAATCGGCGAAACGCTTGCGCACCGTCAGCAGCAGGACATCGGACAGGCGCTTGGGAAACAGCACGTCGCTGACCACCCCGGCGCAGAGCAGGCCCAGCATCACTTCGCTCAGGCGGGTCATGGCGATGTCGAAAGCCTGGTCCGGCTGCAGCGCCGCCGGCAGGCCGACGATGACCAGCGTGTAGCCGGCCAGCACGAAGGCGTACGACTGGAAATTGCGGAAGATGGTCGAGCCGGCGGTGCAGAAAGCCAGCCAGCAGGCGCCTGCCGCCAGGAACAGTACCGGCTGCTGGGAAAACGAGGCGGCCAGGATGATCGACATGATGACGCCGACCGAGGTGCCGATGAAACGATAAAAGCCCTTGGCCAGCACCAGGCCGCTGCGCGGCTGCAGCACGATGACCACGGTAATCATCGCGGTGCCCGGCTTGGACAGGTCGAACAGCAGCGACAGGCCCAGCGCCAGCAGGGTCGCCAGCAGGATCTTGCTGACATACAGCAGGTCCTGGCCATGGCCTTCCAGCCAGCTGACGGCGGCATGCTTCAGGTGGTCCAGCCAGCTTTCGCGGTTGCTTGCAATCTCGCTCATGGTCGGCGCTGCTTATTTTCCTGCCGCCACGGCATCGCCCGGCTGCGGCAAATCGTCGCCCAGGCCGCCGCCCAGCGCCTGCATCAGCTGCGCCCAGTTATCCAGGTAGCTGGCGCGGACCTGCGCTACGCGTATCTGCTGCTGCAGCAGGACCAGCTGGGTCTGGATCACGTTGATATTGGCGGTCAGCCCGGCCCGGTAGCCGCGCATCGCCAGGTCGTACGATTGCTTCGACAGCGCCAGCGCCTGTTCCGACTGCGCGCGCTGCTGTTGCTGCGATTTCAGCTTGACGATCTGGTCGGCCACGCTTTGCAGCGCTTGCACCAGCGTATTGTTGTAGCTTTCGACGGCGGCGTCGAAGGCGGCAGTCTGGGCGCCGAGGTTGGCGCGCAGGCGGCCGCCTTCAAAGATCGGCAGCGAAATCGCCGGTCCGGCGCCGCGCACCGCGGAGGCGGCGCTGAGGAAGTTGGTGAAACCGAGCGCTTGCAGGCCGGCGAAGGCGGAGATGTTGATGTCCGGGTAGAACGCTGCCTTGGCGGCATCGATATTCTTGTCCATGGCTTCCACCCGCCAGCGCTGCGCGATCACGTCAGGGCGGCGGCCCACCAGGTGCGCCGGCACGTTGTCGGGCAAGCCTATGGCGAGCGGCGTGCTGCTGTCGGCGCCGGCCAGGCGCGCCGCCAGCTGCGGCCGCTGGATCGTCTCGCCGCTGCCGGGACCCTTGCCGCTCAAGGCCGCGATCTGGTTGCGCAGCAGGGCAATGTTTTCATCGATTTTCTCGATGTTGGCGCGCGCGTCCGGCAACGCGGTTTCGGCCTGGCTGACTTCCAGCCGGGTGCCGAGGCCCGCCGCCAGCCTGCGCTGGGCGAAGCTGGCGATCAAGGTTTGCTGCGCCAATGTGGTGACGGCGATATCGCGCAACGCGAATTGCGTCGCTAGCTGCAGGTAGCCGCGCACTACCGCCACTTCCAGGTTCAGCTGGGCGCTGCGGGCTTCGGCGGCGCTGACGTGGACGTTGTCGAGCGCCGATTCCAGCGCGCTGCGGTCCTTGTCCCACAGGTCGAGGTCGTAGCTGGCCTTGACGGTGATTTCATTGTCCCAGTTCCAGCTGCCGCCCAGCGGCGGCGGGAAGATGTATTCGGAAGAGTACAAGCCGCGCGTGCTGGCCGCTTCGGCGCCGACCTTGGGCAGGGTGGCGGCGCGGGCCACGCCGGCCAGCGACGAAGCCTGGCGGATGCGCGCCTGGGCGATCTTCAGGCTGGGGTTGCCGGCCACCGCCTGCTGCACCAGGGCGTCCAGTTGCGGATCGCGATAACTTTGCCACCAGGCGCTGGTCGGCCATGCGGTCTTGCCCAGGTTGGCCAGTGCGGCGCCGCCCGCAAGCGAATTGCCTTCGGTTAATCTGGATTGTTTGTCGATGCCTGAAAAGTCGGCGCAGGCGCTGAGCAGGAGTGCCAGTGAGCAGGCCAGCAGCAGCTTGGCCGAAGGGTGACGCCGAGAGAGAAAAAATAACCGCATGTGAACCCACATTGTGATGAGTAGAGAGGTCTGAACGCCAATTTGCAGCAGCGCCTTGCACTACACTAAAACCCCGGGTTACGCGGTGAACGAGGATATGACCGAATAATAGCAAAACGCCAGCAAAGCTGGCGTTTTGTGTAACTCTGAAACTCGCTGGATCAGTGTTGCATCAGATGCTTTTACAGCTTAGTTGCCGCTATAGACTGATGGCTCTGCCTTGTCGAGCTGGCTGACTACGTCAGCGCGGGTTTCCGGCTGGCCTGCGGCTGCCACCACAGGATACTGGTTGCGGGCCACGGTCAGCGAACCGTCTTTCTGGGCTTGCACCAGTTCGGCCTGGACATCGGCGCGCGATTTGGTCGAAACGAACGGTGTTTCAGGTGGATATGGAGCGTCGGCCAAGGCGCTGCCAGCGGCAGCCAAAATTGCGAGACCTGCAATAAATTGTTTCGTGTTCATGTTTTTCTCCGATAAGTGGTTGATGGCACCGGGCTCGGCGGAACAGGCGTTGTGCAGCCCGTCGGGTCCTGCCTCGGTGAGCGGCGCACTTGCATTGGTTGATATTGCTTGTGTGTTGCGCCCATCGATGAAGCAAGTGTAGAGGCTTCACGATCAACAATAAATGGTCATATTGGAAATTGACTATTCCCAATATAGCAATAATAAAAAGGAACTTTTTGGTGCGGTGCGCAACCAAACCACGTTAAGCAGAAGCGGGAATCGATGCAGGCCAGGGCAGCCGGCTGTAGAGGAGCGCTGGTTTTGCACCAGGAAGATGCAAAACCAGGAAAAAGCCGGGAATCAGGCGATGTTGCCGGACGATTCGATGATGCCGCCGCCGAGACAGACGTCGCCGTCGTACAGCACCGCGGATTGCCCCGGGGTGACAGCCCACTGCGGATCGCTGAACCTGAGCGCGAAATTTTCCGTTCCAGGCAGCTGAAGGCTGTCAAACGCGCAGGCCATGTCGGCTTGCCGGTAGCGTGTCTTGGCCGACAGCTGGCCGCTGCCCGGCGCTTCTCCTGCCACCCAGCTGAGCTGGCCGGCCTGCAGCGTCGACGACAACAGCCACGGATGATCATGCCCCTGGACGATGTACAAGGTGTTGTTTTCCACATCTTTCCTGGCGACATACCAGGGATCGCTATCGCCGCCGGCATTCTTGTGCGTCTTCATGCCACCCAGGCCAATGCCCTTGCGCTGGCCCAGCGTGTAAAAACTCAAGCCGACGTGTTCGCCCACCACATCGCCGTCGGGGGTCTTCATCGGTCCCGGCTTATAAGACAGGTAGCGGTTCAGGAATTCGCGGAACGGCCGTTCGCCGATAAAGCAGATGCCGGTCGAGTCCTTCTTCTTGGCATTCGGCAACTGGATCTGCTCGGCGATCTTGCGCACCTCGGTTTTCTGGATTTCCCCCAGCGGGAACAAGGTCCGCGACAGCTGCGACTGGTTCAGCCGGTGCAGGAAATAGCTTTGGTCCTTGCTGGCGTCGACCGCTTTCAACAGTTCGAAGCGGCCGGAACCGGCCTGCCGCACGCGCGCGTAATGGCCGGTGGCGATCAGGTCGGCGCCCAGCTTCATGGCGTGGTCGAGGAATGCCTTGAACTTGATTTCGGCATTGCACAGCACATCCGGGTTCGGCGTGCGCCCGGCCTGGTACTCGCGCAGGAATTCGGCGAATACCCGGTCCTTGTACTCGGCGGCAAAATTGACCGCTTCGATATCGACCCCGATCACGTCGGCCACGCTGACGGCATCGATCCAGTCCTGCCGCGTCGAGCAGTATTCGGAATCGTCGTCGTCTTCCCAGTTCTTCATGAACAGGCCGATCACTTCGTAGCCTTGCTGCTTCAGCATCCAGGCCGACACCGAGGAGTCGACCCCGCCCGACATGCCGATCACCACACGTTTTTTATTAGACATGGGCCGCTCCGCAAGCGCTGGGATGGGTGTTGAGCATGGTCAGCGGCGCGCGCTGGCCGCGCAGGTAATCGTCGATGCACAGCAGCACTTGCGGGCTGCGGTGGCGTTCCGGGCAAGCCGCCAGTTCGTCGCGCGACATCCACAAGGTGCGCAAGATGCCATGGTCGAGCGCCTGCTCATGCCGAGCGCCTAGATCGCCGCAGAAGGCGAATCGCAAGTAAGTGACCGCTTGGCCGGTACGCGCCGATACATAACGCGCCATATACATGCCAACCAGCGCGGTAGGGGTGAAGTCATGCGCGGTTTCTTCCAGCGTTTCGCGCACGACCGCCTGCACCAGCGACTCGTTGGGATCGAGATGGCCGGCTGGCTGGTTGATGCGGATGCCGTCACTGGTCGCTTCTTCAATCAGCAAGAAGCGGCCGTCGCGCTCTATGATCGCGGCAACTGTGACGGAGGGTTTCCAAACGTCAGTCATAAATTCCTCGGTTAATCCGATATTTTAACTTGCCTGCCGGTTTTCGATGGGAAGCGGCTCAAGGCAATGAACGGGCCCTAGCACAGAAAGCGGGTGTGATTGTAGCCATATTCACAACGGAGGATTAATTTTAGGATAAATAACCTACATCAAGACCTCTGGTTGTTGAGCCGCAATTTTTCCGTGTAAGATTCCATACACCTAATTTGCAGGGCAGCATTTAAGCGCCGCCTGGCCTGGGGGCGTGGCGAGTTATCCCGCCCTCGGCAAATCCAAGAATTCTTAACATAGTGGGAGAAGTACATGAAAATCGGCATTCCCGCCGAGACGCGGCCTGGGGAAACCCGGGTTGCTGCGACTCCGGAGACGGTAAAGAAGCTGGTGGCAGCCAAGCACCAGGTACTGGTGCAGTCCGGCGCAGGCATTTCATCCAGCATTCCCGATGAAGCCTACGCCGCAGCAGGCGCCGAGATAGTCACCGCCGCCGCGGCGTTCGGCGTTGAAACCGTGCTCAAGGTGCGTGCTCCCGGCGCCGATGAACTGGCCTTGCTGAAAAGCGGCACGGTCGTGGTCGGCATGTTGAATCCTTTTGATGCCGACAATATTGCTGTTATGGCAAGCCATGGACTGACCGCGTTTGCACTGGAAGCGGCGCCGCGCACGTCGCGCGCGCAATCGATGGACGTGCTGTCGTCGCAAGCCAATATCGCCGGCTACAAGGCCGTGCTGATGGCGGCCAATACCTACCAGCGCTTCATGCCGATGCTGATGACCGCCGCCGGCACCGTCAAGGCGGCGCGCATGCTGATCATGGGCGCCGGCGTTGCCGGTTTGCAGGCGATCGCCACCGCCAAGCGCCTGGGCGCGGTGATCGAGGCTTCCGACGTGCGGCCCGCGGTCAAGGAGCAGATCGAGTCGCTCGGCGCAAAATTCCTGGACGTGCCTTTCATCACCGATGAAGAAAAGGAAATCGCCCAGGGCGTGGGCGGTTATGCGCGGCCGATGCCGGCTGACTGGATGCGGCGCCAGGCTGAGCTGGTGCACGAACGCGCCAAGCAGGCCGACATCATCATCACCACCGCCCTGATTCCCGGCCGCAAAGCGCCGGTGCTGATCAGCGAAGACACCGTCAAGGCGATGAAGCCGGGTTCGGTGATCCTCGACATGGCGGTCGACCAGGGCGGCAACTGTCCCTTGTCGGAAAGCGGCAAGACCGTCATCAAGCATGGCGTCCACATCATCGGCGAAGGCAACCTGGCGGCGCTGGTGGCGGCCGATGCTTCGGCGCTGTATGCGCGCAACCTGCTCGATTTCCTCAAGCTGATCATCAACGCCGAAGGCGGCCTGGTGATCAACCGCGAGGACGATATCGTGGCCGCCACCTTGCTGTGCAGCGGCGGCGAAGTGCTGCGCAAATAAGCGACGTAAACAAGTGCGCAAACAAGCTGCGCAAGACAAGTACCGATTTAATCAACGGCTGTAAAAAGGGGCAGCCGGCTGCGGCCGGCGGCTTCGTAAAACTGGAGAAACAAGATATGCAACGCATCATGCTGCGCGCCAAGATCCATCGCGCAACCGTTACCCAAGCTGACCTGCACTACGAGGGCTCCTGCGGGATAGATGAAGACCTGCTGGAAGCGGCGGACATCAGCGAGTTTGAAAAAATCGAGTTGTACAACGTCAACAACGGCCAGCGTTTCTCGACCTACGCGATCCGCGGCAAGCGCGGCAGCGGCGAGATTTCGCTGAACGGCGCCGCTGCGCGCTGCGCCCACCTGGGCGACCTGCTGATCATCTGTACCTATGCCCCGCTTTCGAATGAAGAGGCCAGCAGCCATGTGCCGAAAGTGGTGTTTGTCGACGACAACAACCGGATCACCGGCCTCAAGAAAATCTAAGGCGAATGCCGAAAGGCAACTGGGCAAATCGGCAACGCTGTCCTTCTATCAAGGGGAAACCATGGAAGTCACGCACACCATCACCAACCTGATCATTTTCGTACTGGCGATCTACGTCGGCTACCACGTGGTCTGGACCGTTACACCGGCATTGCATACGCCGCTGATGGCGGTCACCAACGCCATTTCGGCCATCATCATCATCGGCGCCATGCTGGCGGCCGGCCTGACCGAAGGCATCGTCGGCCAGGTCGCCGGCACGCTGGCGGTGGCGCTGGCGGCCGTCAATGTATTCGGCGGCTTCCTGGTGACCCAGCGCATGCTGGAAATGTTCAAGAAAAAAGAGCCTAAGGCAAAACCTGCCGCCAAAGAGGGAGCGCAGCAATGAGCATGAACCTGGTGACCTTGTTGTACCTGATCGCCTCGGTCTGCTTCATCCAGGCGCTCAAGGGTTTGTCGCACCCGTCTTCGGCGCGGCGCGGTAATGTCTTCGGCATGAGCGGCATGGCGATCGCGGTCGTCACCACGATCGCCCTGATCGTCAAGCTGAAGGCGGAATCGCAGGGCGCCGGCCTCGGTTTCTGGCTGGTGGCCGGCGGCGTGGTGGTGGGCGGCGGCATCGGCGCCATGCTGGCCAAGCGGGTGGAGATGACCAAGATGCCGGAACTGGTGGCGGCGATGCACTCGCTGATCGGCCTGGCGGCGGTGTGTATCGCGGTTGCCGCGGTGTCGGAGCCGTGGGCTTTCGGCATTGCCGCACACGGCGAGGCGCTGCCTGCCGGCAACCGCATCGAGCTGTTCATCGGCACCTTCGTCGGCGCGATTACCTTCTCCGGTTCGGTGATCGCTTTCGGCAAATTGTCGGGCAAGTATAAATTCCGCCTGTTCCAGGGCGCGCCGGTGAGTTTCCGCGGCCAGCATTTCATCAACCTGCTGCTGGCGGTGGCGATGATCGGCCTCGGCATCATTTTTGTGCTGACCCAGGCTTGGCTGCCGTTCATCCTGATGGCGCTGATTGCCTTCATCCTCGGCGTGCTGATCATCATCCCGATCGGCGGCGCCGACATGCCGGTGGTGGTGTCGATGCTCAACAGCTACTCCGGCTGGGCCGCTGCCGGCATCGGTTTTTCGCTGAACAACTCGATGCTGATCATCGCCGGTTCGCTGGTCGGCTCCAGCGGTGCGATCCTGTCTTACATCATGTGCAAGGCGATGAACCGCTCGTTCTTCAACGTGATCCTGGGCGGCTTCGGCGGCGATGCGGCGGCTGCCGCCGGCGGCGCGGCGCAACAGCAGCGGCCGGTCAAGTCCGGTTCGGCCGACGATGCGGCTTTCCTGATGGGCAATGCGGAAACCGTGATCATCGTCCCCGGCTACGGCCTGGCGGTGGCGCGGGCCCAGCATGCCTTGAAGGAGCTGACCGAGAAACTGACGCACAAGGGCGTGATCGTCAAATACGCGATCCACCCGGTGGCGGGGCGCATGCCTGGCCACATGAACGTGCTGCTGGCGGAAGCCGAAGTGCCTTACGACCAGGTGTTTGAAATGGAAGACATCAACGGCGAATTCGCCCAGGCCGACGTGGTGCTGGTACTGGGCGCCAACGACGTCGTCAACCCGGCCGCCAAGGATCCGAAATCGTCGATTGCCGGCATGCCTATCCTGGAAGTCTATAAAGCCAAGACCGTGATCGTCAACAAGCGCTCGATGGCTGCCGGCTACGCCGGGCTCGACAACGAACTGTTCTACATGGACAAGACCATGATGGTGTTCGGCGACGCCAAGAAGGTGATTGAAGATATGGTGAAGGCAGTCGAGTAAGCGTCGGCTGTCCTTGTAAAAAAGCCGCGGCAGGTAAAACTGCCGCGGCTTTTTTCATTGTGCGGGCGGGCACGGGCTCAGCGTCGTCCAAACATCATTTGCTGCGCCAGCAGTCGCCTGGCTGGTTTCACCACATCGACCAGCCCCAGCGACAAGCCAAGCAGGGTCTGCGACAGCGCACCATCGGGGGCGCTGGCGAAGATCCGCGCCATGACGTCGGTGAGATGTATCGTCAGGCTTCGGTCCGCTTGTCTGGCGGCGATAAACTGCAGCAGCGTATCGGGCCCGGTGCTGCTGGCCAGCAAGCGCGCCAGTACTGCCGCATCGCGCAGGCCCAGGTTCAATCCCTGGCCGGCGACCGGATGCAGGGTTTGCGCGGCGTTGCCGATGGCGACGGTCCTGGCGGACGCTGCCGGGCGTGCATTGAGGCCCAATGGAAAACTGTTGCGCGCCGAGGTTTTGGTAAAGCGTCCGAGCCGGCCGCCGAAAGCGTCCGCCAGCGCCGCCAGGAACGCCGCATCGTCCAGCGCCAGCAGCTGGCTGGCGGTAGCGGGGCGCACGCACCATACCAAGGCGTAGTTGTTGCCCTGGCCGTCGTCTTGCGGCAGCAGCGCCAGCGGCCCCTGGTCGGTAAACCGTTCAAACGCGCGGTGCGCAACCGGCGCGCTGCACTGGACATGGGCGACGATGCCGATCTGCTGGTAATCGCGCTGCAGCGACTTGTCGTCCTGGGCGCCGAACAGGCCGCCCTCGGCTTGCACCAGCAATTTACTGCGCAGCGCACGGCCGTCCGACAATTGCAGTTCCACACAGTCGTCTTGTTCGGTGCTGGCGCTGACTTGTACCGGCCTTAGCAACTGTACGCCGGCCAACGCCGGCAGCGCCGCCAGAGCGGTCACCAGGGTCCCATAACGCGTGACATAGCCAAGCGCCGGCAGCTGGAATTCTTCACGCTGGATCAGGGTGCGGCCGAAATGCGCGCGGCGCGACACATGGATCTGGTGGATGGCGGTAGCGGCAACCGGCCAGGCGCCGATCTCTTGCAGTATCTGGCGGCTGCCGTAGGACAGCGCCAGGGAGCGCGGATCCTGGCGTGCCTGCTCGACTGTCTTGGCGTCGATGAGGGCAATGCGGTCGGCTGCCACGCCGCGTTTCACCAGCAAGGCCGCCATGCTCAAACCGACCGGGCCGGCGCCGCAGATGGCGATGTCGGCATCGGTCCGAGGCTGGTCGATATGCGCGTTCATGCCGGCAAACCCCACGCACGCAATTGCGCTGCGGTCGATTCGGGAGATGTGTGGTGGATGGCGCGCCAGCCGAGCGCGCGCGCAGCGTCGACGTTGCGCTGGACATCGTCGATGAACACCAGGTGCTCTGCTTGTGCGCCGGGATAGTGCTTGCGGATGCGCTCCAGCATGCGTTGATAAATGCGCGCATCCGGCTTGACCAGTTTTTCCTCGCCGGACACCAGTACATCCTTGAAGCGCTGGAGGACGGGCTGGAACGGATGGTTGCTGCGGGCATAGGGAAAAGTTTCAGCCGACCAGTTGGTCAGGGCGTACAGCGGCACGCCGGCTGTTTCCAGCGCCTCGAAAATCGCCATGCCTTCTGCCAGCGTACCGTTCAGCATTTCGGTCCAGCGTGTGTAAAAGGCATGGATCAATTGCGCATGTTCCGGATGACGGCCGCTGAGCGTTGCGGTCGCTTCGCGCAACGGGCGGCCGCCATCTTGCTGGAGATTCCATTCGCCGTTGCAGATATTGGCGAGGAACCATTTGCGTTCGGCCTCATCGGCGATCAGCTTGCGGTAAAGGTAATCCGGGTTCCAGTCGAAGAGGACGCCGCCGAGGTCGAACACGACGATGGTGGGCGTTGCCGCTGTATTTGCCGTTGCCATGGACGTCACTTGCGCATCAATGCTTCGATCTCGGCTACCGATGTCGGCACGCCGCTGGTCAGGTTCAGGTTGCCGTCGGCGGTGACCAGGATATCGTCTTCGATGCGGATGCCGATGTTCCAGAATTGCTCCGGCACGCCCTCGGCCGGACGCACGTAGATGCCTGGCTCGACCGTGGTGACCATGCCGGGCTGCAGCTTGCGCCACGGTTTTTGCTGGCCTTCTGGAGCTGCTTCGCCGGGTTCGCGGTAGGCGCCGACGTCATGCACGTCAAGGCCGATCCAGTGGCCGGTGCTGTGCATGTAGAACTGGCGGTAATCGCCTTTTGCAATCACGTCGTCGAGCGTGCCGCTCTTGTTCTTGTCGAGCAGGCCGGTATCCAGCATGCCTTGCGCCAGCACCCGCAGCGCCGCGTTGTGGCCGTCGATGAAGCGCTGTCCCGGCCGGGTAGCCGCGATCGCCGCGTGCTGCGCCGCCAGCACGATTTCATACAAGGTTTTTTGCGGGCCGGAGAATACCCCGTTGGCGGGAAAGGTGCGGGTGATGTCGGACGCATAGCTTTCGAACTCGCAGCCGGCGTCGATCAGCACCAGGTCGCCGTCCTTCAATTCGGCGTTGCCGGCGCGGTAGTGCAGCACGCAGGCGTTGGCGCCGGTAGCGACGATCGAGGTATAGGCGGGCGATTCGGCGCCGCTGCTGCGGAATTCATGCAGGATTTCCGCTTCCAGATGGTACTCGCGCAGGCCGGGGCGCGCCATGCGCATGGCGCGGCAATGGGCGCCGGCGGCAATCTGCCCTGAGCGCTGCATGATCGCGTGTTCTCCGGCATCCTTGAACAGGCGCATCTCGGCCAGCAGCGGATCCAGGCTGTGGATGGCGGCCGGCGCGCTGATGCCGACGCGGGCCTGGCCGCCCAGCTTGTTGAGCCAGCCTTGCAGCTGGGCGTCACGGTTGGCTTGCTTGCCCAGCGAGTAAAAGATCGCCGGCGCATCGGCCAGCAGCTTCGGCATTTCTTCGTCGATGGCGTCGATCGCATAGGCGGCGTCGAAACCGAGCTGTTCGCGCGCGGCGGCCGGGCCGAAACGGAAGCCGTCCCAGATTTCCCGTTCCAGGTTTTTTTCGCGGCAGAACAAGATCGCCTTGGGGTCTTTGCCTGCGACCAGCACGATCACTGCGTCCGGTTCGGTGAAGCCGGACAGGTAATAGAAACTGCTGTCGTGACGGTAGGGGAAGTCGGAATCGGCGTTGCGTGCGGCTTCGGGCGCGGTCGAGATAACGGCGACGCCGCCGCCCATGGCCTGCATTTGCGCAATCAGTTTGCTGCGGCGTGTGCTGTAAGGAGTCATGCTGGCGTCTTTCTGGAATAGGTTGGGTTGCTGTCGCTTATACATTGACGATTACTGCGTTGACGATTACAGCGGCGCGTTCAGTTGGTTCAGGCGTTCGATGGTGCCGACATCGGTCCAGTCGCCGCGATACACTTCGCCGCCGATCTGGCCGCGTGCCGCGTTTTCACGCAGCAAGGTCACCAGTTTTTCGGACTGGCCGGGGCTGACGGTGTCGAACATGGCTGGACGATACACCCCGATGCCGGAATAGGTGTAGGTCTGGCCGGCTTCGCCCTCGTTGCTGACGGAAAAACTATGCAGGCCGAAATCCCCTTGCGGATGATGGACCGGGTTTTTCACCAGGTAGAGCCAGGCGTTGTCGCGCTTGTCCGGCGCATAGGGCTGGCCCCAGATGTCATTGTCTTCCAGCGTATTCTTGACTTGCTCGAAATTGAAATGCGGGCAATAGACATCGCCCGCAATCGCCACGAACGGCGCTTCGCCCAGCAGGTGGCGGGCGTTGGCGATGCCACCGGCGGTTTCCAGCGCCACGGCTTCCGGCGAGTAGGCGATGGCGGCGCCGAATTTGCTGCCGTCGCCGAGCGCGTCTTCGATCATCTGGCCCAGGTGGGCATGGTTGATGACGATTTCGGTGATGCCGGCGCGCACCAGGTTGACGATGTGCCAGACGATCAGCGCCCGGCCGCGCACCTTGAGCAGGGGCTTGGGAATGGTGTCGGTCAGCGGGCGCATGCGCTCTCCGCGGCCGGCGGCAAAAATCATGGCTTTCATGGATGTTTTACCTGGGTTGCCATCAGAACGTATAACCGACTTGCACAGCCTTGTCTTCCAGCTTGTCCAGCAAACGCACCAGCGGAATCAGTTCGCGGTAGCGCAGTGCAGTCTTGCGGACGTAGTCCATGACCAGCGGGATGTCTTTCAGGTAGGCCTCCTTGCCGTCGCGGTGATGCAGGCGTGCGAACAGGCCAAGGATTTTCAGGTGGCGCTGCAGCCCCATGTATTCGAAATCGCGGTAGAAGGTGTCGATGTCGGTCGCGACCGGCAGGCCGGCGCGTTTGGCGCGCTCCCAGTAACGGATCATCCAGTCGAGCACTTGCGCTTCCTCCCACTGGATGTAGACATCGCGCAGCAGCGAAACGATATCGTAGGTGATCGGGCCGTACAGCGCGCCCTGGAAATCCAGCACGCCGGGATTGCCGCTTGGCAGCACCATCAGGTTGCGCGAATGGTAGTCGCGATGGATGAATACCTGCGGCTGCGCCAGGTTGTTGGCCAGGATGGCGTCGAACACCTTGTCCAGGTCCGCGGTTTGCTGGTCGGTCAGGGTTGCCTTCAAGTGCTTGCCCAGGTACCACTCGGGGAATATTTGCAATTCTCGCAACAGGAAGGCGCGGTCGTATTCGGGCAATACGTCCGGCTGGCTTTTGGTTTGCAGCCGTACCAGGGCGTCGATGGCGTCCATGTATAGCGCCGGTGCGCTGTCGTCATTCAATTGCTGCAGGTAAGTCGTGGAGCCGAGGTCGGACAGCAGCAGGAAGCCGCGTTCGACGTCTTGCGCCAGGATTGCCGGCACCGACAGGCCGATGCCGGCAAACAGCCCGGCGATTTCGATGAACGGCCGCACGTCTTCTTGCGGCGGCGGCGCGTCCATGACAATCAGGGTCTTGGCCCCAACTGTTCCTGGAGCGGCCGTGTCGATTCTGAAATAACGCCGGAAACTGGCGTCGGCAGAGGCAGGGCGGAGGGTTGAGGGGACGGTTGGCACGGCGTCAAGCGCAGTTAGCCATTCGACAATTTGGGTCTGGCGCAGATCAGGCAGGGCAGGGGCAGACGGTGACAAAGGCATTGAGCAATCCAGTATTACGGTTATCGGTGGTGAGTTCCCATATAATAAGGGATTAAATTCAAAAAATCGCCTGCCATGGTGTTTGCCAAATTCATTTCATGACCCGGTCCTCCTCAGCGCTACCTAAGCAATTCCAGTCATGTCCAGGCCGGGCCGCGTCCCAGTTGCCTGCCTTGCGGCGCATGACTATCCTGGTGGCTTCGGTCGTCGCGGCAGCGTACATGCCAATGTGGGCATGGGCGCAAACGACCGAAACGGTCGCGCCGGCCGTTCCCGCCACGCAAAACAGCATCAAGCCGCCGCGCGTCAACGATAGCGACGCGCCGACCACGGTAGAGGCCGAGCAGATGACCGGCCGGCCGGACCGGCTGATCAACCTGGATAACGATGTGGACATGACGCGCGGCCAGACCAACGTCAAGTCGGACAAGGCGACCTACCGGATTGTGGAAAACGAGGCGGAAGCCCACGGCTGCGTGCGCATGAACCGCTACGGCGACAAGTACACCGGCGACGATCTCAAGCTGAATATGGATTCCGGGCAAGGTTTCCTGACGAATCCGACTTACTGGTTCAAAGCCAATGACGGCCACGGCAGCGCGGAACGCATCGATTTTATCGATGAGGACAAGTCGAAAGTCATCACCGGCACCTACACCACCTGCCCGAGCACCAAGCCGGACTGGTATATCAAGTCGAGTACGCTGGATGTCGACAGCGGGCTGGGCGAGGGGACTGCCCATAACGGCGTGCTGTATTTCAAGAGCGTGCCTATCCTTGCTTCGCCGATCCTGTCTTTCCCATTGTCGAACGACCGCCAGTCGGGCGTGCTGCCGCCGATCATCGGGACCACCAATAACGGCGGCTTCGAGTTCAACCTGCCTTATTATTTCAATATCGCCCCTAACCGCGACTTGACGCTGTACCCCAACATCATCACCCAGCGCGGCTTGCAGATGGGCGGAGACGCCCGCTACATCGGGGATGGCTACAGCGGCCAGACCAAGATCGAGTACCTGCCCGATGACAAGCTGACCAAGACCAATCGTTATGCCGTGCAGTCGATTCATCTGCAGACGCTGGCGCCTGGTTTCACGATGGGCTGGAATGTCAACTTTGCCTCGGACAATAATTATCCCGACGATTTTTCGCGTTCGATTACCCAAAGTTCTACCCGGACACTGAACCGAGAGTTCGATTTGAACTATACCGGTTCATTCTGGAACGTGGCAGCGCTGGCATCGCGCTATCAGGTATTGCAGGATTTCGATTCCAATGGAAATCCGACGCTCAGCCGCCCATATGACCGCTTGCCTCAAGTCACCCTCAATGCAGGCAAGCAGGATATTTACGGGTTTGACTGGAACGTGACCGCGCAATACACCCGTTTCAGGAATGGCCAATACGATTTTCCGCAAGGCAGCGGCACCACATATACCAGCAGCACCTTGCTGCCATTGGGCGGCGAGCGCATCTATATCAATCCGCAGCTTTCTTACCCGATCATTCGCCCCGGCTATTTCATCACGCCAAAGATCCAGCTGGATGCAACCTCCTATAACATCTCGCCGAATAAATTCGACATACCGAATCCGATTCCGGCGGGCCAAACCCCCTTGGGAAATAGTTATAGCCGGGTATTGCCAACCTTTTCGCTGGACAGCGGTTTGATTTTCGAGCGCGACGCAAAGTTTTTTGGCAACCCGATGACGCAGACGCTGGAGCCGCGGCTGTTCTATGTGCGCACGCCTTTCCGTGACCAGAGCCAGTATCCGCTGTTTGACAGCGGCGTCGCGGATTTCAATTTCGCCCAGATCTTTACCGAGAACCGGTATACCGGCCATGACCGCATCGGCGATGCCAACCAGCTGACGGCTGCCGTGATCTCGCGCTTTATCGAAGAGTCCGGCATAGAGCGCTTGCGCCTGGGTATCGGCCAGCGGTTTTATTTCACCCCGCCGCGCGTTTCATTGGGCGGAACTACCGATACGATCACCACCAGCCGTTCGGACCTGCTGCTGTCGGCAGGCGGGCAGGTGACGCAGGCGCTGGGCATCGACAATACGATCCAGTATAGCCAGAGCAATAACCAGTGGGTGCGCGCCAGCTCCAACATCAAGTGGCAGCCGGGCCCGAAAAAAGTCATCAATTTTTCCTATCAGCTGGACCACAATAACGTCGATCCGCTGCTGCTGGACAATAAGTACCTGAAGCAATTCGACCTCTCCGCACAGTGGCCGCTGAGCCGCCGCTGGTACGGCGTGGGCCGCGTCAGTTATTCCCTGCAGGAAAAAACGGTCGGGCAAAGCCTGCTCGGGCTTGAATACAAGGCCGATTGCTGGGTCTTCCGCGTGGTCGGACAACGCACGCCGACCTCGTCAACCCGCACGACTACAGGTATATTCGTGCAACTTGAGTTGAATGGTTTGTCAAGTATCGGCTCCAATCCGATGCAAGCCCTGCGCAGCAGTGTCCCAGGTTATCAGAATGTTAATCAACCCGACTCTTTCATTAGCCGTTGAATCCGTCATTTTTACTTATGAACGTTTTTCCAATTATGCGTAAAACCAATCAAATCCAACTCGCTGCAATGGCATTCTCGCTGTTGTCCGTTACTGCCGGCGGCGCCTTGGCCCAAGCCGCATCGACGACGCCGCCGGCGGTTGCGCCAACGACGGCGCCGGCTGCCAAGCCAGCCGCGGCCAAGGCAAATCCGCAGACCGTCGACGCTATCGTCGCAGTGGTGAACACGGACGTGATTACCCAGCAGGAATTGGCGAAACGCATGAGCGACGTGGTGCAGCGCATGCGCGCCCAGAATATCGAATTGCCGCCGGTTGCCGAGCTGCAAAAACAATTGCTGGAACGCATGATCCTTGAGCGCGCCGAAACGCAGCTGGCGAAAGAAAACGGCTTGTCGGTAGACGACGTCATGCTGGACCGGGCGATCAGCCGGATCGCCGAGCAGAACAAATTGTCGATGGCGGATTTCCAGAAGCAGCTGGCGCAGGACAAGATTCCCTACGCATCTTTCCGCGAAGAAATTCGCCAGGAAATGCTGTTGCAGCGGCTGCGCGAACGTGAAGTCGACAACAAGATCCAGATTTCCGAATCGGAAGTCGACAATTACCTCGCCGCTGAAAGCAGCAACAAGCAAACCGCCCAGGAACTGGACCTGGCGCAGATCCTGGTCCGGGTGCCGGAGAATGCTTCGGCCGAACAGATTGCACAGCGCGCCAAGCGGGCTGAAGAAGCCCTGCAGCAAATCAAGTCGGGCGGCAACTTCGCCGCTGTCGCTGCCGCTTATTCCGATGCCAGCGACGCCCTCACCGGCGGCGACATGGGCTGGCGTCCGCAAGACCGCCTGCCGGCGCTGTTTGTGGAAGCCGTCGCGAATTTGAATCCGGGACAGGTATCGAGCATCCTGAAAAGCGCCAACGGCTTTCATATCGTCAAGCTGGTGAACAAGCGCGCAGCGGCGGCAGCGGCCGATACCGCCGCGGCGCCGGTCCAGCAGACCCATGTGCGGCATATCCTGATCAAGGTGACGCCAACCGTGACGGCGGCAGAAGCGCGCCGCCGCCTGGCCGACCTGAAGGAGCGCATCGATAACAAGGCTGCGACGTTTGAAGAGCTGGCCAAACTGTATTCGAACGATTTGTCGGCTTCCAAGGGCGGCGACCTCGGCTGGGTTTATCCCGGCGACACCGTGCCGGAATTCGAACGCGCGATGGATGGATTGAAGCCGGGCCAGGTCAGCGATCCGGTCGAATCGCCGTTCGGCTATCACCTGATCCAGGTGGTGGAGCGCAAGGCTAACGACGTATCCAAGGAACGCCAGCGCCTGGCTGCGCGGATGGCGATTCGCGAACGCAAGACGGAAGAAGCCGCGAACGAGTGGCTGCGCCAGTTGCGCGACCGCACTTACGTCGAATACCGTAACGACGACCGTTGATTGCTGTGTACCAGAGGGTAGCGCATGTCTGATCAGCCGGCCGCGCAAGTGGCTGCAACCCCGCTTACATCGCCAAGGCCGATATTGGCCGTCACTTGCGGCGAGCCGGCCGGCATTGGTCCTGAAGTCGCGATCAAGGCCGCCTGGCAGTTGCGCGCCGAAATCAACAGCGTACTGATTGGCGACGCCGCTTTCCTGGCGTTGGTCGCCGCCGAGATCGATCCGCAGATCCGGCTGGTGGCGTTGTCGCAGCAAGCCTTGCGCAACAGCGGCCTGCCGAACTTCCCCCATGGCCAGATTGCCGTGATCGACTGTCCCCTGGATGCCCACGTGCGGCCGGGCCAGCTGGACGCGCGCAACGGCCGTGCCGTGCTGCGTACCCTGGATATTGCGATCAGCGGCGCGCAGCAGGGGATATTCGACGGCATGGTCACTGCGCCCCTGCAAAAAAGCACGATCAATGACGCCGGGGTGCCATTTACCGGCCATACCGAATACCTTGCCGAAAAAAGCGCGACCGCACAGGTGGTGATGATGCTGGCCACGGACCGGACCACGCCGCCGCTGCGGGTCGCGCTGGCGACCACCCACCTGGCGCTGAAAGACGTGCCAGCAGCGCTCACCTTCGACAGCCTGAGCCGCACCATCGATATCCTGCATGCCGATCTGCAGAAAAAATTCGGCCTGGCGCAGCCGCGCATCCTGGTGACGGGCTTGAATCCGCATGCCGGCGAAGGCGGTTACCTGGGACGCGAAGAAATCGATATCATCACGCCGGCGCTGCAAGCCGCCAAGGCGCGCGGCATTGCCGTCAGCGGCCCTTATCCGGCCGATACGCTGTTCCAGCAAAAATACCTGGAAGATGCCGATTGCGTATTGGCGATGTATCACGACCAGGGTTTGCCGGTATTGAAATATGCCAGTTTTGGGCACGGCATCAACATCACGCTGGGCTTGCCGTTCATCCGTACCTCGGTGGACCATGGCACCGCGCTCGATCTCGCCGCTGCCGGCCTGGGCCGGGCCGACCACGGCAGCATGCTGGCGGCGCTGAATGTCGCGGCGCAGATGGTGCGGCTGAGTCAATTGAGGAAAGAGTAAGCTGCTGCCTTGGGCCGGCTCTTGGACGCCCGGCCATGGTTGCAGCCTGTCCGCCTCGCAATTAAAGAAAAATATGAAGAACCACATTCCCCGCAAGCGCTTCGGCCAGAATTTCCTGACCGACGACACCGTGCTGTACAACATCATCAGCGCGATAGATCCGCAAGCCGACGACAATATGGTCGAAATCGGACCGGGCCTGGCCGCCATGACACGTTTGCTGCTGGAATCGCTGCGGCAATTGCACGTGGTCGAACTCGACCGCGACCTGGTGGCGCGGCTGCAAAAGAATTTTGATCCGGCCCGCTTGCATGTGCATTCCGCCGATGCGCTGAAATTCGATTTCAGCAGCATCCCCTTGGCTGGCGGCCGCAAGTTGCGCGTGGTCGGCAATCTTCCCTACAACATTTCCAGCCCCTTGCTGTTCCATCTGGCGCAGATCGCGCCGCAGGTGCAGGACCAGCATTTCATGCTGCAAAAGGAAGTGGTGGAGCGCATGGTCGCCACGCCCGGCAGCAAGGCGTTCGGCCGCCTGTCGGTAATGCTGCAATGGCGCTACAGCATGCAGCTGATGTTTATCGTGCCGCCGACCGCATTCGACCCGCCGCCGAAAGTGGAGTCGGCCATCGTGCGCATGATTCCGATCGCCCAGCCCCTGGCTTGCGACCAGAAAAAACTGGAAGATGTCGTGCTCAAGGCGTTCACGCAAAGACGCAAGGTGATCAGGAACTGCCTGGCTGGCATGTTTACCGAAAATGACTTGATCGATGCGGGCGTCGATCCGCAGGCGCGGCCTGAAACCGTGTCGATGGAATTGTTCGTGGCGCTGGCGAACCGCTTGCCCTGATTTTCCTGGCTGTTCCTTCCTTCAGCCTTGAACGAAGGAACATCGATGCAATTTGGCCGGATTCGCCGCCGCATCATTTTTTTGCCGTTCGGCCTATAAAGCGGCGCCGGCGGAAACGCCGTCCTTGCGTTCGATCAGTTCAATTTTATAGCCGTCGGGATCCTGCACAAAGGCGATGACGGTGCTGCCTCCCTTTACCGGTCCTGCTTCCCGCGTCACGTTGCCGCCTTGCGCCTTGACGTCGGCACAGGCCTTGTAGGCATCTTCGACAGCCACCGCCAGGTGCCCGAACGCCGTGCCCTGGTCGTAGCTGTCGACGCCGTAGTTATAGGTCAGCTCCAGTTCGGCATGGTCCGGATTGCTGCCGTAGCCGACGAACGCCAGCGTGTATTTGTACTCGGGATTGTCGTTGGTGCGCAGCAGTTTCATGCCCAGCACCTTGGTGTAAAAATCGATGGAACGTTGCAGGTTGCCGACGCGCAGCATGGTATGGAGGATTCGCATGGTTGTTCTCGATGGTTGGGAAGAGAGATGTTGCTCAGGCTTGTGCCGATATTTTAAATCGGCACAACAAATCGGGCGGCGCTTGCTCTAGAAAACCGGCAAGGTTTCCTGGGCGCTGTCGCGCAGGGTTTTCCTGGCCGTTTCAAATTCGGGGAAAATCGATTGCACCGTGGCCCAGAAACGCGGGCTATGGTTCATCTCGCGCAAATGCGAGAGCTCATGCGCAATCACATAATCGATCAGCGGCAGCGCAAAATGCATCAGCCGCCAGTTCAGCCGGATCTTGCCTTCCGAAGTGCAGGAGCCCCATTGCGTGGTCGCCGACGACAGCGCAAACGACTGGTAGGTGACGCCGAGTTTTTCGGCATAGATCGGCAGGCGTTCGGCGAATACGCGCTTGGCTTCCAGCTGCAGCCAGCCCAGCACGCGGTCCTTGAGCTGCTGCTCGCCGGCGTCGGCCGGCAGGCAGACGATCAGCTGGCCGCTGGCATCGTCAAAGTGGATGCCGGCCTTCTGGGTGGCGTGGATGCGCAGAGTGATGCTGCGCCCCATGTAGGGCAGTGTCTCGCCGTCGCGCCATTGCATTTGCGGCTGCATGCGGCGTGTCGAACGGTCGCGGTATTCGCTCAGCTTGGTAAAAATCCAACGTTTCTTTTCGCGGATGGCGGTTTCGATATCGCCCAGAGTCACCCACTTGGGGGCGGTGACGCGCAGGCCGTCGTCGCTGATCAGGAAGCCGATAGAGCGCCGTTTGGAGCGTAGCAGGGTGTAGTCGAGCACATGTTCGCCAAAGCGCAGGCGGCGCTTGCCTGGCGCCAGCGCGGTAGGTTCCTCTGGCGCCGGGGCTAGCGGCTTTGGCCTTGGCAGCGGGCCGGCCGGCGGCGGTGCGACCGGCAGCGTGCTGGCGGCCAGGTCATCGGCAAACAAATCCAGTTGCAGCGCTTGCTGCTGCTGCTGTGCCTTGCCCTGGGGCCGACCATGCGGTCCCGGGCGCGGCTTTGCTGGCTTTTGATGCAATAATTTCAATGGTATCCAAACTGGAGGGGTTATTGCTGCCTGGAATAAACATGCGGTGAAATCACGCGCATTTCAGATTCTATCCAATTTTCGACTTTCGCCATCAGCTCGCTGCTATCCATGCCTTCCGGAGCAATCGGCTTGCCGATGGAGACAGTGATCAGCCCCGGTTTCTTGATGAAGGAATTCTTCGGCCAGCACTCGCCGGCGTTATGCGCGATCGGCACCACCACAGTGTTGGTTTCCACTGCCAGGCGCGTGCCGCCGTTCTTGTATTTGCCTGTCTGGCCAACCGGAATCCGCGTGCCTTCGGGGAACATGATGATCCACTGGCCGTCTGCCAGACGCTTGCGTCCTTGCACCACCACCTGGGCGAAGGCGTCGCGGCCTTTGCTGCGATCGATAGGAATCATGCGCAGCAGGGCGATGCCCCAGCCGAAAAACGGAATGTAGGTCAGCGATTTCTTGAACACGAACACCAGCGGGCGCGGCGTCATCTGCAGCAGGAAAATCGTTTCCCAGGCCGATTGGTGCTTGCTCAGCACGACTGCCGGCGCATCGGGGAAATTTTCAAAGCCCTTGACCTGGTAGCGGATGCCGCAAATGACCTTGGCCATCCAGATCACCATGACATTCCAGCGCGCGGTCAGGTAGTAGCGCCGGGCGTAAGGGAAGGGTGCGAACAGGATGCAAGCCATGGACCAGACCACGGTCAGGACAGTCATCAGCAGGAAGAACAGAAGGGAACGTAAAAACAGGGAAAAACGCAACATGCAGACTCCAGGTATTTTTTTCTAAACAAGCGATCTTTTTACGGGGCCGGGCCATCCGCCAGTCAGACTGACAGCTCCACCGGTTTCTTCAACAGGAATTCAACCACTGCCGCCAGGTCAGGAAAAACCAGGGTGCCGGGCGGCAGGCCGCCTTTGTCGCGCGTCTTTTCGCCTTTGCCGGTAAGCACCAGGTAAGGCGCGCAGCCGGCAACGAAGCCTGCCTGCAAGTCGCGCAGCGAGTCGCCTACCGTCGCCACGCCGCCGCGCAGGCTGATTTCGAAGCGTTTGCCGATGTCGTGGAACATGCCGGGCTTGGGCTTGCGGCAATCGCAGTTGTCGTCGGCGGCATGCGGGCAAAAAAAGATGGCGTCGATTTCGGCGCCGACCAGCTGCGCCGCTTCATGCATTTTCTGATGGATCGCCATCAGCGTCGGCATGTCGAACAAGCCGCGCGCGATACCCGACTGGTTGGTCGCCACCACAACCCGGTAGCCTGCCTGGTTCAGGCGGGCTATCGCTTCCAGCGAACCCTTGATCGGAATCCATTCTTCGGGCGATTTGATGAAGGCGTCCGAATCCTGGTTGATGACGCCGTCGCGGTCGAGGATGATGAGTTTCATGGCTACCTGGCGCTTAGGCCGCTAGTTTGGAAATGTCGGCGACCTGGTTCAGCATCACGTGCAGGTTGGCCAGCAGCGCCAGGCGGTTGTTGCGCAATTGCGCATCGTCGGCCATCACCATCACGTCGTTGAAGAAGCCGTCGACGTTTTCCCGCAGCCGCGCCAATGCTTTCAAGGCAGTGCTGAAATCGCCTTTGGCAAAAGCAGCGTCGACCTCGGGCTTGAGCGCATTCATCGCTGCGAACAGCGATTGTTCGGCGCTGTCGCGCAGCAGGTCTTGCTGTACCGTGCTGCCGACGCCTTCGGTCTTTTTCAGGATGTTGGTGATGCGCTTGTTGGCCGCGGCCAGCGCTTCCGCTTCGGGCAAGGCGGCAAACGCTTGCACCGCATCGAGGCGTTCGATGATGCTGTCGAGCCGCTCGGGCTGCTGCGCCACCACCGCTTCGATTTCGTTCTGCGCATAACCGCGTTCGCGCAGCAGGCCGCGCAGGCGGTCGTACAGGAACGGCAGCACGTCGCTGCCCGGATCCTTGAAATTGGGGTTGCCGGCGAACTGCTGCGCCGCATTACCCAGCAATTGCGTGAGCGAGATCGGCAGGCGTTTTTCCAGCAGCATGCGCAGGATGCCCAATGCATGGCGGCGCAGGGCAAACGGATCCTTGTCGCCGGTCGGCTGCAAGCCGATGCCCCAGATGCCGACCAGGGTTTCCAGCTTGTCGGCCAGCGCTACCGCGACGCTGGTGCCGGTGGTCGGCAGGGCGTCGCCGGCAAAGCGCGGCTGGTAGTGTTCCGAAATGGCGAGGGCGACATCGTCCGCTTCGCCGTCATGGCGCGCGTAGTAGTTGCCCATGATGCCTTGCAGTTCGGGGAATTCGCCCACCATGTCGGTCAGCAGGTCGGCCTTGGCCAGCAATGCCGCACGTTCGGCCAATGCGGCGTCGCTGCCCAGCAGGCCGGCAATCGCCGCGGCCAGGGTCTTGACCCGTTCGGTCCGCTGCAGCTGGTTGCCGAGCTTGTTGTGATAGACCACGTTGGCCAGCAAAGGCACGCGTTCGGCCAGTTTCTTTTTCTGGTCTTGTTCGAAGAAGAACTTGGCGTCGGACAGGCGCGGGCGCACTACGCGCTCGTTGCCTTCGATGATGTAATGCGGTTCGCTGGTCTGCAGGTTGGAGACGATCAGGAAACGCGAACGCAGTTTGCCGGCGCTGTCGGTCAGGGCAAAATACTTCTGGTTGGTCTGCATCGTCAGGATCAGGCATTCCTGGGGCACGCTGAGGAATTCGTCTTCGAATTTGCAGGCATACACCACCGGCCATTCAACCAGCGCCGTGACCTCGTCCAGCAGCGCTTCCGGCATCAGCACCTGGTCGTCGGCTGCAGATTTTGCCGCCCCTTCGAGCAGGTCCTTGCGGATTTTTTCCTTGCGTTCGCCGAAGCTGGCGATGACTTTGCCTGGTTCGGCCAGCGTCGCCGCGTAGCTGTCGGCGTCGGCCAGCTTGATGCGGCCTGGCGACAGGAAACGATGGCCTTCGGTCTGGCGGCCGGCGTCGAGGCCGAGCAAGGTCAGCGGCAATACCTGTGCGCCATGCAGCGCCACCAGGCTGTGCGCCGGCCGTACAAAGCGTACGGTATGGCCAGCCGCATGGCCGTGCTGGCGCTGGTAACTCATCACTTTCGGGATCGGCAGCTTGGCTACCGTGTCTTCCAGCACGATTTGCAAACCGGCCGCCAGCGCCACGCCTTTGGCGGTGTAGCTGTAGAAAAAGCTTTCGGCCTTGCCGTCAGGCGCGCGCTCCAGTTCGGCCGGGGTAATCACCGCTTGTCCGCATTGCGCAGCCAATGCGGACAGCTTCTTGACCAGCGGCGCGGTTGCGCGGCCATCGGAGTCCAGCGCCACCGACACCGGCAGCACTTTTTCACGCATGGTTTTATCGAGCGAGGTGGCGCGCACATGGCTGATCGACACCGCCAGGCGGCGTGGCGTGGCGAATGCGGTGGCGACCGCGCCGTCACCGAGGAAGTCGCGTGTTTTCAAGCCATTGAAAATGCCGTTGGCAAAAGCATCGCCAAGTTTCGCCAGTGCTTTCGGCGGCAGTTCTTCCGTGAAAATTTCAATCAGCAGGGTCTGATCCAAGAGCGTGTCATTCATACTGCTTCTCCCGCACGCTGCGCTACTGCCGCCATGTATTCATCTCCAAATTCTTGCAACAACAGATCGCCGTTTTCCTTGGTGATCTCCCACATCGGGAAGCCCAGCTTCGCCCGTGAATCGTAATATGCCTGCGCCACGGCGCGCGACAGGTTGCGGATCCGGCCCATGTAAGCGGCGCGCTCGGTGACCGAAATCGCGCCGCGCGCATCCAGCAGGTTGAAGGTGTGGGCTGCTTTCAGCACCATCTCGTAAGCCGGCAGCGCCAGCGGCACCTCCAGCAGGCGCTTGGCTTCGGCTTCGTAGTTGCCGAACAGCGGGAACAGGAATTCGGTGTTGGCGTGTTCGAAATTGTAGGTCGACTGTTCGACTTCGTTCTGGTGGAAGACGTCGCCGTAGCTCAGCTTCTTGGTCACGCCGTTTTCAACCCATTCGGTCCACACCAGGTCGTAGACATTTTCCACGCCCTGCAAGTACATCGCCAGCCGTTCGATGCCGTAGGTGATTTCACCCAGCACCGGTTTGCAATCGAGGCCGCCGACCTGCTGGAAATACGTGAACTGCGTCACTTCCATGCCGTTCAGCCAGACTTCCCAGCCCAGGCCCCAGGCGCCCAGGGTCGGGTTTTCCCAGTCGTCTTCGACGAAGCGCACATCGTTGCGCTTGAGGTCCAGGCCGAGCGCCGCCAGCGAGCCGAGGTACAGGTCGAGGATGTTTTCCGGCGCAGGCTTGAGCACTACCTGGTATTGGTAGTAATGCTGCAGGCGGTTCGGGTTTTCGCCATAACGTCCATCCTTGGGACGGCGCGAAGGCTGCACGTAGGCGGCGCGCCAGGGTTCGGGGCCGATGGCGCGCAGGAAGGTCGCGGTATGCGAAGTGCCGGCGCCGACTTCCATGTCGTAAGGCTGCAGCAAGGCGCAGCCTTGAGCGTCCCAGTAATCTTGTAGTTTAAGAATGATTTGTTGAAATGTAAGCATCGTTTTGTTGCTTTTCCATACGGTAAAGTGCCGAAAATCGGGCGGAACCCAGGGTGACGAAGGGCGCAAGAGGATAAGCGCTAAAACCAGCGATTTTAGCGGGTTTTGAACGCTTTAGGGCTGCCGGTGCGCTTTGCGGCGGCACCACCACCAGCTGGCAGCCAGCATCGACAGCGCCAGCGCCAGCATCAGGCGATTGCCCAGCAGGATATACGGCGTTGTGCCGCTATAGCCTTGCACCGCTACCGCCAGCGCATCGCGGCTGTACGGGACCAGCCGGGTGCGGACCACGCCGTGCGGATCGATCACGGCGGTGGCGCCGGTATTGGTTGCGCGCAGCATCGGGCGGCCGGTTTCCAGGCTGCGCATCTGCGATATCTGCAAATGTTGCGGCAATGCAATCGTATTGCCGAACCAGGCGATATTCGACATGTTCAGCAGCAGCGTGGCGGTGGGCTTGCCGGCGGCCTGGGTGGCGGCAAGCTGCCCGGCAATTTCTTCGCCGAACAAGTCTTCGTAGCAGATGTTGGGCAGCACCCATTGGTCTTTCACCGCGAATGGCGCTTGCACCGCTGCGCCGCGGGTGAAATCGCCTAGCGGGATGTTCATCATGTCGACAAACCAGCGGAAGCCCAGCGGGACGAATTCGCCGAACGGCACCAGGTGCTGCTTATCGTAACGATAGTAGCGATAGGCGGGATCCTTGGCCTGGGGCGAGATGCCGACCACGCTGTTGGAGTAGCGCTCGGGGCCGTCGATATAGGGAATGCCGAGCGCGATGTGGCTGCCGCTTTGCCGGGCGAAGTCGGCCAGCGCGGGAATGTAGTCCGGCGGCAGCTGGGTTTGCAGGATCGGTATCGCTGTTTCGGGCGTGGCGATCAGGTCTGCGGGCGCGGAGCGGATCATGTCGATATACAGGCGCAGGGAATTGACGATCTGCGCGTTATCGAATTTTTCTTCCTGCGGCACATTGCCTTGCAGCAGGCGCACCGAAATCGGCTTGCCGTGCGGCGCGGTCCAGTTGAACTGGTGCAGGCCAAGGCCAGCGGCCAGCACCAGCACGGCGGCGATCGCCGGCGCTTTGTGGCGCGGCAGCAAGGCCAGGCAGCCGGCAATCAACGCCGAAATGCCGCCGATGCCATAGACTCCGACCAGCGGCGCATAACCGGCCAGCGGACCGGCGGTATGGGCATAGCCCGAAATCAGCCAGGGAAAACCGGTAAACAGCCAGCCGCGCAGCCATTCCGTCAGCGCCCACAGGGCCGGGAAAATCGCCAGCGCAAACAGCAGCGGCGAAGCCGACCAGCGCCGCCGCAACCAGAGCGCGGCAGCGGTGCCGATGGCCATGTACAGCCCCATGATGGCCGCCAGCAGCGCTACCGCCAGCGCCGCCAGCCAGCCCGGCAAAGCGCCGAAGTCGTGCAGCGAAATATAAATCCAGTAGACGCCGTGCGCGACCCAGCCGAAGCCATAGGCCCAGCCCAGCATGGCGCCGTGCTTGATGGCGGGCACGCGGATCAGGCAGAACACGAACAGCGCCAGCGTCAGCAGCTGGACCGGCCACAGCCCGTATGGCGCGAAGGCAAACACGTTGACGGCGCCGGTAAGGGCGGCCAACGGCAGCAGCAGGGGAAGTTTAGGAAACGAAGTCAGGCGAAAACTCATGGGCAGCGGTGATCTTGCTCTTGGATGGAGTGAGCTGGTGCCAGTGCAGCCAAGCTCCGGTCCATGCTCTTTTTCAGGACTCTTCGTGAGCCGATTCCGGCAATTTCTCGACCAGCAAGACATGCACCTGGCGCGCATCGGCGCGCAGCACTTCAAAGCGCACATTGTCTATCGTGAACTCATCGCCTTTGCGCGGCACGCGTCCAAGATGGTTGGCGACCAGGCCGCCGATGGTGTCGACGTCTTCATCCACCAGCGCCGTCTCCAGCGTTTCGTTGAACTGTTCGATCTCGGTCAGCGCCTTGACCCGCCAGCGGCCGCCATGGTCGCCGTCGCGGATGGCGAGGATATTGTCTTCTTCTTCGTCGAAGTCATATTCGTCTTCGATGTCGCCGACGATCTGCTCGAGCACGTCTTCAATCGTGATCAGGCCGGCGACGCCGCCGTATTCGTCGACCACGATCGCCATGTGGTTGCGGTTGGCGCGGAAATCGCGCAGCAAGACGTTGAGGCGTTTCGATTCGGGGATGAACACGGCGGGCCGCAGCATGTCGCGCACGTCGAAAGAATCTTCGGCGTAGTAGCGCAGCAGGTCTTTCGCCAGCAGGATGCCGATCACCTTGTCGCGCTCGCCGTCGACGGCAGGGAAGCGCGAGTGGGCGGTCGACAGGACTTCCGGCATCCAGTCTTCGATCGGTTTGGTGACGTCGATCATGTCCATTTGCGAACGCGGGATCATGATGTCGCGGGCGGAGAGGTCGGAGACCTGGAACACGCCTTCGATCATCGACAGCGCATCGGCGTCGATCAGGTTGCGTTCGTGTGCGTCTTGCAGCACGTCGAGCAGTTCGGCGCGGTTTTCAGGTTCGGGAGAAATCAGTGCGGTCAGGCGTTCGAATAACGACCGGTGGGGTTTAGCGTCAAATGATTTGACGCTACTAGGGTGCTCTGGCATATGGCGTTAGCCTTGGTTTCACATTGTTTCGGAAGCAATAGGATACAACAAATATGTGACAGGACGACGAAACGCACAGGTTTGCGGGATTTTTTTGTGGCGCCGGCAGGCGATTTCCAGGCATGAAAAAAGCGGCCGGCGCCCGAAAGCACCGACCGCCGCATTATGGAAAAGATAATTATTTCTTCATTTCATCTTTAGCCATGCCGTCTTTGCCCATGGCATCCTTGCTCATCGCGTCTTTCGCCATGGCGTCTTTCTTGGCGTGGGCTTTCTTTTTCATTGCATCCTTGGCCATGGCCGGCTTGTCCATGCCGTCTTTCGACATGGCGTCCTTGGACATGGCATCCTTGGACATGGCGTCTTTGGACATCGCGTCCTTCGACATTGCATCTTGCGCATAGACGCCGCCGGCAGTCATCATCAGGCAGGTAACCAGCAGGGTTGTGAGGCTCTTTTTCATTTGTATCTCCAGGTAAAAGTGGCGAAAGTGCCGTAAAAATCAGCGGTTGCTGCAGGGCTGCTTGCCAGCCTAAGCACCGCCGAACCAGTTGTACCCCTGGTCTTCCCAGTAACCGCCGGGGTACTTGTTTGTTACTTCGATCGACATGATGTGTTTCGGATTCTTGTAGCCAAGCTTGGTCGGCATCCGCAATTTCATTGGAAAACCGTATTTCGGCGGCAGGATCTGGCCGTCGTAGGTCAAGGTCAGCTGGGTCTGCGGATGCAAGGCGGTCGGCATGTCGATGCTGGTGTAGTAATCGTCGCCGCATTTGAAATCGATGTACTTGGCGCTCAGGTCGGCGCCGATCTGCTTGAGGAAATAAGAAAACGGCACGCCGCCCCAGCGGCCGATGGCGCTCCATCCCTCGACGCAGATATGGCGCGTGATCTGCTCGTTTTGCGGCAGCCTGTGCAATTGCTCCAGCGTCCAGGGCTGCTTGTTCGTCACCAGGCCGCTCACTTCCAGCCGATAGTCGCCGCCGTCGATGTCCGGCACTTCCTCGATGGCGTAAAACGCATTGAAAGGGAAGGGGCGGGTGATTTCGGCCTGGGTATAGGTCGGCGCCAGCCGTTTCGGATCGAACAGCCATCCTTGCACGCCGTCGTTCATGCGCGAGATGCGTTCCAGCATGCGGTTGACCGAGGGCTCGTCGGTGATATTGCAGCCGGTCAGCAGCGACAGGCCGCCCAGGGTAAGCGCGCGTTTTGCAAACAGGCGGCGGGAAGGCAGCGCCAGCTCGCGCCGGGCGTCTTTCAATATCGATTCGGTGTCGAGCGCCGGGCCGGGATTTTTCTTGAACATGATTGTCTCCATTTACCTTAGCGGCCGCGCAGCATGGCCAGCAGCGTGCGCGGCACCAGCGCCACCATGATGATATGCACCACGATAAATGCCACCAGGAAGCTCATCGCGCAGAAATGCACAATCCTGGCGTTATCGAAACCGCCCATCAGTTCGCGCAGGAGCGGGAACTGCACCGATTTCCAGATCGCCAGGCCGGAGACCACCAGCAGGATCAGGTCCAGGATGACCGAAACATACGCCAGCTTCTGTACCGCGTTGTAATGGTCGAGGGCGTCGTGCTGGAGCTTGCCGCGCAGCGCCTTGACGAAGTCCTGCACTACTTCAGCCGGGCGCAGCGGCAGGAATTTTTTCCACAGGCGGCCGCTAGCGGTGTTCAGCAGCAGGTAAACCAGGCCGTTGAAGAACAGCAGCCACATGGCGGCAAAATGCCATTGCAAGGCGCCGCCCAGCCAGCCGCCCAATGTCCATTCGCTGGGAATGCGGAACGGGAAGATCGGCGATGCGTTATAGATGCGCCAGCCGCTCAGGATCATGATGATCACCGCCAGTGCGTTGAGCCAATGGGTGACGCGCAGCCAGATCGGGTGAATGACGGTTTTTTTGATGGCAGGGGAGTTCATTCAGGCCACCTGCGCAAGAGGAAGGACGATCGCCATGGGTGGCGTGACTTGGTTCACGATAGTCTCCGGCAACTGAGCAATGAGGGTTTTCATGTGGCTTAGTCGCGGGCCAGCTCGGTTCATTACATGAATTCATCATAATCTTATTAATTAAAAAGATAAGGGGAAATATGTGGTGTGTAAATGGCAATATTTATTCTGCAAGCCTTTGATTCTCAAATGAAAATCGAAATCCGGCCGCAGAAATGAAAAACGCCGCAAAAGCGGCGTTTTATCGGGGAGGAAGCGAATTACCGGTCGGCGTAGGGATTGGGCCAGCCCAGCTTGTGCAGGATTTCAATTTCCAGGTTTTCCATTTCCGCCGCTTCTTCATCGTCCTCGTGGTCGTAACCTTGCGCATGCAGCACGCCATGCACCACCAGGTGCGCGGCATGTTCCACCAGCGACTTGCCTTGTTCTTCCGCTTCGCGCTGCAAGACGTCGGTGCACAGGATGATGTCGGCCTGGGTAACGCCGTTGTCTTCCTCTTCCTGGTCTTCCGAATAAGCAAACGTCAGTACATTGGTAGCGTAGTCCTTGCCGCGATAATCGCGGTTCAGGGCACGGCCTTCGCCGGCGTCGACAAAACGGATCGTCAGTTCAGCCGGCGCCAGCAATGCCGCCTGCACCCAGCGCCGCAATTGCGGGCGCGGCACGCTGTCCTGCAGGCGCGGATCGGGGTACTGGACCGACAGGGAGAGTTTATTTTTTTGCGACATTGCGGCTGCGGGCTGTTTTAGTGATCCCGGTCTGCACCGGTTTGGCGGGTTTGGCTGCTTGCGGCGTGGCGGCTTCGATGACGCCATGGGTGGACGCTACCGGCGCCGCCTGGGCTGCCGACTCATAGGCATCGACAATGCGCGCCACCAGCGGATGGCGCACCACGTCGCTGCTGTTGAAGCGGGTGAAGGCGATGCCGCGCACGTCTTTCAGGATGTTCATGGCGTCGATCAGGCCGCTCTTCTGGCCGCGCTGCAAGTCGATCTGGGTAACGTCGCCGGTGACCACGGCCTTGCTGCCGAAGCCGATCCGGGTCAGGAACATCTTCATCTGTTCCGGCGTGGTGTTCTGCGCCTCGTCCAGGATGATGAACGCATGGTTCAGCGTGCGGCCGCGCATGTAAGCCAGCGGCGCGATCTCGATCGCCTGCTTCTCGAACATTTTCTGGGTGCGGTCAAAGCCGAGCAAGTCATACAGCGCGTCATACAGAGGGCGCAGGTAGGGATCGACTTTCTGCGCCAGGTCGCCGGGCAGGAAACCCAGGCGCTCGCCGGCCTCCACCGCCGGCCGCGTCAGCACGATGCGCTTGACGGCGTCGCGCTCGAGGGCATCGACCGCGCAGGCAACCGCCAGGTAGGTCTTGCCGGTGCCGGCCGGCCCAATGCCCAGCGTCACGTCGTGTTCCAGGATCGAACGGATGTACTGGCTCTGATGCGGCGTGCGGCCGCGCAGGTCGCTGCGGCGGGTTTTCAGGACCGGGCTTTCGATGTCCGTCTCGGTCAGCTCTGCTTCGGCAGGATCGGCATCCGCAGCGGCGCCGGATGCGCCGGCAGCCTTGCCGTTGCCCTTGGCGGCTTTCGGCTTCATGCCCAGCTTGGCGCGTTGCTCCACCAGCGCCAGCTGGATTTCATCCACCGAAATGACCTTGTTGGCGATGGCGTAAAACTGGTCGAGGATTTCCACCGCGCGTTCCGCATTGCTGCCGGCGGCAATGAACTTGTCGCCGCGCCGGAAAATCGATACGTCCAGCGCCGCCGAAATCTGCCGCAGGTTTTCATCGAGCGGGCCGCACAGGTGCGCCAGCCGCGTATTGTCTAGCGGCTGCGGGATGAAATAATGCGGCTGGGTAGGTGTTTTAGTTTTCAAACTATGGTGTGTTTATCTGGTGTGCGTGGTTGGCGGGCGCTGTGCCGGCGGGCTAGTCTGCCAGCACGATCTCGCCGCGCAGGGTGTAGGTATAGGTGTCGGTAATCTTTACATTTATCAGCTGCCCGACCAGGCGCGCGCCGTTAGGGCCGGCATCGAAATTGACTACGCGGTTGTTCTCGGTGCGCCCTTGCAAATCGGCCGGGTTTTTCTTGGACGGCCCTTCGACCAGGATGCGCTGCACGCTGCCGACCATGGCGGCGCTGATCTTGCCGATATTTTCTTCCACTGCCGCTTGCAGCCGCTGCAGCCGTTTCAGCTTGACTTCGTGCGGCGTGTCGTCCTGCAGGTTGGCGGCAGGCGTGCCCGGCCGCGGGCTGAAGATGAAGCTGAAGCTGTTGTCGTAGCCGATGTCGGCGATCAGTTTCATCAGCGCCTCGAAGTCGGCGTCGGTCTCGCCCGGGAAACCGACGATGAAGTCGCTGGAGATGGTGATGTCAGGCCGCACCTGGCGCAGGCGGCGGATCACCGATTTGTATTCCAGCACGGTATAGCCGCGTTTCATGGCTGACAGGATACGGTCCGAACCATGCTGCGCCGGCAGGTATAGATGGTCGACCAGCTTCGGCACCTTGGCGTAGGTATCGATCAGGCGCTGCGTGAATTCCTTGGGATGGCTGGTGACGAAGCGGATCCGCTCGATGCCGGGGATTTCGGCGATGTATTCGATCAGCAGCGCGAAATCGGCAATCTCGCCATCCGCCATGGCGCCGCGGAAGGCGTTGACATTTTGCCCCAGCAGCGTGATTTCCTTGACGCCTTGCTCGGCCAGTCCCGCCACTTCGGTCAGCACGTCCTCAAACCGGCGCGAGACTTCTTCGCCGCGGGTGTAGGGCACCACGCAGTAGCTGCAATATTTGCTGCAGCCTTCCATGATCGACACGAATGCGGTCGCGCCTTCAACCTTGGCCGGCGGCATGTGGTCGAATTTCTCGATTTCGGGAAAGCTGATGTCGACTTGCGAATGGCCGGTGGCGCGCCGCTGGCTGATCATCTCCGGCAAGCGGTGCAGGGTCTGCGGGCCGAACACCATGTCGACATACGGCGCCCGCTTGACGATCGCCGCGCCTTCTTGCGACGCCACGCAGCCGCCGACGCCGATCAGCAGGTCGGGATTGTTGCGCTTCAGTTCGCGCAGGCGGCCGAGGTCGGAAAACACTTTCTCCTGCGCCTTTTCGCGCACCGAACAGGTATTCAGCAGGATCACGTCGGCATCCTCCGGGCGATCAGTCTTGACCAAGCCGTCGGACGCGTTCAAGACATCGGCCATCTTGTCCGAGTCGTATTCGTTCATCTGGCACCCGAAGGTCTTGATGAATACTTTCTTTTGCATCGTTTTTTCCATGACTGCTAATTGACTGCTTTTCTATCGTTTCATGCCGTTGCGCTGCGCTTCGATCTTCTGGCTGGCTTCATCGGTAGTCAGGATCCAGACGCGGTCGATGTCGCCTTGGATGTTCAAGGTGTAGTTCACCTGGTAGGTATCGGCGCCAAGCGAGTTGGGGACCTGGGTCAGCTGCTGGGTATTCCAGATGCGCGAGCCGGGCGACAGCCGCAGCGCCTGGCCATTGACGGTGACGTTCGGGTAGTCGGTGATGGTCAGCTTGCCGCGCAGGGCCGAGGCGGGGAAATCGCGGTCCACCGCCATTGCGGAAAAGGCTAGCGTAGCCAGCAGGAAGATCATGAGCAGGCGGGTTGGCCGCATTGTTGCCGACATAGCAAACTCCATTCGATGAAAACCATGGCGTATCTGCGCATGGCGTTGAAAACACTGGTTCAGGCCGGCCCATGGAGGCCGGCATCGCCGGACTGCGCAAGCACAATTCGTTTTTTGCTTCAGTGCCGGGCCGCATTCCGGGAGACTTTCGGCCCGTTTGCGGGAAGCGCGGATTATAGCATTTGAAGGGCAAGTCCATGGCAGTCGAGGCTTGTCGATACCAGGTGCCTAGGCAGAATTCAAGGGCGATAAGACGTAATTGTTTTTTTGCCATTCATTGCTGACGAATGGTATTCGAGCGGCGATGGGCGGAAGGCGAAACGGTTTCTTTGTGGAAACGTAAAACCTATAATTCAGCATTGCTTAAAAACTGCGTTTCTAGGGAGCTTAGTGTGCGTGGAAATGCCAAAAATCAAATGCGGTTTCGGAAAAATGACAAAGCCGTCGCGGACATTGTCTTCCGTAAGGGTTTCACGGTGATTGAATTGATGATCACGATTACCGTACTGGCTATCCTGCTGGCGATAGCCGTCCCGTCAATGCAAAGCTTTATCGCTCAAAACCGTTTATCGGGGAACGTCAACGAGTTCATTGCCGGGACCATGCTGGCTCGTTCCGAGGCAATTAAAAGAAGCGGGGCTGTAACCATTTGCCGCAGCATCAATGCCGAAGTTTCTACTACCAATTCCTGCGATGCGACGAACAGCGATTGGAAAACGGGGTGGCTGGTGGTGGTGGTGAACACGGCCGACAGCACCAAGAACGAGGTCTTGGCGCGCCAGGGAGCATTAACCACCGGCACCACGATAACCCCTGATTCCACCGCGACAACGCCGGCTTCCATTGTCTACAACGCCTTGGGCGCCCCGACACAAGCGCCACCAAAGACTTTTGCATTTGCCTTCAACAACCAGACGCGCTCGGTTTGCTTTGATCCCAGCGGACGTGCCAGAGCTTGTTAAATCCGGCAAGAGAGATGAGAGATATGGCTTTTATCAAGAATAGATTGCCGTCAGGCCGAAACCGGCAGCGTGGCGTTGGCATGATCGAGGTGCTGATTTCGATCACCATTGCCTCGTTTGCCTTGCTTGGTCTCGCGGGCTTGCAGGTAACGTCCCTGAAATACCAGAAGACGGCGCAATTCCGCTCTTTGGCGAGCCAGTACAGCGCGGACATGGCTGATCGCATGCGGGCCAATGTCGCCGGGGCAAAATTAGGCAGTTATGTGACAACCGATGCATATGGCGCTTTGCCCGCAAGCCTGCCGGACTGTGTCAGTGCAGCCTGTGCTCCGGACAAGGTCGCGCAGGCAGATCTTTACAACTGGCGACAGGACTTGAGCCAGGCGGTTGCGGGCGGCTGGGGCGAGGTATCGGGAACCCTGACCGGCGGTTTCGTCGTCACCGTGTATTTCAACGAACCGGGCGATGGCACCGCCGCCGGCGCAAATTGCCGTGCTGCAGCTTTTTCCTCGGGCACGGACAAATCCAACATTCGCTGTTTTTCGACAACTTTCTTGCCATGAACAATCTCCTCAGTCCGCAGGCCGGCGCGAGCAATCGTCGTGGCATATCCGGCTTTACCCTGGTCGAATTGATGGTGTCGATCGTGATCGGCATGGTCCTGATCATATTCATCAGCAGCCTGTACCTGAACAGCAAGGCCAGCTTCCGTTTGAACGACGATAATGCGCGCCTGCAGGAAGACGGCAACTATGCCTTGACCTTGATCGGCAGGAACCTGATGCAGGCAGGTTATGGCGCAATGAGAACCGTGAGCACCACCAGCTTTACCGGCAAGGGTCTGGTTGCCTGCGATAACGGCTTTGCTTCCCCGCTTGCCGCGACGCCCAGTTTTACTTGTTCAGGCACAGCCGGCGAACCGGGATTTACGGTCTCCTATTCGGTTGACGCCTATGACAGCACCAACAGCCCGATTTCCGGCATTGGAGCGGATTGCAATGGCAACAATGCCGGCGGCACCGCAGTCAATAGTTTCTTTATTGCGACCAAGAGCGGCGAAACCTCGTCGTCTTTGTTCTGCAACGGTAATGGCAGCACGGTATCGCAACCGATATTGAACAATGTCGACCACATGGTGCTTACCTACGGCGTCGATACCACCGGCGTTTATGCCGCCTCGCAATTCCTATCAACCGCCAGCGCGGTCTCTGCCTTGCCTCTCAATGCCGCGAACAAGGGAGGCTGGAATCAGCTGGTCAGCATCACGGTATGCCTGGAAGTCCACAGTGAAAATATTGTGACAACCGCAGCGCAGACCTACCAGAATTGCGCAGGCGCCAGCACCACGGCTACGGATAAAAAACTGCATGCAACCTTGACGCGCACGTTTACCTTGCGAAACCGCGCGGCACCCAGCTTGACATAGCCCAAAGCGCGAACTTATTGAAGCCATCATGATAAAGAAAAAATTTCCGCAAACAGGTGTTGCGCTACCGATCGTCCTCATCTTTGTGGTGGTCATGCTGCTGATCGGCATCACCGCCATACGCAATGTCACGCTGGGTGAAAAGATGGCCGGCAATACGCGCAACCAGGAACTGGCTTTTCAGGCAGCGGAGCAGGCGTTGCGTTTCTGTGAAAACGCCATGCTCACCAATTCCGCCAGCAAGCCGACCATCCTGATGCCATCAACCACGACAAATTTGTGGGATGACGTGACGAACTGGCAAGGCTCCAACTCGATTGCCATTGCCGCCGCTTTGCCCGGAGTGAATACATCGCCGAGATGCATGGTGGAAGATGTAAAAGGCACACTCAGGCTGGATCCGACCCAGCTGAAGAAAGATGACGGAATCCAGGTGTACCGGATTACGGCACGCGGTACAGGGGCTAGCGACAATGCAGTCGTGCTCCTGCAAAGCTATTTAAAATTTTGATTGAGATAGGAAAAGTCTCCATGCCACGAACTATTTTTTCAGGCCATGCGACAGGCGGCCAGCTGCACAGATTCCAGGCGCGTTGCATCTGCATGCTGATGGCGCTGGCCTCGGGCCTGGCTTCAGCTGCGGTATCGCAGACACCGCTGTTCGTGGTGCAGCCTCCCAACCCTAATATCATGTACACGCTTGATAATTCGGGCAGCATGGTGTGGGGATCGGTGACCGGAACCGACGCCACGGCTGAATTTAATTCAGCAAAAACTCTGCGCGCGTATTATGCCAGCGCCTATAACGGCATCTATTACAATCCGGCGACAACATACACCCCGGGGGTGTTATATGACGGGACAAAGATGGCTACTTCCGTGGCCAGCGCCCGGATCGACCCGTATCCTACCGCAGGGGGAACGACCAGCACGCTTAACGTCGCTGCGCAGTGTTTTATCAAACCGGGTGTCGCGATCACATTGCCGCTCTACGATCCAGGTAATTTCAGTCCATACTTTACGCCGTCAAGCCAAGGGGCAACACCTAACTGCAATGCTGCGAGTAAGACATATACCCAGGCCATTGCACAATACGCTTTCTACTACACCTGGATTGGCAGCGGAACACCTGACGGCAGCAGTGGCCAGGACACTACTGCCAACTACACCAGAACGGATATCATTTCGTCGGTAGCGACTTATCCGAAAGCGTCAACACGGACTGACTGCGGTACCGGGACAACCTGCACATATGCCCAGGAAATACAGAATTTTGCTAACTGGTTTTCCTATGCCCGTACCCGGATCTTGATGACTAAGACGGCCCTGGGGCTGGCTTTTTCCGGCATCGATCCGGTGGTTTCCCCGGTCAATCCTCCTAAATTCCGGGTGGGCTTCAATACCATCAACTCGATTGGCTCAGACGGCTCTGTCGGCTACAACAACACTCACGTCACGGATGGTCCTGACTGGCTGACGATCCGCGATTTTGATTCGACCCAAAAGCAGTCGTTTTACGCCAAGTTGTATGCAATCAGTCCGAATCAAGGGACACCGCTGCGTACGCAGATGAACCGGATCGGAAAGCTTTACCAAGGCACTCTTAGCGGTTTCGACTATACGAATAACGATCCTTATCGGAATACCGCGACCGATTCAACTTTAGTCAGTTGCCGCGCCAGCTATCACATCATGTCGACCGACGGCTTCTGGAATGACAGTTCCGGCGACACCAATTTCCCGGCCTCGTCCGTTGGCACCTATCTTGCGGATATAACCAACTATTATTACACCAATGATTTGCGGACAACGCTTACCAACAACGTCAAACCGACCAATACCACCGATACCGCGACCTGGCAGCATATGACGACATTCACCATCGGCCTGGGAGCCAATGGATCACTCACGTATACCCCCAATTCGGTACCGACCTCCTGGCCTACTCCAGTGGCCAACACCAACACTACCATCGACGATCTGTGGCATGCGGCAGTCAACGGGCGCGGGAGTTATTTCAGCGCCCGCAATCCTACCGATCTTGAAAGCGGCCTGACCAGCGTGTTGAACAATATCTCCAAGCAGCCAGGCGCGGCCTCTGCCGTCTCGGTAAGCCTTGGAAAAGTGAGCAGCAGCAGCCTGATATACGTTCCAGGTTTTGAATCGGGCACATGGATCGGGCACCTGAAGGCATATAGCCTGAATGCCGACGGCACCACGGGAGCCCAGGCTTGGGGAGGGAAAGATGCGGCAGATTTGCTGCCGGTTCCAGCCAGCCGTAATATCGTGACCTGGAATCCGTCGGCAACGACGCCCGCCGCGGTAGCCTTTACCTGGGCCAATTTGACAAGCGCACAGCAGACGGCCTTGTCGGCATCGACGGTCCTGGACTACTTGCGAGGCGATGGCAGCAACGAGCAAACGGCCGGCGGGGCAGGTCCAGGGGTCTATCGTTACCGCGCCAATAAATTGGGCGATATCGTTAACTCGTCGCCGCTGTATGTCCAGTCTTCTGACTTTGGCTATTATTTTTCAAGTTTCGCCGGGGGCGGAGCAACCTATAACACCTTCGTAAGCGGCAAGTCGTCGCGTACGCCAATGTTGTATGTAGGCGCCAATGACGGCATGCTGCATGCATTCAATGCCAGTACCGGCGTCGAGACATTTGCTTACGTTCCGAATGCGATATACAGCAAGCTGAAGACGCTTAGCAGCCCCAGCAATTCGCATCAGTATTACGTCGATGGCCCCCTGTCTGAAGGAGATGCATATTTTGGGACGGGTTCCGCCGCGGCCTGGAAAACCTATGTGGTCGGCTCCACCGGCGCCGGCGCGCCTAGCGTGTTTGCCCTGGATGTCACCAGCCCGGGTTCCCTTGGCACAGCCAGTGTGAAATGGGAAAAAAGTTCTGCTGATACCGGTTTCGCCAATTTGGGCCTTGTGCTGGGCCAATCGACCATCGTCCGTTTGACCACTGGCCAATGGGGCGTGGTATTCGGCAACGGTTATGACAGCGCAACCGGCGTGGCTTCCCTTTTTGTCGTCAATTTGGCAGATGGCAGCGTAATCAAGGAGTTTGCCCTGGGCGGTACGGCGAACGGCTTGTCGGCGCCAGCCCTGGTTTTTAACGACAATCGCGAACTGATTGGCGCCTACGCCGGCGATCTTGCCGGAAACCTGTGGAGATTCAATCTGAGCGATACCTCTGCAGCGAACTGGACCAGCAGCACATTATTTACAGCGAAGGATGCAGCATCGCCAGCCGTGGTGCAGCCTATCGTGCAAAAACCCGTCGTAGCCGCGCATCCTTTAGGTGGGTACCTGGTTACGATCGGCACAGGCAAGTATCTGGCGGCGACCGATAAGGCGGTCACCCAGGTACAGAGCTTGTATGGCATCTGGGATAGTTCTACTTCGACCACGACTGCAGCCAAGGTCACGGGACGCTCGGCCTTGCAGGTGCAAACCTTGACGGACCAGCTTGATGCCAATGGCGTGCTCCTTGGCCGCACGCTGACAAATACAGCGGTTGACTGGAGCGCGAAGTTCGGCTGGTATGTCGATTTCCCGGCGAGCGGGGAGCGCGTAGTGGGCGATTTGCAGATTCTGGATAACATCGTCCTGCTGACAACGACTCTGGCGCCCGTCGGCGATATCTGCGTCAGCGGCGGCGTTTCGCAGACCTTGGCTTCCAATTACCTGACGGGCGGCGCATCGCCCAACACCAAGATATATAAAAACGGGATTTTGGCGGTATCTGTGAACGGCGCGCTTTTGAGCTCGGTAACCATGAAAGCCACCAATACCAACACATCTTCCGCGTCTCTCGGTAACGGCGACTGGGCCCAGAAAGGCAATCCGCTGGATGGCGGGACGCCTGACGAACTCAAGATTCACACGGGATATGGAGCGGTTCGTACCTGGCACCAGTTGCCAATCAAGCCGAATTAATTATTGCAGTTACTTGTCGTGGCCAAGGGAGTATTGATGACATACGGAAAATCTAGCAAGCGGCGTGGCTTCACCCTGATCGAACTGATGATTGTGGTTGCCGTCATTGCCGTGCTTGCTGCAATCGCCATTCCAAGCTACCGCCAGTATGTACAGCGAGGCGATCGCGCTGCTGCGATGGCGGCATTATTGCAGAATGCCAACTGGATGCAGCAGCAGTTCACGGTCAACAACAGCTATCCGATCGCAGGCGCAGCGTTGTATGTGCCTAAGTCGCCACTGAGCGGAACTACGAAGTACAACCTGAGCATCAGTGCCGGCGCCGGAACTACATATACGTTGTCGGCAATCCCGGCTGGGACCGCTGACAAGTGCGGTACTTTTACATTGGACAATACCGGCCTTCGGAATGTGACTGGTGCTACTGCTACGTCTGCGGATTGCTGGGCTGGACGATGAGTTGGCAAGCGAGATTTTAGAGAGGGATTTGAAAGGCCGTAAGGCGTCTGGCTGCTCAAGGCAATATCTCTGCGCCGATAATTTGTACCAATTAGAATTGGCGAGAAAACAAACAAAAACCCGCATCGGCACTGAGCTGAATGCGGGTTTTTTTATGTAACTAGAGGTCTTTTGGAGGCATTTTCGGATTAACGACTTACTTGTTGCCGGTGGCTTCTTCAATCACCTTGGCCACTGCATCCGCCCGGGAGACCATGAGTACGTGAGAAGCGCCTTTCACTTCGACGACATCCTTCGCGCTGGCGCGCTTGGCCATAAAGCGCAGAGCCTCGACAGGAATGTTCTTGCCGGCAGTGCCATACACAAAATAAGAGGGCAGCTGCTTCCAGGCAGTACCATTCGATGCCTCATTGAGTGCAGCGACAGTCACCGGACGCTGGCCAGCGGCAGGACGGCAGCAAACGATGCGGAAGCGGCAATGGAGATCAATAGTTTCTTGGCGGTCATGTTGGTTTCCTTATTGGGATAGGTCGACATTGCCTCAGGCCAGGGTGACACTCACTTCGATGTTGCCGCGAGTCATTTTCGAGTATGGGCAGATCTGATGTGCGGCGTCGATCAAGTCTTGTGCCGCATCGCCTGGCAGGCCGGGCAGATTTACCTTGAGGCGTGCCTGCAAGAGGAAGCCATCGTTTCCGGTGCCGAGGTCGACTTCGGCATCGACGGCGGTGCCGGCTGGCAGGGACAGATTCTTGTCCTTGGCGGCCCGCCCCATGGCGCCTATGAAGCAGGCCGACCAGCCGGCAGCGAACAGCTGCTCAGGGTTGGTACCCGCGCCGTGGCTGCCAGGAGGGGACAACTTGATGTCGAGACGGCCATCGTCGCTTTGCGCGGCGCCGTCGCGGCCGCCGGTGGTGTGCGTCTTACCGGTATAGAGAACTTTTTCGATCTTGTTCATGATGTTTCCTTTCAAGTGATTGAATGATGCAAAACTGCAATGACATGCTACGGATGAACGGGTGAATGCCAATGAGCGCCGGCACCTGCAGGCAGGATGCCATCCCGGTCATCGTCAGAAATGATCGACTTCGATCACGGCATCCGCGAATGCGCGTGGTGCTTCTTGCGGCAGGTTATGGCCGATGCCGCCGGTGACAAGCTCATGCTTATACTTGCCGGTGAAACGCTTGGCGTATGCGGCAGCCTCAGGATGAGGCGCGCCGTTGGCATCGCCTTCCATGGTGATGGCCGGCACCGCAATGGACGGGAACTTCGCCAACCGTGCTTCCAGTTCGTCGTATTTCGCTTCGCCATTTGCCAGGCCGAGGCGCCAGCGGTAGTTGTGGATGGTTACTGCTACATGGTCCGGATTTTCCAGGTTCGCGGCACTGCGGTCGAAAGTGGCATCGTCGAAGCGCCATTGCGGCGACGCTGTTTGCCAGATGAGCTTGGCGAAATCGTGGCGGTTCTTTTCGTAGCCGGCGCGACCTCGCTCAGTAGCGAAGTAAAACTGGTACCACCATTGCTGCTCGGCGTTCGGCGGCAAGACTTGCTTGCCGGCTTCCTGGCTGCCGATCAAATACCCGCTGACGGAAACCAGGCCCTTGACGCGTTGCGGCCACAGCGCAGCAACGATATCGGCGGTGCGAGCGCCCCAGTCGTAACCGGCGAGGACGGCCTTGTCTATCTTCAGCGCATCCATCAGCGCGACGACGTCGGAGGCAAGCGCCGCCGGCTGGCCGTTGCGCACTGCATGGGGGTCGAGGAAACGCGTGGTGCCGTAGCCGCGCAGGTGCGGCACGATCACACGGTAGCCGGCGTTGGTCAGCAGGGGCACGACGTCGATAAAGCTGTTGATGTCATACGGCCAGCCATGCAGCAGGATGACTACCGGGCCGTTGGCCGGGCCTTCGTCAACGTAGCCGACGTTGAGGTCGCCGGCGTTGATCTGCTTGATGGACTTGAAGCTGGCCAGTCCGTGGTTTGCCGTTGCAGTCACGTTCGCCACTGCGCTTGCGGATTGTGCTTTGGCTGTTCCTGGCAATGCAAACTGAGCGCCGGCAAGGGCGAACGCGACAGTGGCAAGGACGAGGCGGCGATGGTTGTTGATGTATTGGCGCATTTGCTTTCTCCAGTAACGGTGGGGTGGTTTTCAGGTTCCTGTTGCTATCGATACGGCGTGGTCAGCAGCAATAATTAATTATCGTCATAATTATTATTAAGATAAATGTATCCGAGTTCGCCGCAATTTTCAAGTACGATAATCATTACTTCGATAAATAATTTTTGGAAGATATTAAATGAGCAACAAATCCAACCCTAGCAAAGACATTGCCAGGCTCGGCGACTTCATGTGCTTTGCCGTCTATTCGACCAACCTCGCTTATTCGCGCGTCTATAAACCCGTGCTGGAAAAGCTCGGGCTCACTTACCCGCAATACGTCACCATCATTTGCCTGTGGGAAGAGGACAGCCAGACCGTCAAGGGGCTGAGCGAAAAGCTGTTCCTGGAACCGAGCACGATGACGCCCATGCTGAAACGGCTGGAAGCGATGGGCTATGTGCGCCGCGAGCGCGACAGCGAGGACGAGCGCAGCGTGCTCGTGTCGCTGACTGAAACGGGGAGGGAGCTGAGGGAAAAGGCCGTCGCCTTCCGCGAGGTGACGGCCAAGGCATCCGGCCTGGCGCCCGAGGAATTCCGCGTGCTGCAAAAAGCCATCGTCAACCTGCGTACCAATTTGATGAATGCCTCCAGCCAGAACTCCACCTAAGGTATGGCAAGCACGGACCCTCATTCTTTCTCTGGAGATGTTTCTCGGTGTGCTTGCTCGTACTCCGACCAACCGAAGCTCGGCGGCCCACTGTCCAAGCGTTGCGATTGCTCCTGAAGCATCATGTCCCTGCTGTCGCGGCATTGACATTCTGCGAAATGCGGCGGGTATGAATGTGAAAAAATTGGATGTAAATGGGCGCTGCAGGAGCTTAGCAAACAAAAAAACCGCATCAGCGATAGGTGGAGTTGAATAATGCATTGAAAGGCTTATGGATAAAGGGATCTCCATTAACGGTGTCTCAATATGGATGCACTTATGGATGCAAAAATAATCCCTGTATTTGTTTTGTGTTGTACATGCTCAGATCTTAAAAATTAGATTTTTCAAGTCGCTCTATTTTCTATGATAAATTTCTATTAAACATGGTCGGGTAATAGGTCATGCCATGAAACTACGGTGGCTTGCGCGCGTGCCCATCAAAATTACTGTCTGTTTGCGTTCGAAACCAACCACGCGCTCGTTACTAAAGTAGTCGCGATCAGCCAATATTAGTCAATCACGCATCTCGCTTATTCGATATTGCTCCGGCACTTCATCTATTGCGGCATTAGCGCAGTTCATAGGTTACGTTGGTCCAAGCCAATCACACCCTTCGTCTATCAAACTGAAAGAGATATAGCTAATGACTCCCGCTAAAATGCCTACCGAACACGCATTGATCCGAACCACTGTCCGTCTCCGTGCCGGTCTCAGCGGTGAGCATCCGACTTCCGTGGGAACTGGGTTCTTCTATAAAGTCGTCCATCCTGTGGATGGTTATGCCAAGATCCTAATCGTTACAAACAAGCACGTCGTGCGTGGAGCCGAAGTGATTCACTTCGTTTTATCTTCCGCTGTGTCCGCCGCCAATCTGAATGAACAGCATCAACCAGTGGGCCGAAAGGATCAGGAAATTACGTGGCCCCTTGCCGGAAACCTTTTCCTTCACTCAGATGCAGAGATCGACCTTTGCGGGATTGATGTAACTATTCCCTTAGGTGAAGTTATGGGAGCAGGTAATCAATTGCGATCAATGTGTCTTGATGCACATTGGCTACCTGAAGCCATAGATAAGAAGAACATGCGTGATGTAGAACAAGTTTTAGTTGTTGGCTATCCGCGAGGATTGTGGGACAACCACAACAACATGCCTATCGCCCGCTTTGGTACCACGGCTACTCATCCTCTAGCTCACTATCAGAACAAGAAGGATTTTTTGGTAGATGTGGCAGCTTTCCAAGGCTCCAGTGGCTCACCTGTCTTTTCCTATGAAGCGCCGATGTTCCGACAAGCGGACGGCACATACGCGCCCGGCACAAAAGCGCAATTCATTGGTGTCGTTTGGGGTGTAATTGAGTCGAGCGTAGAGGGCGAACTCAAAGTTGTAGAAATTCCCTCCGTTCAGAAGAGTGTTCCAATCATCACTACATCTTTGAACCTAGCAATTGCGCTGCATTCGGAGACCATTCGAGACCTTGACGAACAGATATTTCCAGGAAGTACCGGCGTTCTACATACATGAGAGAACGCTGATTAGCAGCGAAACTGGTACGGATACGCCACTAAAGGCATAAGGCGGAAAGGCTAGCCGTTCTGGCGTGTGTATGTAAGGATAAGCATATCAAATAACATATCTCATCCCCCTTGGTTACTTGAAGTTAACCAAGCAACCAAGCATTTTTTAAAATGACAGATCAAGAAAAAAATGCCCCTCTAACAACAAGAGGTAAATCAATTTTGTATACGCGACAAACTTCGTTGCGCGAATAGCTAACCTTCCCAAGGCAAAGTTAGCATAATTAGTACCCAGGTTTCAACTGTTTTCTAATTAGTAGCTTTTCTAAGTCAAGGTCTTTGCGCCAATCGGAAAACGACAGGTGCTGCTGGCAGTAATTTATAACGTACTGGACTTCATTCGTCTTCAATTTCTTATTCATTGCTCTGTCAGCATAGTCCAGTACGATGGATTCTTTAGCTGCATGGGTCAAATGAGGGCAACTGAGCGCATCAAAGAAGAGAAGAGTCATTTCGGCATCGCATCGGATATCTTTAGAAGCATTCTGAAATCTGGCTACCACCTCGGTTTCTAGCTCATGTCTAAATGGCTCATGCGTTGACGAGCCGCCGATATAGTGCAAAAGAACGATAAAGTCGAAGTAGTTGTAATGTGAGCATGTCACAAGTGCGTCTGCTCCGATTGAAAAATCCCGAGTAAGGCGTTTTAGCTGATCGGATGTTAGCAATTCGCCGGGTGCTATCGCCTTCATCGCGATCAACAAATTGAGTACTTCGATTCCACCTGATTCATCTGCGGCCAAAAATTGGAGCACTGTATTTGCGCCCTTTAGAAGTTTGGCTCTTACAACACTTTGAAGCTCTTTATCGATCTCGGCGAGTTTCGACACAATTAGCATAAATTGTGAGACCAAGTAAGTTGTTCGAACTCTGAAATCCATTGAGTAGAGAAAGAAAACTACTTCAATCCCGATACTAAGAATGTGCTCCAGCAACTCCAAATCAGCTGGACGTACATCATTTTTGCGTGATGCTTTTTCAAGGCGAAACACGGATTTAGTGATAGCGCCGAGCGCGTAGCCGGTAACAACATCAAACGATGTTCCGCCTCTCTTTACTGCAATCTTTATATCTCTAATTACATTCGTTGATAGTTTGTAAGGAGTGCGAAGCATCCTATTTTCTCTGAGAGCATTTCCACACTCTTCATCTTCTTTAAAAAGCTTTTTCGCTTCGTCGAACCATTGAAGTATTGTTGTACTTAAGACGTTTTGAACATCGGTTTTTGCGATGGTCTGGGTGGTTGCAAAAGGCACGGTATATTCATGAGTTTTCGACTCATTTATATATAATTTATATTCTTGAAGTTCTGCTTGAATAACATCGAAAATTTGTGAAGCTGTGTCTTTGTTTCTGGAAAAAACAAAGTAATCGTCCAAATAACGGCGAACTGAAAAATCTTGATCAGTAATCTTCAAAACCAATTTGATCTGTTCAGATACGCTAAGATCAATTTGCTGGAGGATAATTTCCGCAAAAATACGTGAAGCCTCAGGGCCGATAACAATGCCATTAGTTTCGGCATAATTCGAGACCGACATTAGTCTATCGAATTGTTGATCAAAGGAGTAGCCTCGGTTCTCTTTCAACTTCGCGAATGCTTTCCCTTTGACGGCCCAAGAAATCGAATGAGTATAAATACTTGCAAAGCAGCGCTTCACATCGAACTTCAATAGATGGGGAAACCTTTGCTCCAAACTTAAAAATTCATTTGAATCGATAAATTTGTAGAGTTGATTGTATTTTGCGTAGTAAAAAAAGGAGCCAGCATGTTTGCTGTCGACGCCAAAATCGTCAGGTTCTTCGTCGACCACGTGAGACTTGAGCGCATGATGATCTGCTTCAAATTCCTTTTCAAAATAGTGAGACGCAACTCGTGAAGGAAAACGAAGACTATATTCGCTCTTACAGCATAAAGAGAGTATCAGTGACTCAAAGTTGCGATAGAAATCTGGAAACTCCATTTGCCAAGCTGGATGAATTACCGAAAGCTGCCGGAGTTTTGCTGGCCCTTGCCGTATTTTGTAGTCAAAGGCTACAGTGTATTCATACGAATCTTTGAAGATTCTTGAAATTAATGGAGGGCATGCAGATAGATCATTTTTCGAGAAGTGATAGAGCCGTTCATTCGAAAAGAAAATGGGGACTTCATATGGCAGCGTTTCCGTAAGGAGGACTCTTTCATAGTCTGCTTTTTTGACGGTTATTTTTTTACTCATATCACCCAACATTTTCGAATTCCGCCCAAAAGAACTGGAGCAATACGACGAGAACGTTTGCAGTTGTAACCGGAAACGAAGGAAAAGTGTGCCAATTCTCGACGTTGGTCCGGTGTCAGGCAAGCGGATAATTTTGCGCCATAGGCCCCTGAGTTCGAAAAAATCTGCGCTCTTAAAAAATGGTCTAAATCAGTTAAACATTCCAAGTTATTGAATAAAGGATAGCTGAAATAGATTCCTGATTTTAATTTCCCATGGTTTGACGGGCCATAGATTCTGTGGTTCTCCGTTAAAAATTGCAGTCTTAATCGAAGCAAAGAGAAATCATTTTTCTTAACGTGGTCCAGTATTGCCTTGACGATTCTTGTCTTAGTGCGAGCGATCTTATTTTCCGACATTTGAACCCCAACGCTCAGAGGATCTTTCCCTTTCGGTATGTTCTCAAAACTAAGAGCATAGCCAAGGTAATCAAGATGAAAATCTGGCTTTTTCGATGCGCACTTACATTGTTTGATGCACGGGCAAGATGCATTTTTATGAATACAAATTTTTGAACAATTACAGCCGACATAAAATGGTTTGCACTTCGCTTCGTTTAATTGCATACCTTCTGGCAAGATGGACGCAACGTGATTCATTATTTTGTCAGACTCATCGGTGGAAAAAACAATGATGTCATCAACGTATCTTGCGTAGTAATACACTCCAGGGAATCGACGAACGGCTTCATCAATTGGACGGAAAGAGAGTTCAGCCAATGTGGCACTTAGACCGATCCCTCTCGGGACGCCTGATGAAAAATACTCAGATACTCGTTTCGAGAATTGATATAAAAGTTTGACGGATTTTTGAGATAGCAGGCCATCTTGATCAATTTTTTTAAGAATGGCCTCTCTATTTATCGATTCGTAAAATGCCGTTATATCGAGCTTCACTACGTGTTTTTGTACCGCTTCAGTTAAAAGTACCTGGGTCTGACGAACGACTGAATTTCTATCCGCTTGTTTTAGTTTATATACACGTCGGATGTTTTCATTAAGCTTTCGTAGAACAAGTTCGTCTCCTAATTTCGTTGATCGCAGAATAGAAAATTTCCCAATTTCAGTTTTTCTAAATTTCGAAAAATCAAAAGTACCTTCAGATATTTTCTTTTCTAACATAGAAAGATAGTGATGGCGGAGGTGTGTCTCCTTTAGTACGTTATATCGGTGGCAGTCTTCCCGATGTATAAACGTATCAAGGATTTTCTTCGAAAAATCGGATGTAAGCATGTAGGCGCTCGTATTGGCGTTGTACTGAAAAAAGCAGATTGAGAATGCTTAGCTCGTCGTTCTGAATATTGCACAATGGAATTCCAGATTTATACCACGAATTGTCGATGCCGAAAATTTTGACAACATTGATTTCAGATTCCGAGTTCAGTGAAAATATCCTCTGCAAACTTAGCTCAAAGAGAACACATATACACGGTCGATTATTTTTGCAATCAATTGCAAACAAGCTGAAATATCGCAAACAATCGCAACGGCATTGAAGATTCCGACTTTAATAGACTTAGGTGAGGTCTAAAGCCGTACGGAAGGCCGCAGGTGCTTCGCCCCATATTACTGTTGGATTCCACCATGACGGCGGGCTGGCATCCCGCAATGCATCTCGAAATTTTGTTCGTTCTCGCCGGTTTTCTATCATGGATAGCGCTGCTTGAGCTCCGCGAAGTTTGCAAGAGTCAACGAACCATTGCCATTGATGATCGTTTCTTACGCCTCCCGCATTGGTAAAACTGATGACCGTATAGGCCGTAAATGGATTTGGCATTGAAAGGAAATTTGCGACTGTTCCTGCGGATTTGAGTCTTAGTTCGAATTGAGTCGAGGAGGCTTTTATTCGTGGCACGGTCGAACTGTTCCTTGATGCTTCAATGCTACGCGTTAACTCTCCAATTTGACGACTTTCCCGTTCCAAGCGCTTGTCGTATATAAGAAGGTATTGGTCGCTGTTCGGTTTTCCAATTTCCATTGAATTGAGGCGTCCAGTTCTATCGTATTGCGCATGCGGAGCAAAGTATCTTCCGGATATCGGTTTACGTAGAGTGGTGAAAACTAGAAGTGAGTCGACGTGTATTCGATGTAAGCGGAAAGATAGATCTATTCGAGTAATGTTTGCATTAAGGATCAAATTTTCTGAATAAGATGGGACAGACTTTTTTAAAAAATCAATTATGCTCGCTATCGGATTAGAGTAAGTCCGTAGTGCTTTCGCTGGATTCCACTCCAAACGCATGAAGCGACTTCCAGATGCGTGAGGTGCGACTTGAATTGTACAAAAACACTCTTCGTCAAATGGAAGATAGAAGGCATGCCGATAACTCTTCAGTAATCCGCTATATCGATTATCTTCTGCATGTATTGTTCTATCATTTGCAAGTTCAATCAGGTTCTGTGTGACTTGCGCTTGCTCCGCCGGTTCAATTAACAATGTCATGCTCAATCGATCAACAAACAGATGTCTACGCATAGCTTAACTTTACTATTCTTGTACGTCTGACCTTCTAATAGACCGGGTACCTAAAGAGGCACCTGTCCACGCAATTGCAATCAATTTCAAATAGCCAGCGATCATGAATTAATCGCTTTGCCAGGAACCTTGGATCGCGATGCTATCCAGTCGTCAATCTCTGTTGAGATCCATCCAACCGCCCGCGCCCCAAGAGATACATGGCTCGGAAAATTACCTAGCTTGATTGCGTTGTAGATGCTTGACCGACTGAGTCCAGTTCGTGCCTTTACTTCTGGTAGTCGAAGAATAGATTGCTGCGCCATGTTATTAACCTTTCGTGGTTTTTACCGTTGTTCAATAAACGGTATGGGACGAAGGTTAGGCGAATTGTGGAATGGAGGAAATCGGGTAGCAATGCAAAGCATGCGGCTTGCGATGTAGAGTACATGGTTTGCGTAGCAAACCAGTTATGGATTAATTTTTCGTTTGCGCCAATGAGGAACTGGTAGATTCAGCGCGTCGATCATTACCGTGATCGTTCCGATGTCCTTTAGTCCGAAATCGTCGCTCTTTTCTGAGATATCTCGCGCGAGTGCTGCCTTGCTTCTATATATGGGTTTGCCGTCTCTGTCCGTTCGTGCAGAATTTTCCCGGCAAAATTTCTCAAGCTCATCACGCTGTTTAATTTTTTCGGGAGTGTTATGACCTGCCAAGGCGGCCTTTCGAGCTTGAGTGCTTTTGATGAGCTTTTCGATATTGGCGGCCTCCTTCTCAGACTGACTCTTTTGTTTACGGCGCTCTATGCTAATCAATGTCAATAGAGTCAAAGCATTTGCGATTGGCTCCTCGCTGAGGGTTTGTTGAAGCTCTTCTATGCTTGATCCCGTAGAATGAATTTTTTCGGAAATTTTAATTGCCTCACCTATCGCCGCCTTAATGTTTTTGACAAACAATACAGCGTCTTTTGAGAAATCCTCATTTGGGAACGCAGCCGCGAATGCAAAGATGGTTGGCATTTGGCTCATAGCCATGGGGAAGGAGTCCGCTATTCCTTGGGGCTCTGCCGGTAAATCGCTATTTAGAATAGATATTTGACGCGCCTCGTTATTCTTGGATTCAGACATCCTTGCTCCTTGCAGCATCAAATGGAAAAGCTATGTCAACGAGATAATACAAAATTCATCTTATCTATGCTGACCTACCGAACTTGCCAACGATGACTTTACCACTTGCCTGTTCATCCAGATAATCCGCATAACGTTGCATCATTATCTTGCGCTCATCAAGGAACATAGCGCGGTCGTATGCCTCGCCATAGGTATCGCCAGACGCGTGGGACAGTTGGCGATCTACGACCTCATGGCGGTAGTTTAGGCGCTCTTTAATGACACCCATCGCTAGCGAGCGGAACCCGTGACCTGTCATCTTGCCGCTATACCCCATGCGTTTTACTGCCGCTAATATGCCGTAATTGGTCGCAGGCTGGCTTGGATCACGCAGGTTGGGGAAAAGGTATTTATTGTTGCCAGTGTGTTCCTGAAGCTCTCTAAGTAGTTCCCAGCCCTGGCTCGGCAAAAATACGTGGTGGTCGACTTTGCGCGGGTTCAATTTCTTCTTGCCCATTTTCATGCGTTGCCAAGGAATTACCCAATCCTCATTCTCGATGTCGATCTCAGACCATTCCGTCGTTGTTAATTCGCTGGTCCTCACAAACGTGAGCATCATCAGTCGAAACATGACTCTTGTTGGAGCATACATGCGGCCCTCGATCTTTGCGAAGGCTCGAAGGAAATCAGGCAGTTCGTCCGGTGTGATGGCTGCGTGATGTCCCTTGGACGTTTGCTTGAGTGCGCCGCGTAGGCTGGGTATCGGGTCGATCTCGGCTTTGCCGCAGGCAATCGCATAGCGGAAGATCTGGCCGCAAACTTGCCCTTGTCGTTTCGCCATCTCATCGGCACCGCGTTTCTCGATCTGACGTAGCACGTCCAGCATGACGGGAGCTCTGATATCTGTAATAGGTTGTTTGCCTATCAATGGGAAAACGTCTTTTTCGAGCCGGACCAAAATATTCTTCGCTGTACCTGGCTGCCAGGTGTCGAGCTTGTGTGCGTGCCATTCGCGAGCCACGGCCTCAAAGGTGTTGGCGTTTGCCGTTATTTGGTTTTGTTTTTCTATTCGCTTGGCTTGGGCGGGGTCATTACCCGCTGCCCTAAGCTTTTTTGCGTCCATGCGCTTATTGCGAGCATCCAAAAGAGAGACTACTGGGTAAGCGCCGAATGTAAGACGGGTGTTTTTACCATTCGGCTGGCGGTAGCTCATGCGCCATATCTTTGATCCGGTCGGCATGACCTCAAGATACATGCCGCCGCCATCAGCCAGCGTATAGGGTTTTTCTTTTGGCTTTGCGTTTTTTACCTGTATATCCGTGAGCGGGGTAGCTAATTTAGGCATTTTGCATCCATGCTGTTCAGGGGTTTGAATCCATGGATGCAAGTATGGGTGCAAATAGTCTGGATGTATATGGACGTTAAAACCGCTTAAAACACAAAAAACCCGCATCAGCACTAGGCTAGAGGCGGGTTTTTGTACGTTACTGGACTTCTTGAAACGTGTTCGTGGTGGTGATAGGTGGACTTGAACCACCGACCCCAGCATTATGAGTGCTGTGCTCTAACCAACTGAGCTATATCACCAATGAAGCCCTAAATTATGAAGCATTTCTCCAAATGCTGTCAAGAAAAACAGGTCCGGGATGCTTCCCAAGGGTAATTTCGTGGCGTTATCGCTGCTTGAGGGCTGCTGTTACCGTCTCCAGCACCGTATCGGCAACACGGTCGCCGATGCAGTCAATCACGATCCGTTCCGGCATGGAACGCAGCCAGGTGAGCTGGCGCTTGGCCAGTTGGCGGGTGGCGGCGATGCCTTTTTCGCGCAGTTCCTGGTAGCCGTACTGGCCGTCCAGGTATTCCCAGGTCTGGCGATAGCCGACGCAGCGCATGGACGGCAGGCCGAGATGCAGGTCGCCGCGGGCGCGCAGGGTTTCGACTTCGCCGATCAGGCCGCCGCTTTGCGGGTCCAGCATCAGGTCGAAACGCCGGGCGATCCGTTCGTGCAGCACGCTGCGGTCCGACGGCTCCAGGGCGATCGGCAGGATATCGAAGGGCAGCTCCGGCACCGGCCGGTCGATCAGTAGCGAGGACATGGTCTGGCCGCTGAGTTCGATGATTTCAAGGGCGCGCTGGATGCGCTGGCTGTCGTTGGGTTTCAGGCGGGCGGCGGTGGCCGGGTCGAGCTGGGCCAGCCGGGCGTGCATGCCGGGCACGCCGATCAAGGCCGCTTCGGCGTCCAGCCTGGCGCGCAGGGCTGGGTCGGCTTGCGGCAAGTCGTCGAGGCCGTCGCGCAGGGCCTTGAAATACAGCATGGTGCCGCCGACCATCAGCACCAGCTTGCCGCGCGCGTGGATTTCAGCGGACAGGCGCAGCGCGTCGTCGCGGAATTGCATGGCCGAGTAGGATTGCGTCGGCTCCATGATGTCGATCAGGTGGTGCGGCGCCGCGGCAAGCTCGTCGCGGCTGGGCTTGGCGGTGCCGATATCCATGCCGCGATACACCAGGGCCGAATCGACCGAAATGATTTCAGACGGAATGTGTCTCGCGATTTCCAGCGCGGCGGCGGTCTTGCCCGAGGCGGTGGGCCCCATGATGGCGATCACCAGCGGCTTCGCCGTGGTTGGTGCTGGCTGTGATGGCATACCGCTTACTGGCCGCGCAAGAATAGTTTGTCCAGGTCGGACAGCGCCAGCTGGCTCCAGGTGGGGCGGCCGTGGTTGCACTGGTCGGCGCGTTCGGTGGCTTCCATTTGCCGCAGCAAGGCGTTCATTTCCGGCGCTGTCAGGCTGCGGTTGGCGCGCACCGCGGTGTGGCAGGCCAGGGTGCCGAGCAGCTCATTGCGGCGTTCGACCAGGACCCGCGAGCCGCCGAATTCGCGGACGTCGCGCAGCACATCGCGCGCCAGCGTCTGGGCGTCCGCGTTTTTCAGCAGGGCCGGGACCGAGCGCACGGCCAGCGTGGTGGGTGAAATCGCGGCAATGTCAAACCCTAGCGCATGCAGGGTTTCCTGGTTTTCTTCGGCGGTGCCGACTTCAACCGCGTCGGCAAAGAAGGTGACCGGGATCAGCAGCGGCTGGACTTGCATCGCATCTTCATCCAGCGCGCCTTTCAGCTGCTCGTACAGGATGCGTTCATGCGCTGCGTGCATGTCGACCAGCACCAGGCCCTTGGTGTTTTGCGCAAGGATATAGATGCCATGCAGCTGGGCCAGCGCGAAACCGAGCGGGAAGTCGTCGCTGGGCAGCGTCTGGCTGGCAAGCTGCGGTGCTGCCGGATAGGTTGCAGCGCCGCCGGTGGCAGGGTCATTGCCGGTAAACAGCGCGCCGTAATTGGCCATGGTTTGCGCCACGCCATTGGCGGCCGGCGCAAATTGCGGTCCGAATGAAGTCTGCTGCTGCGGCACTTGCGCGTTGGGTTGCAGGATCGCCTGCAGATGTTCTTGCGAGCCGCGGATCCACGGCATCGCGCCGCTGGGCGACGGCAGCGGCGCCGGCGTCGCGCCGAACGAGGTGGCCGAGGTTTGCGCCAGCGCACGGCTGACTGCATGGAATACAAACTGGTGGACGGAGCGGCTGTCGCGGAAGCGCACTTCGATTTTCGATGGATGCACGTTGACGTCGACCAGCGCCGGGTCGAGATCCAGTCCCAGCACATACGACGGATAGCGGTCGCCATGCAGCACGTCCTGGTAGGCGGCGCGCACGGCGTGCACCAGCAGCTTGTCGCGCACGAAACGGCCGTTGACGTAGAAATACTGGGCGTCGGCGCGCGCCTTGGAGGCGGTCGGCAAGCCGACAAAGCCGTGCAGGCGCAACGGTCCGGCGCCTTCATCGAGCGCCAGGCGGGCGTTGGCGAATTCGTTGCCGAGGATGCTGGCGCTGCGTTTGGCGATTTCGGTGATGTTCCAGTGGTCGACGGTCTTGCCGTTATGCGTTAGCGAAAACGATACATCCGGCCGCGCCAGCGCGATGCGCCGCACTACTTCGGCGCAATGGCCGAATTCGGTCTGCTCCGATTTGAGGAACTTGCGCCTGGCCGGAGTATTGAAATACAGGTCCTGGACGTCGACCGTGGTGCCTTGGGCGCCGGACGACGGCGTCACGGCCAGCGTGCTGCCGTCGATTTCCGAGGCGTGGCCGGCATCGGCGGTGCGCGAGGCCAGGGTCAGCTGCGATACCGAGGCGATCGACGCCAGCGCTTCGCCGCGGAATCCCAGCGTGGCGACATTTTCCAGGTCGTGCAGCGAGCTGATTTTTGAAGTGGCATGGCGCGCCAGCGCCAGCGGCAATTGTTCCGGCGCAATGCCGCGGCCGTTGTCGGTGATGGCGATGCGCTTGACGCCGCCTTGCTCCAGCCGCACCGTGATTTGGGTAGCGCCTGCGTCCAGCGCGTTTTCCAGCAATTCCTTGACCACGGCGGACGGCCGTTCGACTACCTCGCCTGCCGCAATTTGCGAAATCAGGTTGTCGGGCAGCTGCTGGATGGCGCGGATAGGGGAGAGCGGTGGATTCATGCCGCGATTATACCGAAGCCGGAGCCAGCGGTTGTTTGCGCGCACCGACGCAGGCAATGGCCAAATCTAAGTTTGCGCTGTCTTTGGTAGTGTATTATTCCGGCGCTACCTGAGGAAACACGCAGCAGGCTTCCTGGCGGTGCTGTTGTCGGACAGGTGAACTTTATTCAACAAAGGAAAGTCAGTGTGCATAAGGCTTTTCAATCATAAAGCGGTTAACTGAGGAATACGGACTATGGACTTCATGCAATTCATCGACATCATCCTGCATGTCGATAAATCCCTTGGCTTCTTGATCAAGGAGTATGGCGCCCTGATCTACATGGTCCTGTTCCTGATAGTCTTTTGCGAAACCGGCCTGGTGGTCCTGCCGTTTCTGCCTGGCGATACGCTGTTATTCATCGGCGGCGCGTTTTGCGCCACCGGCGAGATGAACATCTGGGCCCTGATGGCTTTGCTGGTCATCGCCGCCACTACCGGCAACACGCTCAATTACTGGATAGGCAGCCTGATCGGGCACAAGGTCTATACCCACGATTATCGATGGCTGGACAAGAAGGCCCTGCAAAAGACTCACGCGTTCTATGAACACCATGGCGGCAAGACCATCATCCTGTCGCGCTTCGTGCCTATCGTGCGGACTTTCGCACCGTTCGTGGCCGGCGTGTCGGAAATGACTTTCTCCAAATTCCAGTTCTTCAATATCACCGGCGCCCTGATCTGGGTGGTGGGCCTGGTGTCGGCCGGTTATTTCTTCGGGAATATTCCCGTCATCCGCGATCACTTGAACACCATCGTGCTGATCGGGGTCGGCGCGGCGGTAGTACCGGTGGCGCTGGGCGGACTGTGGAAGTTCTACAAGAAAATGCGCGGCGCATAAGCGCCGGCGACGCCGGATGAAAAAAGGGCGCGCTGCAAACTTGCAGCGCGCCCTTTTTGCTTGGCGCCGGCCTGGCAGCTCAGGTCAGGCGATTCCTTGCCAGCGGCGGGTTGTGGGCGAAGTACTTCTTGATCCCTTTCAAGACGGCGTCCGCCATCTGGTCCTGGTAAGCGTTGTCGGTCAGCCTGGCTTCTTCTTCCGGATTGGAAATGAAAGCGGTTTCAATCAGGATGCTTGGGATGTCCGGCGCTTTCAGCACGGCAAAACCGGCCTGTTCCACCGCGCCCTTGTGCAGCTTGTTGATGCCGCCGATTTCGCTCAGCACTGCGCTGCCGAGCTTCATGCTGTCGTTGATCTGCGCCGTGGTCGACAGGTCCAGCAGCACGCTGGCCAGCTGGCGGTCGTGGCTCTTGATGTTGATGCCGCCGATCAGGTCGGCCGAGTTTTCCTTGTTGGCCAGCCAGCGCGCGGCGGTGGAGCTGGCGCCTTTCTCCGACAAGGCGAACACGGAGGAGCCGCGTGCGGTGGGCGTGACAAAGGCGTCGGCATGGATGGAGACGAACAGGTCGGCCTGCACTTTGCGGGCCTTTTGCACGCGCACGCCGAGCGGCACGAAAAAATCCGCATCGCGCGTCAGCATCACGCGCATGTTAGGCTGCTGCTCGATCTTGGCCTTGAGCCGCTTGGCGATCGACAGCACCACGTCCTTTTCATGGTTGCCGCCGCGCCCGGTGGCGCCCGGATCTTCGCCGCCATGGCCGGGATCGAGGGCAATCGTGATCATGCGCGTCAGCGTCGGCGTCTTGTCCGGCTTCGGATCGACCCGGGCGACTTGCGGCGGTTCAGGTTGCGGCTGCAGCGGCGGTTTTTGCTCCTGCGGTTTGGTTTGCGCCACCGGCGGCGTAATTTCGCCTGGCGTGGAGGAAGGCCATTCGCCTTTTTCAATCATCGCCTGGATCGGATCGGGCGGATTGACCGGATACAGGTCGAACACCAGCCGGTGCTGGTAGCCGCCCACCGGCGCCAGGGTGAACACCTGCGGTTTGACTTCTTCCTTGAGGTCGAACACCAGCCGCACCACGTTCGGGCGGTTCTGTCCGACCCGGACTTGCTTGATGTAGGGATCGTTAGGCTGGATCTTGGCGACCAGTTCCTTCAAGGTCGGATTGAGTTCGATGCCTTCGATGTCGACCACCATGCGATCCGGATTCTGCACCAGGAAATGGGTGGTTTTCAGTTCAGCGTCGTTTTCCAGCGTGACGCGGGTGTAGTCTTCCGCCGGCCAGACCCGTACCGCGACAATTTGCGCGGCGCGCGCCGAGAGTGGCGCCAGGACTGAAATGAGCAAAGTGCCGCCGGCCTTGAGTATGGTGCGGCGGATTTTTGATTTTAGAGGTTTGGCGCAAATTTCAGTCGAGCGAGACATTGACTACCCTTATCAGATAACGCCTGCAATTCTACATCACGTCCCTTGTCGGAAACACGGGAAACGCTGAGTAATACATTGATGTCGGGCGGCGGCAACGCGGCGTCGGCTTTTTCCGGCCATTCGACGATACAGATGGTGCCGGGATTGAAGTATTCGCGGAAGCCGGCTTCCAGGAATTCGTCCGGGCTGGCCATCCGGTACAAGTCGAAATGCATCACTTCGACCGCCTGTTGGGCTATCTGGATCGTATAAGGTTCCACCAAGGTGTAAGTTGGGCTTTTGACGTGGCCCCGGTGGCCGGCGGCATGCAGCAAGGCGCGGGTCAGCGCGGTCTTGCCGGCGCCCAGGTCGCCGTGCAGGTGGATCGCCAGTCCGGGCAGCAAGGCCCTGGCCAATGCGGCGCCCAGCGCGCTGGTTCCGGCTTCGTCATGCAGGTGGGTTGTAAAATGCTGCATCTCGTCACATAGTCCTTTGTATCAAGTCTTTCTTTCAAGTCTTTCTGACGTCTTTTTGAAATGCACCAGCCATGGCAGTAATCGACCAGGATTTAACCGCGCTAGCCGCCACCATCAAAGCGTGGGGGCGGGAGCTTGGCTTCGCCGATATCCGCATCAGCGACGTCGACCTGGCGCAGCAGGAGGCGGGTTTCGAGGCTTGGCTTGCGCTCGGTTATCACGGTGACATGGATTATATGGCAGCGCACGGAATGAAGCGCGCCCGGCCTGGCGAACTGGTGCCCGGCGCGATCCGGGCCATCGCGGTGCGCATGGATTACCTGCCGCGCGCCTACCAGGACGACCAGGGCAGCTGGCGCCCGCGCGAGCAGGCGCGGCTGGCGCCGGCGGCCGCCGGCAGCGCCACTGTTTCGCTGTATGCGCGCGGCCGCGATTATCACAAGGTGCTGCGCTCGCGCCTGCAGCAGCTGGCCGATCGCATCAAGGGCGAGATCGGCGAATTCGGTTACCGCGTGTTTACCGACTCGGCGCCGGTGATGGAGGTGGCCCTGGCGCAGAAGGCCGGCCTGGGCTGGCGCGGCAAGCACACCTTGCTGCTCAATCGCGAGGCCGGGTCGTTTTTCTTCCTTGGCGAAATCCTGACCGACTTGCCGTTGCCGGTCGACCCGGCCATCAGTTCGCATTGCGGACAATGCAGCGCCTGCATCGATGTCTGTCCGACCAAGGCGATTGTCGGTCCTTACCGGCTCGACGCCCGCCGTTGCATCTCTTACCTGACGATCGAGCTGAAAGGCAGCATCCCGGTGGAGCTGCGGCCCCTGATCGGCAACCGCGTCTATGGCTGCGACGATTGCCAGCTGTTCTGTCCATGGAACAAGTTTGCGCAACCGTCGACGCTGGGCGATTTCGACGTCCGCAACGGCCTCGACCAGGCTACGCTGGTGGAGTTGTTCGGCTGGAGCGAGGAACAGTTCAACAGCCGCATGGAAGGCAGTCCGATCCGCCGCATCGGCTACCAGCGCTGGCTGCGCAACATGGCGGTCGGCCTCGGCAATACCGCGGCGGCGGGCGCCGCTACGCCGGAGATCGTCGCCGCTTTGCAGCAGCGCAGCGACGATCCGTCCGAACTGGTGCGCGAGCATGTGGCGTGGGCATTGCGGCAGCACGCCATCAAGCACAGCATCGTTTAGAGTTGGTGCTGCAGCACCCACAGCCAGAACGGCAAAGTCAGCGCCGACAGCATGGTGCCGGCGGAAATCATGAACGCCACCAGCGGGCCGTTGCCGCCCATCCTGGCGGCCAGGATGTAAGCGCTGGAGGCGGTAGGCAGGGCGCAAAACAGCACCACCAGCTGTAATTGCGATGGCGCCAGTCCCAGCCGCTGCCCCAGCAGCCACGCCATGGTTGGCAGCGCCAGCAGCTTGACCGCCAGGAAATACCCGGCCAGCGCCTTGGCCCGGTGCACGCCGCTCAGGCGCAGGCCCGCTCCCACCAGCAGCAAACCGAGCGCCAGTGCGGCGTTGCCGAGCCGCGACAGGACTGCTCCCGCCACTTCCGGCAGCGGCAATCCGGACAGGCTGTACAAGAGTCCGCAAGCGGTGGCGATCAGCAGGGGATTGCGCGCCAGCTCCTTGAACAGGCCGCCGCTTTTATGCGCCAGGGCATGCACCGCTGCCAGGTTGCACAGGGGCACGCCAAAGCCGATCAGCATCGCCATCATGCCGGTGGCCTGCTCGCCGCCCAGCCGGGCAGCCAGGGCCAGCGCCATGTATGAATTGAAACGATAGCCGGTTTGCATGCCGGATTCGTAATCCATGGGCGCCGCCTTGATCCACGGTTTGCCCAGCCAGGTGAGGAGGATGGCGCCGAGCAGCGCGCCCATGCCGACCATCAGCATCTTGCCGCTGGTATCGAAGCTGAGCGGCGTGCGCGCGGTGGAGTAAAACAGCAGGGCGGGGAACAGCAGGAAATACACCAGCTTTTCCGCCCCGGTCCAGAACTCGGCGCCCCAATTGCTGATGCGGTGCAGCACGGCTCCCAGCAAGATTAGCGAAAAATCAGGAAACAACAGATTGACGATATACATGGAGTGGCGGATATTGTTAGAAAGCGGGCTGGATTGTCGACATGGTGGACATTCCTGAGTAATTCCCGGGGCCAGGCGTTGAAGTTCGTTTCCGTGTGGAAAATCTGCCCGAATTGCTGAGTATTAGTTTGATAAGGGTTTAGTGTAAACCTATGTTGTTTAGTCAAAATGATTCATATAAATTATTTGTTAAATCCGGGTAACACCTGTTACAGTGCGACCACACCAGAGATTGCAGCTTGCTAAAGCGGCAATTCCGCAGCGGGCTGCACTGGATTGCGGTTTCCGGCAAGTGGCGTTATCTGGCACAGAATTTAGATCCGCGTCCGGCAAAGGGATTTGCCAATGCGGTTGAAAAACGGGATTGTAGGTGGTGGTGCATAAGAACGGTATTGATACCGGGGATACTGAGGAGACCGTGCATTCCGAATGAAGCTGTCTAAACAGCCGGGAGTGCACAACGAAGTAATTTGAGGCGCATCGACAGATGCGCCTTTTTTATTTTATGCTTGCGGTATGAATATAATTTCCGACAGTCCCTTGAAGCGCGCCGGCAGCCAGCTTCCCGCACAGCATTTCACTGCGGTGGTCGCCGCGCCGTTCGGTGCGATGGGCATACGCACTGAAGCCGGCCTGCTGCAGGAACTGGTCTATCTTCCTCCCTCTTTCCACGAAAAAGACGCCACCGACGCGCTGGCCGAACGCGCGGTCAAGCAGATCTGCCGTTACCTGGAGCAACCCGATTTTCGTTTCGATCTGCCTCTTGCGCCGCTGGGCACCGCGTTCCAGCACAAAGTTTGGAAGGCGATAGCGGCGATCCCGCGCGGGGAAGTGCTCACTTACGGCCAGGTTGCCAAGCTGGTGGAATCGGCGCCGCGCGCGGTCGGGCAAGCTTGCGGCTCCAACTGGTTTCCGCTGGTGATCCCTTGCCATCGGGTGACCGCGGCCGGCGGGATTGGCGGCTTTTCCCATCACGACGAGGCGGATGGCTTCCATCTGCGGGTCAAGCGCTGGCTGCTGGAGCACGAAGGCGTGGTCGGCCTGTGACGAGGTCCAAGGCCGGGAGCGAGGCCAAGCCGGTGCTTGGCGCCGAACATCAAACTGCAATCGACGAATTCTGCGACAGCTTGTGGCTGGAAGACGGCCTCGCCAAGAACTCGCTGGAGGCGTACCGGCGCGACATGACCCTGTTTGCGCTATGGCTGCAGGAACAGCCGGGCGGCAAATCGCTGTTTGCGGTCCATGCCGGCGACCTGAATGCCTATTTCCTGGCCAAGCATGACAGCAGCAAGGCCACTTCCTCGAATCGCCGCCTGGCGGTACTGAAGCGCTTCTACCTGCTGGCCTTGCGGCAAAACCGGATCAGCGCCGATCCCTGCCTGCACCTGCGTTCAGCCAAGCAGGCGCCGCGCTTTCCCAAGATATTGTCTGAAGTTCAGGTGGAAGCGCTGCTGGCGGCGCCCGACGTCGCCACGCCGCTGGGCCTGCGCGACCGCACCATGCTGGAGCTGATGTACGCCAGCGGTTTGCGGGTATCCGAGCTGGTGCTGCTGAAATCGCTGGAAGTCGGCATGAACGAAGGCGTGCTGCGGATTACCGGCAAGGGCAGCAAGACCCGCTTGCTGCCGTTCGGCGAAGAGGCGCGCAACTGGATCGTGCGTTACCTGAAAGACGCGCGCGGCCAGATCATGAACGGCCAGATGGACGACGCCTTGTTCGTGACGGCGCGCGGCGGCGCCATGACGCGCCAGATGTTCTGGACCCTGATCAAGAAGTACGCCGCCAAGGCAGCCATCAACGCGCCCTTGTCGCCGCATACCTTGCGCCATGCATTCGCCACCCACCTGCTGAACCACGGCGCCGATTTGCGTGTAGTGCAGCTGCTGCTGGGGCACGCTGACATATCGACCACCCAGATTTATACCCATGTGGCGCGCGAGCGCCTGAAGGCCCTGCATGCGGCGCATCATCCGCGCGGCTGAAATCCTGGGGCTGGATGAAGGGTGGAGGTTGTTGAGCTTGTTCTATTTTATTGCCATATTGCAATTTTCTTCAAATTGAATTCTGCATCCTCCCAATTATTCTCCTGTATCCTGTAGTACATCATTCAAGATGTCTATTTAGGGGGCGCAATTGGCAAAAACGAATTTTCAGTATGAAAAACGGCAGAAAGAATTAGAAAAGAAAAAGAAGAAGGAAGAAAAACTGAAGCGCAAGCTGGAGAAGGGTTCTTCCACCGAAGTTGAGACAGAGGATACGGCCGACTCCGAACTGCCGGCGAGCGGCGAACCTGCTTCCGATGAGCCTAAGCAGCCTTAAGCGCTGCCAGTCCGCTCAGCGCAGATCAGCGGCAAGGATTGTCGCTGCATCGGGCCTGGCGAAAACATGATGTGCAAGCAGGCGCTCCGGCCCGCTGCATTCAAGTAACCCGGTATGACAAAACATATTTCAGAGACCCCGGCGACGCAGTTCTTGCGCAAGCACGGCGCGGTCTTTTCAGAGCATCCCTATGCATATGAGGAACATGGCGGCACCACGGTATCGGCGCGCGCGCTGGGCGTGGACGAGCACCATGTGGTGAAGACGCTGGTGATGCAGGACGAGGCGGCCAAGCCGCTGATCATCCTGATGCATGGCGACCGCAAGGTGTCGACCAAGAACCTGGCGCGGCAGATCGGCTGCAAATCGGTGGAACCCTGCAAGCCTGAGGCGGCGAACCGCCATTCGGGCTACCTGATCGGCGGCACGTCGCCGTTCGCTACCCGCAAGGCGCTGCCGGTGTATATCGAAGAGAGCATCCTGGCCCTGCAGAAGATATATATTAACGGTGGCCGGCGCGGCTACCTGATCGGCATGGCGCCGCAAGACGCGGCTGACCTGCTGCATGCAAAAGCAGTCCGCTGCGCGCTGGACGAATAGGTCCTGGACCAATCAAATACAAAAGAAAGAGACACGCATGTATACATTGTTATTCGCGATTGCCGCCTACCTGATCGGTTCGGTGTCGTTCGGCATCATCACCAGCAAATTGTTCGGGCTGGGAGATCCGCGCACCTACGGTTCGAATAACCCCGGCGCCACCAATGTCCTGCGCAGCGGGAACAAGACCGCGGCTGCCCTGACCCTGCTCGGCGATGGTTTCAAGGGCTGGCTGGCGGTATGGCTGACGCAAAGATACGGGCCGCAGTTCGGCCTTGAAGATGGCGCGGTGGCGCTGGCCGCGGTGGCGGTCTTCCTGGGCCACCTGTGGCCGGTATTTTTCCGTTTTGCCGGCGGCAAGGGCGTGGCGACCTTGTTCGGCATTTTGTTCGGCATCAGCCTCTGGCTGGGCCTGGCGACTATCGCGACCTGGCTGATCGTGGCCTATGCGTTCCGTTATTCCTCGCTGGCGGCCCTGGTCGCCAGCGTCTTCGCGCCTTTCTTCTATGCGCTGATGGAAGGGCCGGACATGATCCTGCTGGCGATCGTGGTGATGAGCGCCTTGCTGATCTATCGCCATGCCAAGAATATCGGCAATCTGCTGGCCGGCAAGGAAAGCCGCATCGGCGCCAAGAAAAAGGGTGGCAAGGCCGCTTAAGCGAAATCGGGAACGGATTCCCCTGGCATAAAAAAGCGCTAGCCAATTCTGGTTTAGCGCTTTTTTACTTAGATTTCCGCTGGTTCTTATATCGAATTAATTATAAGTCGAATTTTAATAGTGTTTATATGCAATTATTGTTGCATTGCGCCATGCAAAATGTGTCCGAGATTCATGTTTTAGACCCCATGACGCCGGAAAATGAAGGCGCTGTTTTATGCCAATTTGCCTTGCTATGCAGCATATTTTCATATCGTGAAATTGAATATCGCTATTTGGAAATCAAAAAAACTCCTGTTAGAATTTGGCACCCGTCTACATAGTGACGTAGATGCTTGCGACCCAACCCGCAAGTCCGGTGCCAGATCGGACAAGCGCACATATTCAGGAGACTCAGCATGTCAGCCCAGCTCGACCAGGTTTTGGCCCAGGCCGCCAACGATCCAGATGTCATTGAAACCCAAGAATGGCTTGATGCGCTAGAAGCTGTCATTGAAACCGAGGGGCCTGAACGCGCCCATTACCTGATGGAAAGAATGGTCGACCTGGCCCGCCGCCGCGGCGCCCAGATCCCGTTTTCCAGCAATACCGCCTACGTCAACACCATTCCTGCCCACATGGGCGAGCATTGCCCGGGCGACCTCGAGATCGAAGAACGCCTGCGTTCGTGGATGCGCTGGAATGCGATGGCGATGGTGGTCAAGGCCAACCGCCTCGACGGCGACCTCGGCGGCCACCTCTCCAGTTTCGCTTCGCTGGCCAACATGCTGGGCATCGGCTTCAACCATTTCTGGCATGCTCCTTCCGAAAACCACGGTGGCGACCTGCTGTACATCCAGGGCCACTCGTCGCCAGGCGTCTACGCCCGCGCTTTCCTCGAAGGCCGCCTGACGGAAGAACAACTGCTGCACTTCCGCCGCGAAGTCGACGGCAAAGGCCTGTCTTCTTACCCGCATCCGAAACTGATGCCGGATTTCTGGCAATTCCCTACCGTATCGATGGGCCTGGGCCCGCTGATGGCGATCTACCAGGCGCGTTTCCTGAAGTACCTGCATGCACGCAGCATCGCCGATACCGCCAACCGCAAGGTCTGGGCTTTCTGCGGCGACGGCGAGATGGACGAACCGGAATCGATGGGCGCCATCGGCATGGCCGGCCGCGAACGCCTGGACAACTTGGTGATGGTGGTCAACTGCAACCTGCAGCGCCTGGACGGTCCGGTGCGCGGCAACGGCAAGATCATCCAGGAACTGGAAAGCGATTTCCGCGGCGCCGGCTGGAACGTGGTCAAGGTGATCTGGGGCGCCGGCTGGGACGACCTGCTGGCGCGCGACAAGGAAGGCATCCTGCAGCGCGTGATGATGGAAACCGTCGACGGCGAATACCAGAACTACAAGGCCAAGGACGGCGCATTCGTGCGCAAGCATTTCTTCGGCAAGCATCCGAAACTGCTGGAGCTGGTCAGCAAGATGTCGGACGACGACATCTGGCACCTGACCCGCGGCGGCCACGATCCGCACAAGATCTACGCTGCCTTCAAGGTAGCGCAGGAACACAAGGGCCAGCCAACCGTCTTGCTGGTCAAGAGCATCAAGGGTTACGGCTTCGGCAAATCGGGCGAAGCGCGCAACACCGCGCACAACACCAAGAAGCTGGACGACGAAGCCATCAAGGCCATGCGCGATCGCTTCCAGCTGCCGATTTCCGACGACCAGCTGCCTGACGTGCCGTTCTTCAAGCCGTCCGACGATACCCCGGAAATGCAATACCTGCACGCCCGCCGCAAGGCGCTGGGCGGCTACCTGCCGCAGCGCCGCCAGAAAGCCGACGAAGTGCTGGTGGTGCCGGAGCTGTCCGCATTCAAGGGCGCGCTGGAACCGACTGCGGAAGGCCGCGAGATTTCCACCACCCAGGCTTACGTGCGCATCCTGAACACGCTGCTGCGCGACCCGAGCCTGGGCCAGCGCGTCGTGCCTATCATGGTCGACGAATCGCGTACCTTCGGCATGGAAGGCTTGTTCCGCCAGATCGGCATTTTCAGCCAGGTCGGCCAGCTGTACGAGCCGGTCGATAAAGACCAGGTGATGTACTACCGCGAAGACAAGGCCGGCCAGATCCTGCAGGAAGGCATCAACGAAGCCGGCGGCATGAGTTCGTGGATTGCCGCGGCGACCTCGTACTCGACCAACAACCGGGTCATGATCCCGTTCTACACGTATTACTCGATGTTCGGCCTGCAGCGTATCGGCGACCTGGCATGGGCAGCCGGCGACATGCGCGCCCGCGGCTTCCTGCTGGGCGGCACCGCCGGCCGCACCACGCTCAACGGTGAAGGCTTGCAGCACGAAGACGGCCACAGCCATGTGCTGGCCTCGACCATCCCGAACTGCGTGCCTTACGATCCGACCTTCTCGCACGAAGTGGCAGTCATCATGCATGACGGCCTGCGCCGCATGGTCACCAACCAGGAAGACGTGTTCTACTACCTGACCCTGATGAACGAGAACTACAGCCATCCGGGCCTGAAGGAAGGCCAGGAAGAGGGCATCATCAAGGGGCTCTACCTGCTGCAGGAAGGCGGCAAGAAGAACAAGCAGCGCGTGCAGCTGATGGGTTCCGGCACCATCCTGCGCGAAGTCATCGAAGGCGCAGCCTTGCTGGCCAGCGACTGGGGCGTGGATGCCGATGTCTGGTCGGCGCCGTCGTTCACCCTGCTGGCGCGCGACGGCCAGGACGTGGAACGCTGGAACATGCTGCACCCGACGGACGCTCCGCGCGTGGCGCACATCACCCAGTGCCTGAAAGACACCGCCGGTCCGATCATCGTTTCCACCGACTACATGCGTACTTTTGCTGAGCAAGCGCGCGCTTTCATTCCTGCCGGCCGTACTTACAAGGTGCTGGGCACGGACGGTTTCGGCCGGTCCGATACCCGCGCCAAGCTGCGTGAATTCTTTGAAGTCAACCGTTATTATGTAGCGGTGGCGGCATTGAAGGCATTGGCCGACGAAGGCAAGATCAAAGCCTCGGTTGTCGCCGATGCCATTACCAAGTATGGTATCAATCCGGAGAAGCCGAATCCGGTCACGCAATAAGGTACTGGTCTTGATATCTGGATAACAAGCAGCAATACGTAAAATACGTAAGAGTAACCAAGCCAGTATTAAAATTTCCACGGCTGTCATGCGCGGGCCTGAATTTTCTGAAAGGAAACTCAGGCCCGCGATGTGCAGCGGGCAGAATGAATGGAGCTAAGCGATGAGTATGGTGGAAGTCAAAGTCCCGGATATCGGCGACGTCAGTGAAGTTGAAGTCATTGAATTGATGGTGAAAGTCGGCGACACGGTAAAGGTAGACCAGTCGCTGATCACCGTCGAATCCGACAAGGCCAGCATGGAAATCCCGTCCAGCCATGCGGGCGTGATCAAGGAATTGAAAGTCAAGCTGGGCGACAAGGTCAAGGAAGGCACGCTGGTGCTTGTGCTGGAAGCCGATGCGGCAGCCGCCGCGCCTGCCAGCGCCCCGGCTGCCGCAGCGCCGGCGCCGGCCGCGGCTGCTCCGGCCCCAGCCCCCGCGCCAGCAGCAGAAAACAAACCAGCTCCGGCCGCTGCGCCCGCTCCGGCGGCGCCGGCACCGGCACCGGTGCACGCCAGCGGCAGCATCCCGCACGCATCGCCGTCGGTGCGCAAGTTCGCGCGTGAACTGGGCGTTGACCTGAGCAAGGTTGCCGGCACCGGCATCAAGGCCCGCATCACCCATGAAGATGTGCAGAATTACGTCAAGGGCGTGATCTCCGGCGCGGCCAGCGGCAGCACTGCCGCTGCGGGCAGCAAGGGCGGCAGCGGCGTCGGCCTGGACCTGCTGGCATGGCCGTCGCTGGACTTCAGCAAGCAGGGGCCGACCGAGTTGCTGCCGCTGTCGCGCATCAAGAAGCTCAGCGGCCCGAACCTGCATCGCAACTGGGTCATGATCCCGCACGTCACGCAATTCGACGAAGCCGACATCACCGAGCTGGAAGAATTCCGCAAGCAAGCCAACGACAGCTTCGCCAAGGCCAAGTCGCCGGTCAAGCTGACCATGCTGGCGTTCGTGATCAAGGCCAGCGTCGCGGCGCTGAAGAAATTCCCGGCATTCAACGCCTCGCTCGACGGCAAGGGTGAAAACCTGATCCTCAAGCAGTACTACAACATCGGCTTTGCCGCCGATACCCCGAATGGCCTGGTGGTGCCGGTGATCAAGGATGCCGACAAGAAGGGCATCAGCCAGATTGCGCTGGAAATGGGCGAACTGTCCGCGCAGGCGCGCGAAGGCAAGCTGAAGCCGGCCGACATGCAGGGCGCGACTTTCACGATTTCTTCCCTGGGCGGCATCGGCGGCACGGCATTTACGCCGATCATCAATGCGCCTGAAGTCGCCATCCTGGGCTTGTCGAAAGCGTCGATGAAACCGGTGTGGGACGGCAAGCAGTTCGTGCCGCGCCTGATGATGCCGACCTCCCTGTCCTACGACCACCGCGTGGTCGACGGCGCCATGGGTGCGCGCTTCAGCGTCTACCTGGCCGAAGTGCTGGCCGACATGCGCAAGACACTGTTGTGATGCCAGGCAGCGCCGGCTGAAGACAGCGTGTTTCAGCCGGCGCCGCTTGCGGTCAATTGGCATACAGATGGAGAGCAATTATGACTACCTGCGTTGTCGTCAAAAAAAATGGGCAGATCGCGATTGCATCGGACTCGCTGGTGACTTTCGGCGATACCCGCTTGTCGCATGCCTATGAGGTCAACAACAAGATATTCCAGATCGGCGAATCGTATATCACGCTGGCCGGCACCGCCGCGCATTTTCCCGTGATGCGCAAGCTGCTGACGGGGATGGGCGAGGAGTGCAAGCTGAATAGCCGCGATGAGGTGTTCGACACCTTTTCCAAGGTGCACACCATCCTCAAGGACCAGTATTTCCTGAACACCAAAGAGGATGAAGACGACCCTTACGAGTCGTCGCAGATCACCGCCCTGGTTGCCAATCCTTACGGCATCTTCGGCGTGTATTCGTATCGCGAGGTATTCAGTTTCGACCGTTTCTGGGGCATAGGCAGCGGCCGCAATTTCGCCCTGGGCGCGATGTATGCGGTGTATGACAAGGACGTCAGCGCACAGCACATCGCCGAGGTAGGGATTCATGCCGGCGTTGAATTCGATAAAAGTTCTGCCATGCCCTTGCGCATCCACAGTTTTGAAATGAAACAGCCGCCGGGCGCGTAAGCCGCGCGCAGCATACAACATCACACATTTTTCCTCCCGACGGAGGAGCGAGCATGGAGCAAACGCTATGAGCATGGTTGAAGTCAAGGTCCCGGATATCGGCGACGTCAAGGATGTAGAAGTCATCGAACTGATGGTCAAGGTGGGCGATGCCGTCAAGGTCGACCAGTCGCTGATCACGGTCGAATCGGACAAGGCCAGCATGGAAATCCCTTCCAGCCAGGCCGGCGTCATCAAGGAAATCAAGGTCAAGGTAGGCGACAAGGTCAGCGAGGGTTCGCTGGTGCTGGTGCTGGAAGCCGCCGGCGCCGCGGCCGCAACTGCAGCACCCGCCGCTGCGCCGGCGCCGGTTGCTGCCGCGGCAGCGCCTGCAGCCGCGGCGCCCGCCGCATCCGGCGCCGCCAGCATCGTCGAGATCAAGGTGCCGGATATCGGCGACGTCAAGGATGTCGATGTCATCGAACTGATGGTCAAGGCCGGCGACAGCGTCAAGGTCGACCAGTCGCTGATCACCGTCGAATCGGACAAGGCAAGCATGGAAATTCCTTCCAGCCACGCCGGCGTGATCAAGGAAGTCAAGGTCAAGGTGGGCGACAAGGTCAGCGAAGGTTCGCTGATCTTGGTGCTGGAAACCACCGGTGCTGCCGCCGCGCCGGCCGCGGCGCCTTCTGCTCCGGCAGCCGCGCCTGCGGCGCCTGCCGTGGCCGCTCCCGCCGCCGTCAGTTTCGCCGGCAAGGTCGATATCGAATGCGACACCATGGTGCTTGGCGCCGGTCCCGGCGGCTATACCGCGGCTTTCCGCGCCGCCGACCTCGGCCAGAGCGTGGTGATGATCGAGCGCTATCCCAGCCTGGGCGGGGTTTGCCTGAACGTCGGCTGTATCCCGTCCAAGGCATTGCTGCATGCAGCCAAGGTGATTACCGAAGCCGAGGAAATGGCGCATTTCGGCGTCAAGATGTCGGCGGCGGAAATCGATATCGACGCCCTGCGCGGCTGGAAGGAAAGCGTCATCAAGAAACTGACCGGCGGCTTGTCCGGCCTGTCCAAGGCGCGCAAGGTGCAGGTGCTGACCGGCAAGGGCGAATTCAGCTCGGCCAACACGATTACCGTGGCCACTGCCGAGGGGCCGAAAGTGGTCGGCTTCAAGAATGCGATCATCGCCGCCGGTTCGTCGGTCGCCCGCATTCCCGGTTTCCCGTACGACGATCCGCGCCTGATCGATTCCACCGGCGCGCTGGAATTGCGCCAGATCCCGAAGAAGCTGCTGGTCATCGGCGGCGGCATCATCGGCCTCGAAATGGCTTGTGTCTATGACGCGCTCGGCTCCAAGGTAACCGTGGTCGAATTTGCCGACGGCCTGATTCCGGCGGCCGACCGCGATGTCGTCAAGCCGCTGCAGAAACGCATCGAAAAACGCTACGAAGCGATTTACCTGAAAACCAAGGTAACCAAGCTGGAAGCCCTGAAAGAAGGCTTGCGCGCAACGTTTGAAGGCGCCGACAGCAGTTCTCCCGCAGCACCGGAACCGCAGCTGTACGATATGGTGCTGGTGGCAGTAGGCCGCCGTCCCAACGGCAAGGAAATCGCTGCCGAAAAAGCCGGCGTGATCGTCAACGAGCGCGGTTTCATCCCGGCCGACAAGCAGCAGCGCACCAACGTGCCGCATATCTTCGCCATCGGCGATATCTGCGGCGATCCGATGCTGGCCCACAAAGCCACCAATGAAGCCAAGGTGGCCGCCGAAGTGATCGCCGGCCACAAGGTCGAGTTCGATGCGATGACGATTCCTTCAGTGGCCTACACCGATCCGGAAATCGCGTGGATGGGCTTGACTGAAACCGAAGCCAAGGCCAAGGGCATTCCTTTTGAAAAGGCCAATTTCCCGTGGGCGGCAAGCGGCCGCGCGCTGGCGATGGGACGCGACGACGGCATGACCAAGCTGTTGTGGGATCCGGCTACCAAGCGCATCATCGGCGCCGGCATTGTCGGCGTGAATGCCGGCGAACTGCTGGCGGAAACCGTGCTGGCGATGGAAATGGGCGCCGACCTGGAAGACCTGGCGCTGACCATCCATGCGCATCCGACCTTGTCGGAAACGCCGATGTTCGCGGCCGAGATGGGCCTGGGTACGATTACCGACCTGTTCATCCCGAAGAAGAAATAAGACGGACGCTGTCCGCATGTAAAAAAAGCCGTTCCGGTTGATTCCGGAACGGCTTTCTTATTTGCGCCGGCAATCCGTTGCAAGCCTAATCGAAATACCGGCGCACAGCCTCGAAGCGTGTTGCGTAATAGCGGTTGTCGAGACGGTCTATGCGCACCTTGCCGTTGGTCGAAGGCGCGTTGATGAAACGGCCGTCGCCGATATAAATGCCGACATGGGAAAAAGCCCGGTTCATCGTATTGAAGAAAACCAGGTCTCCGGGGCGCAGCTCAGCCTTGGAGATGGCTCGACCTTGGCGCGCAATGTCTGCCGCGCTGCCGGTGACCTTGAGGCCCGCCGCCTGCCTGTACACGTAACTGACCATGCCGCTGCAATCGAGCCCGGCTTCCGGATTCTTGCCGCCGAAACGGTAGTTGGTGTCGATCAGGCCCAGCGAATAGATGACGATGTCGTTGCCTTTATCGCTGACCGGTGTGTCGTCGGCCGAGCCGGGACGGACCGAACCGGTTCCGCCGCAAGCTGCCAGCAACAGCGCCAGGCAACAAATAAGAAGGTTTTTTATCGTCATCAGTTACATCGCTCCAAGCAGGTTTGACCGGGGCTCATTTCTCCAGCTTGCTTAACACGTCCGACAGCATGGCGATCATCTGGTCGATTTCGGCGATCGTCACGTTCAGCGCCGGCATGAAACGCAGCAGGTTAGGGCGCGGCGAATTCAGCAGCAAGCCTACCGGGTTCATGTCGCGTGCGATATCGACGATCTGCGGTCCGATATCCTTGCCCAGCTTCAGCGCCCGCAGCAAACCTTCGCCCCGCTCGCCTTCGAGTCCGTGCTTCGCAGTTAATTTCAGCAACTCGCTGCTCAGGTAGGCGCCCTTGTCTTTCACCGATTGCAGGAAGCCCGGCGCCAGCAAGGCCTTGATCACCGCAACGCCGACTGCCGTCATCAGCGGATTGCCATTGTAAGTGCCGCCCTGGTCGCCGGCTTCGAAGCAGGCGATCTCTTCGCGCGCCAGCAGCGCCGCCAGCGGCACGCCGCCGCCTATGCCTTTGCCCAGGGTCATGATGTCCGGCGTGATGCCCGACAGCTGGTAAGCGAACAGTTCGCCGGTGCGGCCCATGCCGGATTGCACTTCATCGACGATCAGCAGGATGCCGCGCTGCTTGGTCAGTTCGCGCAAGCCTTGCATGAATTCGCGGCTGGCCGGGATCACGCCGCTTTCGCCTTGCACCGGCTCCAGCATGACGGCCACGGTCTTGTCGTTGATCAGGCGCTCAACGCTGGCCAGGTCGTTCAGTTCCGCTTTCGGGAAACCCGGCACTTGCGGTGCAAAGATGGTGTCCCAGCCCGGCTTGCCGCTGGCCGACATGGTCGCCAGCGTGCGGCCGTGGAAGCTGTGGTTGAAAGTGATGATCTCGAAGCGATGCTGGCCCGCCTGGTTCGGATTCTTCTTGCCCCATTTGCGCGCCAGCTTGATCGCGCCTTCATTGGCTTCAGCGCCGCTATTGGTGAAGAACACACGGTCGAAACAGGAATTGGCGGTCAGCAGGCCGGCCAGTTCAATCGACGGTGCGTTGTAGAAAGCAGGCGAAGGATTGAGGATCTTTTTCGACTGCGCCAGCAGCGCATCCTGGATGCATTGCGGCGAGTGGCCCAGCGCATTGACGGCCCAGCCCTGCAAATAATCCAGGTAGCGTTTGCCGGTGTGATCCGTCATCCACATGCCGTCGCCTTCGGTAAACACCAGGGGCGGGCGGTTGGTGATGTACATCAGGTCGTTAACCGGGTATTCGCTGAATTCCACGCTGTGTTCCATATGGCTACTCCAAATAAGGGCAAAAAAAAACCACAGGCAGCGCCTGTGGCTTCGGGATCAATCGACGGTCACGCGCACGGCTTACCTGGCAGAGGCAATGGGTTACGGCGTCGCAACAATGTTCGGATCATGTTCATGACGCAAATATTAGGACTTTTTGTGTGGTGCGTCAAAAAAAATTTGCACTATTGTGGGCGCCGGTCAAGGGCGATATCCCGTCGTCCGCCTGCGGCAGGCCGCAACGGTCGGCGCTGGATAACGAAATGATTAAAATAGTTCTCAAAAAGCAATTAAATCTGATATCTTCCACAATCATGCTTTTGAGCAATCCAATGCCGTAATGCCTGGCGCGGGGCGGAGGCTGAAATCGCTGCCGCCCTGGCCACCCCCGAGGAGGTGCATTGTGCCATTTCCCCCTAGCAAATCATTCAAGCCATCGCAACCGCTGGTGATGCATCACCTTATGCTGCTGCAAGGGGGGCAGCTTACCTGGATAGGCCGTTCGGCGTTCGACCGTGGGCGCAATGTCTGGAGCGGCGCGCTGAAAGGGGATCCCGATGCGCTGCCAGATCCTCTGTCAGCTGCTGCCGATCTGTTCGAGCGCACGCCGCGCGGCCGCATAAAATCGGCCGACAAGCTGACCGTGCTGCTCGGTTATCCCTATGTGCGGCATACGGTGCTGCCGTGGCGAGCAGGTCTGGAGCGGACCGCAGACTGGCAAGGTTATGCCAATGCCGTATTTGACGAGCAGGACGGCAGCGCCTATCCGGGCCGCCAGGTGGTGGTCGATCCCGCACCGTCCGGCCAGCCGCGGCTGGCGGCGGCGACCGATGCAGCGCTCATGCAAGGGTTGCAGGCGCTGGCCAAAATGCACGGGCTGCGCCTGGTCTCTTGCAAGTCGTTGCTGACAGCCGCCGTGCAGCGCCACTGGGACATGCTGGAAGACGATTGCGTGCTGAGCCTGCCGCAGCACGATGCGCTCGAGTGCCTGTTCAGGAAACAAGGGATATGGCAAGGCGTGTGCGGCATGCCGGTGGCGCGCAGCGCAGCGCTGGCCGACAGCATCGCCGCCGCCGCGTTGCTGGCCCGGGCTGGCGACGATGCCGGTCCGGTGCTGGCGGTAACGCCATTTTCCAGCAGCCCGCGCCAGGCGCAAGATAGTTCCTCTTCGGTACGCTGGCTGGCAGCAGCGCATCCGTGGCTGCAAAGCAGCCAATATCACTCTGACTCCAGCCGCACCTATGCCCGCGGCCCGGCGTTTGCCGCGCCGGCCAGCCGCCCTCAACCGCCGGCCGCTCGCTACAAGTGGGGATACTGGGCCGCCGACAATCTGGTGGTGGAGCAATCAGGACGCTATGGCGCATGGGGCAACCTGGCATGGCGCCAGCCCTTGCGCTGTTCTGCCCATGGCGTCGCTTATGCCAGGCCAGGCTTGCCATTCGGGCCCTGGCTAGAGAGGCAGCCATGAGCGATTTGCGCCAGCGCGTCAAGCTGAGGACAGCGGACGCCAGCCCGGTGCTGGATTTTGTGAGTCCGCAAACGCATTCCGGCGTGCCGTTGATGTTGCTGGGAATCCTGATGGCGGGCGTACTGGCGTTTTTGGGACATCGGCATTGGCAGCAAGCGGACGTACCCGGAGCCGCCACGCTTGAACCGCCTGCGAAGATACTGGCTGTGAAGAATGCCGAAGCTGAGGGGAAAATCCAGCTCCCGCCCATCGCAGTTGCAGCCGACCAGGCAAGCAGCGGCAGGACGGACGAGCCTGTCGCCAGCGGCAGGTTGCCGGCACGGGAAGACAAGGGAAAGGCTGCTTCCAAGACGCTGCCGAAGCAGCGCCGGCCGTTACCGCATCCGCCATCGCGGATGCTGGCCGCAAGCGTGAACAAGCCTGTCAGCCAGGTGAATCCGGAAGCCATGGCTGCGAGGCCGGAGCAGCCCGATCCCGGCCCGCGGCAGATAGTCATGCATGAAGTGACGCTCACGCGCCACGTGCGCCTGACGGCCGGCACCCTCAACTAGGGCGCGGCGTTGAAATAGCGCAGCCCAGCTCAGGAAGCCAGGTCGGCTTCCGAGGTAAACGAATCCGCATAAAACTCGTCGGCCGGCAGTTTGCACAGGGCGACAAAATCGCGCTGTGCCGATTCCACCACGATCGGCGCGCCGCAGGCGTATACCTGGTAAGCGGACAGGTCGGGCAAGTCGTCGATCACCGCCTGGTGCACGAAGCCGGTGCGGCCTTGCCACTGGTCTTCCGGCTGTGCATTTGAAATGACGGGCACGAACTTGAAGTTCGGCAGCGTATTCGCCCATTCTTCGCACAGCGCCATCATGTACAAGTCTTGCGGCCGCCGGCCGCCCCAGTACAAAGTGATCGGCCGCTGCGATCCGGTATGGGCGCATTGTTCGACCAGCGCCTTGATCGGTGCAAAGCCGGTGCCCGAAGCCAGCAACACCATCGGCTTGTCCGAATCCTCGCGCAGGAAGAACGTGCCGAGCGGCCCCTCCAGGCGCAGGATGTCGCGCTCTTTCATGGTGCTGAACACCTGGTCGGTAAACAGGCCGCCAGGCATGTGGCGGATATGCAGCGTCAGGTATTCATCCTTGTGCGGCGCGTTGGCCATGCTATAGCTGCGCCGTTTACCGTCGCGCAGCATGAATTCGATATACTGGCCCGCCAGGAACTGCAGCCGTTCGTTAGCCGGCAATTGCAATGACAGCACAACCACGTCGTCGGCCACCTTGTCGATCTTGGCGATGCGGGTCGGCATCTTGCGCACCGGGAAATCGCCGATGCCCGCTACTTCGCGGACCTCGATGGTGACGTCGGAATGCGGCGTGGCGCAGCAGAACAGGGCAAAGCCCTGTTGTTCTTCCTTGACCGGCAGCGCTTTTTCCTGGTGCGCGCCATGGCTGATTTCGCCGTCCAGCAGCTTGCCTTTGCATGAACTGCAAGCGCCGTTTTTACAGCCGTAAGGCAGACCGACGCCGGCGCGTACGGCGGCATTGAGAATGGTCTCGCCTTCGTCGCAGCTGAATTGACGACCGCTAGGCTGAACAGTTATCTGAAAACTCATACAATCCTGTAATGAAAAATATAAAACAAAACCCTGGCGGCAAACTAGGCAAGCCGCGCCTGCTGATCCTCGGCTGCGGCAACGTGGGATTACGTTTGCTGGCGCTGCTGAAACAGCGCTTTCGCGTGTTTGCGGTTACCAGCCAGCCGGACCGCTGTGCCGAATTGCGCGCCGCCGGCGCAATCCCGCTGGTGGCGGATCTTGACCAGCCGGCAACATTGGCGCGGCTGGCGCGCCTGGCGCAGGTTGTCGTCCACCTGGCGCCGCCGCAGTCGGGGGGGGAAAAAGACCGGCGCAGCCGAAACCTGGCCGCCATTCTACCCGAGCGGGCCACACTTGTTTACATTAGCACCACCGGCGTCTATGGCGATTGCGGCGGCGCCCTGATAGACGAAACCCGAATCCTGGCGCCGCACAATGGCCGCGCCAGGCGCCGTGTCGATGCCGAGCAGGTGCTGCGCGCCTGGGCCCGGCGCCGCAACGGACGCCTGGCGATTTTGCGGGTGCCGGGGATTTACGCCGCCGACCGCCTGCCGCTGGCGCGCCTGGAGAAAGCGACGCCGGCCCTGGTTGCCGCCGACGACGTCTACACCAACCATATCCATGCCGATGACCTGGCGCGCATCATTGTGGCCGCGGTGGACAAGGCAGCGCCGTTGCGCATCTACCATGCCAGCGACGATTCGCAGCTGAAGATGGCTGAGTATTTCGACCTGGTGGCCCAAGCCTTCGGCCTGCCGCTGCCGCCCCGGCTGCCGCGCGCCGAGCTGGAACAGGTGGTGTCGCCCATGCTGCTGTCCTTCATGTCGGAGTCGCGCCGTTTGCAAAACCGGCGCATCAAGCTGGAGCTGGGGGTGCGATTGCGCTACCCGGATGTGCCTGGCGCCTTATCGGCGATGGGCAGGGCTAGACTGAAGCAGGTGCAGCGATAGATGCATGGCAAGCTTCTATATTTGTTATTTGCATAAGCATAGAAGTTATAAGTTGTTGTAAGGCGGAAAGTTGACCGATAAAGTGAAAAGTAAATAAAAAATCCACTTTATATGCGCTTGCCGACTTAGGCCCGGCGTTGTATTGCAACGCAAAGGCCGCCATCTCCCCATGAAGTTATCTTTTCAGCACATCAGCAAGCAGTTCTCCGGTTTGCCTGTCATCGCCGATTTCAGCCGCGAAATCGAAGAAGGCGAACTGGTCGCCCTGGTCGGTCCTTCCGGCTGCGGCAAGTCGACCCTGCTGCACCTGGCCGCGGGCCTCGGCGCGCCGACCAGCGGCGCGCTGCTGGCGGACGGCCAGGCGATCAAGGGGCCGCATCCCGAACGCATGCTGATGTTCCAGGAAAACGCGCTGTATCCATGGCTGACGCTCGAAGCGAATGTGGCGCTGGCGCTGGAGCTGCAAAAAGCCGGCAAGGCCGACGCCCGCCGGCAGGCGCGCGACTGGCTGTCCAAAGTCAGCCTGCAAGGTTTCGAAGCTTATTATCCGCACCAGGTCTCGGGCGGCATGCGGCAGCGCGCGGCGCTGGCGCGCGCCTTCATCACCAAACCCAAGGTGCTGCTGCTGGACGAGCCGTTTGGCGCGCTCGACGCGCTGACCCGCATGACCTTGCAGGACTCCCTGCGCCAGCTGATCCGGGAAGAACGTCCGACCGTGCTGCTGGTGACGCACGATGTCGACGAAGCCCTGTTCCTGGCCGACCGCATCCTGGTGTTCAGCCCGCGCCCGGCCAAGGTGCTGCGCGAATTCAACCTGAACCACCACGAGAAAACCCACGACCTGTCCGAATTTGCCGCCATCCGGCGGGAGATTCTCTGCCTGCTCGGGATCCGCGCAGAGCAGGACGCATTCGCAAAAAAACTTGAGGGAATCGCCGCATGAAACGCATTGACTTCGCCGTTAACTTCGCCAGCACCCGCTTAAAACCGCTCCTGCTGATTCCAGCGCTCCTGCTGACGCTGGCGGGGCAGGCCGGCGCCGCCGAGAAATTCAAGATCGGTTACCTGCGGGTCATGGACGATGCGCAGGCGATCGCCGCTTTTGAAGGCGGTTTCTACAAGAAACACGGCCTGGAGGTCGAACTGGTCGAGTTCAAGTCGGGCACCGACCTGATCAAGGCTATCGTCGGCGGCCAGCTCGACAGCGGCGTGCTGGGTTTCACCAATGCTGCGGCCTGGGCTTCCAAAGGCGCCGACCTCAAGGTAGTGGCTGGCGCCCAGCATGGCTATCACGCGCTCGTCGTGCGCGAGGACAGCGGCATCAAGGACGTGGCTGGATTGAAGGGGCGCACCCTGGCGTCGCAGGCCGAGGGCAGCACCGCCGACACCGTGCTCAAAGGCGTGACGCTCAAGAACGCCGGCCTCAAAGCCGACGACGTCAACATCCTCGGCGTCAGCCCGCAGGTGGCGGTGCAATCGCTGGCAGGCAAGCGGGTCGATGCTGCTTTCCTGTTCGAACCGCAAGCCAGCATCGCCAAGCTGGTGGCGCCGGTGAAGCAGATTTATGAAGTCGGCGAAGTCTGGCCCTTCCCCTGCATGGTGGTGATCACTTCCGGGGAAACGCTGGCGAAGCGCCGCGACGCGGTCTGGAAATCGCTGGATGCGCAGCATGAAGCCATCGAGCTATTGCAAAAGGATCCGGCCGCGGCGTCGAAGCTGATCGCCGGCTATTTCATCGCGGAGCCCGCCCTGAAGACCCTGAAGCAGGGCGACCTGCCGCGTGAAACCGTGATCCGCGACGCTATCAAGAGCCAGACCTTCAGCGCCGTGCTGACCGCCAAGGAACTGGCGCGCATGCAGGAATTGGCCAATATCCTGCAAGACCAGGGTTCGCTCAAGACGCGCGACGGCAAGCCGTTCAACGTCAACGCCATCATCGATCTCGACTGGCAAAAGGCACGCAAGCTCTGATCGTCCGGCAGCTGTTTTTTTTCAATGCACAAGAATTGTTTTGGCTTATTTCCTTCCTTATTTATGAGCACTCAAAGCCGGCTGGCCGGTTACCGCAAAAAACTTGCCATGCTGCTGGCCATCCTGCTGATTTTCCTGTTATGGCAGATCGCCGCCTGGTCCTTGCCCGACTTCCTGATGCCAGGCGTGCTGCCGGTGCTGGGACGTTTGTGGCATGAAGCGTTGACGCCGGAATTCCGTACCGCCCTGTGGGGCAGCCTGACCCGGCTCGGCGGCGGTTATGCGGCGGCGATGCTGTTCGGCATCGGTTTCGGCCTGGTCGGCGCAGTCCTGTTTTTCTTCCGCGAAGTGCTGAAGTCGGCCATCATTATCCTGCAATCGATCCCGTCGATTGCCTGGGTGCCCTTGTTCCTGATCCTGATGGGTTTCGGCAACATGCCGATCATGGTGGTGGTGGCGATGGCGGCCTTTTTCCCGGCTGCGCTGAGCGTCATGAATGCCACGGAAAGCGTACAGCAGGTACATGTTTCGGCGGCGCGGGTGATGGGCGCCACGCGCTGGGACATGCTGAAACGCGTGTACCTGCCCGCCGTCATGCCGGAGCTGATAACCGGCGCCCAGCTGGCGTTCGGCAATGCCTGGCGCGCACTGATTTCGGCCGAAATGCTGATCGGCTTCGGCAAGGGACTGGGACGGACCCTGGCTTACGCCGGGGAAACCGCCGACATGGTCGGCGTGATGACCAACATCCTCGCCATTGCAATCCTGGCGGCCCTGATCGACCAGTTCATCCTGGAAAACCTGAAGCACCGGGTGCTGCGCTACCAGTACGTCTGATCCGACACCATGAAGCCGCCGCATTTCCTCCTCCGGTTTTTGCTGTTGCTGCCGGCCTGCGCGCTGCCGCTCGGCGCAGCGGCGGCCAGCGTGCAGCAGATTCAGCAGCGCGGCCAGCTGGTGGTCGGCGTCAGCTATGTCGCTCCGGCGCATGTCGCCGGCGCAAAATACCGGACTGCGGAAAGTTTCGACACGACTGTCGCCGCCGACCTGGCGCAACGCCTCGGGGTCAGGCTGGTCACGATAAAAGTGACGGCGCAGGACCGTCTGCAATTGCTGGCGCGAGGCAAGGCAGACCTGCTGCTGCTGAACCTGAAGCCGGCCGATGCCGACGCGCTGCGTGCGAGCGCAAGGCTGCTGCCGACGGCTTACCAGGCGCACCCCAAGCTGATCATGCGCAACGATACCGGCATCAGGCGTCCGGCGCAGCTGCGCGGACGCAGCGTCTGCCTGGCGCAAGGCGGCGCTTATATCGGCAGCATGGCGGCCCGCTATGGCGCCGTGGAAAAAATATACAAAGCTCCGGCCGATGCATTGCTGGCGCTCAGGACCGGCGCCTGCGACGCCGCCGTGCATGACGATGCGGTCTTGACGGGCATGCTGGATTTGCCCGAATGGAAGAAGTTTTCAGCCAGCCTGCCGCTGGACGCGAGTCCGGCCACGCTGACTTTTGCGGTGAGGCCGGCGGATACCGGCCTGGGCGATTACCTGCGGCAGGCAGCCGGCGCATGGGACAGCGGCTACTGGGCCGGCAACCGGAAAAAATGGGTCAGCAATGTCGCATTCGAAGTCTACCTGGACCAGAATGTCCCGGATTGCCACTAGCCGCGCCTCAGCCCCCTTTCTGCTGTCTCTGCCAGGCACCGCCAATTTGTTTCCCTCGCCGCCCGATAGCAACTAAAATCCCTGCAGGATCAAGTCATTTTGCCATCGAATCTACGGAGAAGCTGCCGCATAAAAGAATTTAATGTGGCGGCGTCCCTGCTAGGATTCGATCTGCAAGAGACGTCCCCGGTTTCCCACGCCTGACGATGGGTGCCGATATTAAAAAAACACTATTATTAAAGACAGACGAAAGGATTCGCCATGTACGCACGGACCAAACTGATGATGGTTATGTTGGCTGCATTCCCAGCGCTCGCTATGGCGCAGGAGACACAAGTAGTAAAGATCGGTTTCAGCGGTCCGCTGACCGGCCCCCAGGCATCTGCCGGCCGCGACAACCAGGGCGGCCTGGCCATGGCGATCGACAAGCTCAATGCCCAGGGCATGGTCATCGGCGGCAAGAAAATCAAGTTCGAAGCACAGATGGAAGACGACCAGGCCGATCCGCGCGCCGGTGTGGGCGTAGCGCAAAAGCTGGTCGACATGGGCGTCAAGGCAGTGGTCGGCCCTTACAATTCGGGCGTCACCATTCCTGCTTCGCGCGTCTATAACGACGCCGGCATCGTGATGGGCACCGTGGCTTCCAATCCGAAGGTGACTTTGCAAGGCTTCCACTCGGTATTCCGGGTAGCGGCCAGCGACAGCCAGCTGGGCGGCAAGATGGCGCTGTATGCAGCCAAGGAACTGAAGGTCAAGACCGTCGCGATCATCGACGACCGCACCGCCTACGGCCAGGGCCTGGCGGAAGAGTTTTCGAAAGTCGCCAAGGCCAACGGCATCAAGGTGCTCGGCAATGACTTCACCAATGACAAGGCAACCGATTTCACCGCCATCCTGACCTCCATCAAATCGAAGAAGCCGGACGCGATTTTCTACGGCGGCTACTCGCCGCAGGGCGGCCCGATGATGCGCCAGATGAAGCAGCTGGGCTTGAGCGCCAAGTTCCTTGGCGGCGACGGCATCTGCGCGCCTGAAATGGGCCGCCTCGGCGGCGATGCGATTACCGACCAGGTGTATTGCACCCAGGGCGGCGCCATGCTGGACAAGCTGGCTTCGGGCAAGACCTTTGCGGCCGACTACCAGAAGCGTTACAACCGTCCTGCGGAAACCTACGCTGCTTCGTTCTACGACGGCATGATGGTGATCGCGCAGGCGATGAAGGACGCCAACTCGGTCGAGCCTAAGCAATACGTCTCGGCGCTGGAAAAGATCCACTACAAGGGTGTCGCCGGTTCTTATGAATTCGACGCCAACCACGACCTGAAGCAATCGCCGGTAACCGTGTTCCGCTTCAAGGGCGGCGTGCCGGAAGCGCTCACCAGCTACTAAGCAGCTAGCGGGCAGCAGCCCTGGCAGCCCCGCTGCCAGGCGTATCGCAAAAAGTAAGACAAGGCGGAAGGCGCTGCGCGCTTTCCGCCTGCATCAAGATGCAGCTCGAACCTTCTCGGCTCTCTCATACAAGATTCCCATGCTAAGTTATACACGAACCATCCACACGGTCGATGCGCACACTGGCGGCGAACCGCTGCGCATCGTCATTTCCGGCCTGCCGCCGGTGCCGGGCAAGACCATCCTCGAGCGCCGCAGCTGGCTCAAGGCGCAGCGCGACGATGTGCGCCAGTTCCTGATGAACGAGCCGCGCGGCCATGCCGACATGTACGGCGCCTACCTGTTGCCGCCGGTTACGCCGGCCGCCGATTTCGGCGTGATCTTCATCCATAACGAAGGTTACAGCGACATGTGCGGCCATGGCATCATCGCGCTCGGCAAGGTGCTGGTGGAGCTCAACCATGTAGAACGCACCGTGCCGCTGACGCGCATCGGCTTCGACACGCCGGCCGGTTTTATCGAAGCCCAGGTCGCGTGGGACGGCCAGCGCGCCGGCGCCGTCACCTTCCGCAATGTGCCGGCGTTCATCTACCGGCGCGATGTCGAAGTCGAGACGCCGAGTTTCGGCAAGGTGACGGGCGACATCGTGTTCGGCGGCGCCTTTTATTACTACATGAATGCCGACCAGGCTGGCGTCAAGATCAAGCCGGAGCAGGTGCGCGGCCTGATACAGCTGGGCGCGGAAACCAAGCAGGCGGTCAAGGACCAGGTGGCGATCCAGCATCCGCTGGAGCCCGGCCTGGATACCCTGTACGGCACCATCATCGACGGTGCGCCGAACGGCGCCGGCGCCGACCAGGCCAATGTCTGCATCTTCGCCGACCGCGAAGTGGACCGTTCGCCGACCGGCACCGGCACTTCCGGCCGTGCCGCCCAGCTGTTCCTGCGCCAGAAACTGGCGCTGAACCAGGTGCTGGTGAATGAGAGCATCGTCGGCAGCTGTTTCCGGGTGCGCGTGACCGGCACCACCAAAGTCGGCGAGTTCGATGCGGCGCTTACCGAAGTCACCGGCGATGCGCACATCATGGGTTTCAACCAGTGGGTGCTGGAAGACAGCGATCCGTTTCCGCAAGGTTTCTTCTTGCGCTGATTGATTTGGACGGCCTGACTTATGAAAATCCTCGACGCTGACAGCACCGCCGCCGCTTTGCCCTATGCCGAACTGGTGCCGGCGCTGGTAAAGGTCGCGCGCCAATTGCGCGAAGGCGAGATCAACGCGCCCGAACGCATGGTGGTGGAAATCGACAAGGCCAGCGTGCTGCTGTGCATGCCGGCTATCGCCGCTGACATCGGCATGACCAAGCTGATCACCGTGCACGCCAACAATGCGCAATTCCAGTTGCCGGCGATCCAGGGCGAAGTGGTGGTGTTCGACGCCGCCAGCGGCCGCCGGCTGGCGCTGTTGCACGGGCCTACCGTTACCGCGCGCCGGACTGCGGCGGTAAGCTTGCTCGGCATCGAGGCGCTGCTGCCGTCCAGGCCGAAGTCCGCATTGCTGATCGGCACCGGAGTGCAGGCTATCGCCCACGCCGACGGCCTGGTCGAGTATTTCGGCGTCAATCAATTCTGGGTCGCCGCGCGCGACCTGCAGAAGACCCAGGTGTTTTGCGACGCCTTGCAGCTGCGCCATCCGCAGATTGCGGTCAAGGCCCTGGCCGCCGCCACGCTAGCCACCGATTTACCGCACACCGATGTCTTGATTGCCTTGACCACCTCGCGTACCGCGGTGATCCCGGCCCATGTCGCGGCAACCACGCTGGCGATCGGCGTCGGCGCCTTCAAACCGGACATGGTCGAGTTCCCGCCCGAGCTGCTGCACAGCCGCACCGTAGTGGTCGACTGCCTGGCCGGCGCCAGGCATGAAGCCGGCGATCTGCTGCAGGCGCAGGTCGACTGGAGCAAGGTGCGCGAACTGCCCGATGTGCTGGCGCACGGCTTTGTCCAGCAGGCCGTCTTGCCGGTATATAAGACCGTCGGCCAGGCCGCCTGGGACCTGGCGGCTGCGCGCGTGGCGATCGTATCGCTGGCGCGCACGGAACAGGCGACATGATCCGCAGCGCGGTGCAAGCCGACGGAATGAGCCTGACCGCGCTGTCGATCCAGGTCTGGCTGCATGCCTATGCCACAGAAGGCGTCAGCGATGACCTGGCGCGCGAGGTGCTGTCGACTTTCACGCCCGAGTATTTCCGCGAGATCATCGCCGATCCCGATTACCGGCTGTTCGTCGAAGTGGATGGCGAAAACCTGCGGGGCTATATCCTGCTCGGCCTGGACTCGCCTTGCGCGGAAAAAAACTACGGCGGGGTCGAGGTCGACACGCTATACGTGCAGGAACATTTCCATGGCCGCGGCATCGGCCGCGCGCTGCTGGAGCACGCCCGCGGCAGCGCCGGCGACCGGCTCTGGCTTACCGCCTGGGCTGGCAATGTACAGGCGCTGGGTTTTTACCGCGCCTACGGTTTCACCGATATCGGCACTGCCTGGCACGAATTCGAAGACCAGAAATACGAGAACCGGATATTGGCCTACCAGGCCAAATGAATCCGGCGCCCGGGCGCGCCAGCCTGCCGGGCAATTCCCTCAAGCTCCCAGCCAAGGCAAACCGGCCTTGCACCAGCCGTTGATGTTCTTGCGGTGGCCATTGTTGTCCTTGTCTCCTTCGAAGCCTTCCAGGATATTGAAACAGTTGCTGTAGCCGTTTTCGGTCGCCAGCTTGGCCGCGTGCTGCGAACGCACGCCGGAACGGCACAGGAACAGCAACGGCGTTCCTTTTTCAGCAATCTGCGCCAGCTGCGCCAGGAAATCGGGATTTTGCACGCCGCCGGGGTATTGCGACCATTGCACCGCCGCATGCTGCGGATCGCGGATCGAAACCCGGCCGACCCAGTCGCGTTCGGCATTGGTGCGGACATCCACCAGGATCGCGGCGACGTTTTCCTGCAGCAAGGCAAACGCCTCGCTCGGGGTGACGGCGCCGGCATAGGGCAGGTGGTCATTCTGGCCACGTTGGCGGGCGGTGGCCAGGAGTTCGTCAGTCGTAGGCATGGTGTATCTCCAAAAAATGTTTTTTAAACAAGCGGCTATTCAATGTCCCGGTTGCACCGTTATGGTGCTAATTCCTGGTTTGCCAAGGTGCGAGCACTAAAATGGTGCCAGCATTTTCCTGTGCACCATGACGGTGATTCGCGATAGCCGGACCAACTCCGAAAAAGCGCAATACAGCCTTCTAAACCAGCTAATTACCGGATCGAATAAGCGTGCCGCAATGAAAGGATGGTGGCATGGATTCTGCTATCATCCTGCACTGAGTTCTGGTCGTACTGAATTGCTGTCCGGTCATAGTTTGCTCAATACCTGTACATCATGATGTTACTGCGATGCTGAAGACTGCGCGCAACAGATCCTGAGCAGGGCGCACAATTTAAAAACCGTAGTACTTTTTTACAAGTACTTTCATCTTAGGAGATTCACATGGCAATGACGGCCGCAGAAGTCTTGAAAATGGCAAAAGACAACGAAGTCAAATTCGTTGATTTTCGCTTCGCTGACACCAAAGGCAAGGAACAGCACGTAACTGTCCCTGTCTCTCATTTCGATATCGATAAATTTGAGTCGGGTCATGCATTTGACGGTTCTTCTATTGCTGGGTGGAAGGGTATCGAAGCTTCCGACATGTTGTTGATGCCGGACCCTAACACCGCGAACATCGACCCGTTCATGGAAGAAACCACATTGTTCATGCAATGTGACGTCATCGAGCCATCCGACGGCAAAGGCTACGACCGCGATCCGCGTTCGATCGCCAAGCGCGCTGAAGCCTACCTGAAATCTTCCGGCCTGGGCGACACCGCCTATTTCGGCCCGGAACCTGAATTCTTTATTTTCGACAACGTCCGCTGGGGCGCAGACATGTCCGGCTGTTTCGTCAAGATCGGTTCGGAAGAAGCATCGTGGAGCACCGGCGCCGAACTCGAAGGCGGCAACACCGGCCACCGTCCAACCGTCAAGGGCGGCTATTTCCCTGTGCCTCCGGTCGACAGCTTCCAGGACATGCGTTCGGAAATGTGCCTGATCCTGGAATCGCTGGGCATCCCGGTTGAAGTGCATCACCACGAAGTTGCAGGCGCCGGCCAGAATGAAATCGGCACCAAGTTCTCGACCCTGGTCGAGCGCGCCGACTGGACCCAGAACCTGAAATACGTGGTCTGGAACGTGGCCCACACCTACGGCAAGACAGCGACTTTCATGCCTAAGCCTATCGTTGGCGACAACGGCTCCGGCATGCACGTGCACCAATCGGTCTGGAAAGACGGCAAGAACCTGTTCGCCGGCGACGGCTATGCCGGCCTGTCCGAATTCGCGCTGTTCTACATCGGCGGCATCATCAAGCACGCCAAGGCGCTCAACGCGATCACCAACCCAGGCACCAACTCGTACAAGCGCCTGGTTCCAGGCTTTGAAGCACCGGTCAAGCTGGCCTATTCGGCGCGTAACCGTTCGGCTTCGATCCGTATCCCGCACGTAGCGAATCCAAAGGGCCGCCGCATCGAAACCCGTTTCCCGGATCCGCTGGCTAACCCGTACCTGTGCTTCGCGGCATTGCTGATGGCAGGCCTGGACGGCGTGCAGAACAAGATCCATCCGGGCGAGGCAGCATCGAAAGACCTGTACCACCTGCCGCCAGAAGAAGACGCGCTGATCCCTACCGTTTGCGCTTCGCTGGAAGAAGCACTGGAAGCGCTGGACAAGGACCGCGAGTTCCTGACCCGCGGCGGCGTATTCAGCGACACCATGATCGATGCCTACCTGGACTTGAAGAAGCAGGAAGTCCAGCGCTACCGCATGACGACTCACCCGATCGAATTCGACATGTACTATTCGGTATAAGTCGGTTCGCAAGTTTGCACCTCCGCTCTTGCCAGATGCAAGGGCGGACTGCAAGATAAAGGACAGGGATCTCCCTGTCCTTTTGTTTTTCTCGCACGCTTGTTTTCACCTCCTGCATATCGCAAACTATATTCTGCAGGATGGTTTGTCATTGCATGTTTCTTGACATAAACTAGCGGCTCGATTGAATTGCCATTGCGAAGAAAGTCTATGAAGCGTCTTTTATCGGGATTTCTGCTATTGGCGGCCGTCAGCATGGCCGCAGGCACTGCTTACGCCCAAAGCGAGGTTTACCTTTGCGTGGACCAGAACGGCGTCAAGGAATACAAGAACACAGGCGACACCAAGGGCTGCAAGCGCGTCAGCCTGCCGCCGCTGACCGTGACGTCGTCGAGCAAGGCGCCACGCGAAGGCGCAGCCGCCAGCAAGCCGGCGGCCTCCACCCCGACCGATTTCCCGAAAGTGGATAACGGCACGCAAAAGGCGCGCGACAACGATCGCCGCCAGATCCTGCAGGACGAGCTGAAGAACGAGCAGCAGCGCCTGGCCAATCTCAAGAAAGACTACAACGACGGTACGCCGGAGCGGCAAGGCAACGAGAAAAACTACGCCAAGTACCAGGAGCGCGTGGCGTCGATGAAAGAGGACATTTCCCGCAGCGAGAAAAATATCGATGCGCTCAACCGGGAACTGTCGAATCTCAAATAATCTACGGCATGGTATCAACCTTGCTTAATGGATAAGGCCGCTCATGCGGCCTTTATTTTTGCCTACCGGTTTAAGATAGAGCAGAGTCGGACGCACCATAATGTGGCGATCCTGCATATTACCCACCGACATCGCTTACAAAGCTTGTTATGCTCGGAAAATGCACTATTTCAATCACACTCGCAGTCTCAATGACGCCGCCGCGCCGCGCCACGCTTTGCCTGGACCGGGCTTTTTGACAAGGATGCCAGGATGCCAATAAAAACCGCCGAACGGAACGTGCTCGCCAGCCTTGACCTGCTGGCTTCCGCGGTGCTGGTGCTGGACCAGCACGGACGCCTGGTGTTTGCCAACGCCGCCGCGGAAAACCTGCTGGAGAGTTCCAGCCGCCTGCTGCAGCAGCAGACGCTGTCCGACCTGTTCCTGAACCCGGACCAGCTGCTGGCGATTTTCGAGCAAGCCTTGCAGCACCAGTTCGACGACTCGCGCCAGGACCTGATCCTGGAACGCGTGGGCCGCGAACCCCTGTGGGTCGACACCATCGTCACCGCGCTCGACAACCCCGAGATGCCGGTGCTGATCGAGTTGCGGGAGAATGTGCAGCAGCTCAAGCTGGAGCGCGAGGAGCGCCTGATCGACCAGAGCCAGGTCAACAAGGAACTGATCCGCAACCTGGCGCACGAAATCAAGAATCCCCTGGGCGGCATCCGCGGCGCCGCCCAGCTGCTGGAGCTCGAACTGCCTGAGCGCCACGTCAAGGAATTGCGCGAATACACGCAAGTCATCATCAAGGAAGCCGATCGCCTGCAGACCCTGGTGGATCGCCTGCTGGCGCCGCACCGGCTGGCGCAGATCGTGGGCGACGTCAATATCCACGAGGTATGCGAGCGGGTGCGCAGCCTGATCGTGGCCGAATTCCCGAGCGGCCTGAGCATCAAGCGCGATTACGATCTGTCGATCCCGCAGTTCCGCGGCGACAAGGAACAACTGATCCAGGCCATCCTCAACATCGCCCACAATGCCGCGCAAGCGTTGCAGGAGCGCATCAAGGCGGGCGATGCGGAGCTGGTTTTCCAGAGCCGGGTAGTGCGCCAGGTGACGCTGGCCAAGGTGCGTTACCGGCTGGCACTAGACTTGCATATCATCGACAACGGACCTGGCATCCCGGCCGAGATTCAAGAACGCATTTTCTACCCGCTGGTGTCGGGACGCGACGGCGGCAGCGGCCTGGGTTTGACGCTGGCGCAAACCTTTGTACAACAGCACATGGGCGTCATCGAATGCGAGAGCCGGCCGGGATATACAGATTTCAGAATCCTGATACCTCTGCCTTGAGGGTTGTTGCCTGCAAGTAGTTGATAAGCTGTGACTGCGAGGCTGCAACTGCGAGGCCGTCATTGCGCTGATAAATAGTTTAACGGACTGCGCTCCTGGCGCAGCACAAAACACATGAAACCAATCTGGATTGTTGACGACGACGAATCGATTCGATGGGTGCTTGAAAAAGCACTGGCCCGCGAAAACCTGAGCACCAAGAGTTTCTCCAATGCGCGCGATGCGATCGAAGCACTGCAATCGAGCACGCCGCAAGTGCTGGTCTCCGATATCCGCATGCCGGGCGCTTCGGGCCTGGAGCTGCTGCAAACCGTCAAAGCCAAGTTTCCCGGCGTGCCGGTGATCATCATCACCGCTTTTTCCGACCTGGATTCCGCCGTTGCCGCGTTCCAGGGCGGGGCTTTCGAATACCTGGCCAAGCCTTTCGATGTCGACAAGGCGGTCGAACTGATACGGCGCGCGCTGGAAGAAAGCTTGCGCGAAGCGAATGTCGAGCAAGCCTCTGCCGAGACGCCGGAAATCCTGGGCCAGGCGCCAGCCATGCAAGACGTGTTCCGCGCCATCGGCCGCCTGTCGCAATCGAATGTGACGGTGCTGATCACCGGCGAATCGGGGACCGGCAAGGAACTGGTCGCACGCGCCTTGCACAAGCACAGCCCGCGCGCGTCGCAGCCGTTCATCGCCCTCAATACCGCGGCGATTCCGAAAGACTTGCTGGAGTCGGAATTGTTCGGGCACGAGCGCGGTGCATTTACCGGCGCCCAGGCATCGCGCCGCGGCCGCTTTGAACAAGCTGAAGGCGGCACCCTGTTCCTCGACGAAATCGGCGACATGCCGTTCGACCTGCAGACGCGCCTGCTGCGCGTGCTGTCCGACGGCCACTTCTATCGCGTCGGCGGACACCAGTCCCTGAAAGCCAACGTGCGCGTCATCGCCGCCACCCACCAGAACCTGGAAACCCGGGTACGCGAGGGACTGTTCCGCGAAGACTTGTATCACCGCCTGAATGTGATCAGGCTGCGCTTGCCGAGCTTGCGCGAGCGGCGCGAAGACATCCCGATCCTGACGCGCTACTTCCTGAGCCAGAGCGCCAAGCAGCTGGGCGTCGAAAGCAAGCGGGTTTCCGATAACGCCATGCGTTTCATGAGCAGCCTGGACCTGCCAGGCAATGTGCGCCAGCTGGAAAACCTGTGCAACTGGATTACCGTGATGGCGCCCGGCCAGACGGTCGAGATCAAGGACCTGCCGCAAGACCTGGTCGGCGGCCGCGACCAGAGCATGCAGCTGGAAAGCCCGGCCAGCCGGCCGGTAGCGTTCGATCCGCATCTGGCGGCGCCGGCCGCTGCCGCGCACTATCCTGAGATCCTGGCGCCGGCGGCGCAAGCTGCGGGCGCCGGCGAACGGCAGCTTGAAAAGCAAAGCTGGATTGCCTTGCTGGAGACGGAAGCGGCCCAGATGCTCAGCAATGGCGACGCCGACGTCATGGATGTGCTGGGACGGCAGTTTGAATCGGCCCTGATCAAGATCGCCTTGCGCCATACCCACGGGCGCAAGAACGATGCTGCAGTACGCCTTGGCATCGGCCGCAATACCATCACGCGCAAGATCCAGGAATTAGGCATAGCCGGCGCAAAAGACGATTGACGGCAAGCCGGGCAGGATGGCGCCTAGCTGTCCTGCGATTCCCTCAGTTTGCGCCATAGGGTAGTGCGGCTGATGCCCAGGTACCGGGCCGCAGCTGCACGGTTGCCCTCGAACCTTGCCAGCGCCTGCGCCGCGGATTCCGCCGCCGCAGGTACTGCAACCGCCGGCGGCGCATTGCTGTGCGCGGCCGCCAGTTCCGGCGCCGCCGACAGCAGGAAGGCCGGCGTCAGCGAACGCAGCGGCTCGGCCGCCAGAAACAGCGCCACCCGTTCCATCAGGTTGCGCAGTTCGCGCACATTGCCGGGCCAGGCATAACTTTCCAGCAGCGGCGCGCAAGCCACGACTTCGGCGTGGAGATTGGCGTGCGGCCGCACATCCAGCGACGCCAGCGCCTGTTTCAGGCACCATTCCGCCAGCGCCACCAAGTCCTCCGGGCGCGCGCGCAAGGGCGGCAAGTCCAGGCGCAGGACGCCGATGCGATAGAACAGGTCGGCGCGGAAACGGCCGTCGCGCACTCTTTCCTCGAGATTGCAATGGGTGGCGCTGATGATGCGGACGTCGACCGCGATCGGGCGGGTAGAACCTACGCGCACCACTTCGCGCTCTTCCAGCACGCGCAGCAGCCGGGTTTGCAGCGCCAGCGGCATTTCGCCGATTTCGTCGAGGAACAGGGTGCCGCGGTGGGCCGCTTCAAACAGGCCGGCGCGGCCGCCGCGGCGCGAGCCGGTGAACGCGCCTTCTTCGTAGCCGAACAGCTCGGATTCCAGCAGCGATTCTGCAATCGCGCCGCAGTTCACCGCGACAAAAGGCCGGCCGCTGCGGCCGCCGGCCGTGCCTTGCGCCAGCGGGTGTTCACGGTGGATCGCCTGCGCCGCCAGCTCCTTGCCGCTGCCGGTTTCGCCATGGATCAGGACGTTGGCCGGCGAGCGCGCAAACAGCGTCACCGACCTGCGTATCGCTTCCATGGCGTCCGACGCGCCGCGCAAATCGCTGATGCCGTGCTTGGCCCTGAGCGTGTCGCTGACCGGATAGCTGCGGCCGCCGGTCGATTCCAGCTGGAGTTGCGTCAAACGCGCCAGTTCCAGCGCATCGTTGAACGCTTGCCGGATCGATGCGGCGGAATAGACAAAGATGCCGCTCAGCCCGGCTTCTTCGGCGAGGTCGGTGATCAGGCCGGCGCCCACTATGGCCTTGATGCCGCTCGCTTTCAAATCGTTGACCTGGGCCCGGGCGTCTTCTTCGGTGGCGTAGCTGCGCTGCTCGATGCTGAGGTCGAATGCGGTTTGGAATTCCGCCAGCGCCGGCATCGACGCCTGGTAGGTGATGACCCCGACCCGCGGCGTGATCTTGCGCGCGCGGGCCAGCGCCTGCATCACATCGAAGCCGCTGGCTTTGGCGATGATGACCGGCACCGACAAGCGGCTTTTCAGGTAAGCGCCGTTGGAGCCGGCGGCAATCACGGCGTCGCAGCGTTCGGTCGCCAGCCGTTCGCGGATGTGCTGGACCGCGTCTTCAAAACCTAGCTGGATAGGCGCGATATTGGCCTGGTGGTCGAATTCCAGCGTGATGTCGCGGAACAGGTCGAACAGGCGCGATACCGACACGGTCCAGATGACCGGAAGATCGTTGTTGTCGCGGTTGCCGGCGGGAGAGGGCAGGGGGCGGGCCATGTTATCGAGGTTTCATTGTTGCTTCAGTGGTGTTTCAATGATGTTTCATTAATGTTTCATGGATCAATTTGAAACATAGTATGGAACATCGAGGACGGTAATGCAATCGCTCGATGCCCCGGGGGCTATCCACGCAAGTGCCTGATTCCAAATAAATAGTCGTCGCAGCCTGGGAAGCGGACGGGGAATTGTTGCAGTCCATGACGGCCATGGCATGGCGATTGCAATATTGCTGTATCGGTTTCCCCATGAAACCTGTTCGAGACAAGGTGACGATATGACGCAATATTCCGCAGGCGCTGCATTCAGGCAGGCCGTTCGTGACGAATCGCCGTTGCAGGTGGTCGGCGCGATCAACGCTAACCACGCTTTGCTGGCCAAGCGCGCCGGTTTCAAGGCGATCTACCTGTCTGGCGGCGGCGTTGCAGCCGGTTCGCTGGGCTTGCCGGACCTCGGCATCTCCAACCTGGACGACGTCCTGACCGATGTGCGGCGCATCACCGATGTCTGCGACCTGCCGCTGCTGGTGGATGTCGATACCGGTTTCGGCTCCTCCGCCTTCAATGTGGCGCGCACGGTCAAGGCCATGATCAAGTTCGGCGCCGCCGCCATGCATATCGAAGACCAGGTCGGCGCCAAGCGCTGCGGCCACCGGCCCAACAAGGAAATCGTCAGCAAGCAGGAAATGGTGGACCGCATCAAGGCTGCCGTCGACGCCCGCACCGACGACAACTTCGTCATCATGGCGCGCACCGACGCACTGGCGGTGGAGGGCCTGGAAGCCGCGATGGAACGCGCGGTGGCTTGCGTGGAAGCCGGCGCCGACATGATCTTCCCGGAAGCGATCACCCAGCTCGACATGTACAAGACATTCGCGGCAGCGGTCAAGGTGCCGGTGCTGGCCAACATCACGGAATTCGGCGCGACTCCGCTGTTCACGGTCGATGAACTGAAATCCGCCGATGTCGGCCTGGTGCTGTATCCCTTGTCGGCTTTCCGCGCAATGAACAAGGCCGCCGAAAACGTCTACACCGCGCTGCGCCGCGACGGCACCCAGAAAAACGTGATCGACACCATGCAGACCCGCGCCGAACTGTACGAGCGCATCAACTATCACGAATTCGAGCAAAAGCTGGATGCCTTGTTTGCGCAGCAGAAGGCGAAATAACCGGCGTCCCGTATTTGAATCCTGGTCAAACAAATCGCATAGGAGCACGACACATGAGTGAGCAACAGCCTGCAGCAGCGGCAACCTTCAAGCCCAAGAAATCGGTAGCCCTGTCCGGCGTCACCGCCGGCAATACCGCGCTGTGCACCGTCGGCAAGACCGGCAACGACCTGCACTACCGCGGCTACGATATCCTGGATATCGCCGACAGCTGCGAATTTGAAGAGATCGCGCATTTGCTGGTGCATGGAAAACTGCCCACCAGCGCTGAACTGAAAGCCTATAAAACCAAGCTCAAAGCCCTGCGCGGGCTGCCAGCCAACGTCAAGGCGGCGCTTGAGTGGCTGCCGGCATCCTCGCATCCGATGGACGTGATGCGCACCGGCGTCTCCGCCATGGGCTGCATCCTGCCCGAAAAAGACGATCACAATACGCCTGGCGCGCGCGATATCGCCGACCGCCTGATGGCCTCGCTCGGCTCGGTCCTGCTGTACTGGTACCACTACAGCCACAACGGCAAGCGCATCGAAACCGAAACCGACGACGAATCGATAGGCGGCCATTTCCTGCACCTGCTGCACGGTGAAAAACCGTCCGCGCTGTGGGAGCAGGCGATGCACACTTCGCTGATCCTCTACGCCGAACATGAGTTCAATGCGTCGACATTTACCGGCCGCGTGATTGCCGGCACCGGCTCCGACATGTATTCGGCCATCACCGGCGCCATCGGCGCCTTGCGCGGCCCCAAGCACGGCGGCGCCAACGAAGTCGCATTCGAGATCCAGAAGCGCTACGACAACCCGGACGAGGCAGAAGCCGACATCAAGAAGCGCGTCGAAAACAAGGAAGTGGTGATCGGCTTCGGCCATCCGGTGTACACCATCTCCGATCCGCGCAACAAGGTGATCAAGGAAGTGGCGCGCAGCCTGTCCAAGGATGCCGGCTCCCTGAAAATGTTCGATATTGCCGAACGGCTGGAAACGGTGATGTGGGATATCAAGAAAATGTTCCCCAACCTGGACTGGTTTTCGGCCGTTTCATACCACATGATGGGCGTGCCGACCGCCATGTTCACGCCGTTGTTCGTGATTGCCCGCACCTCCGGCTGGGCGGCGCACATTATCGAGCAAAGGATAGACAACAAGATTATTCGTCCATCGGCGAATTATGTGGGCCCAGAAGATTTAAAATTTGTCCCGATTGGCAAACGCAAATAGCGCCTGTATGCAAAATGGCAATACCGGCGCAGGAGCGAGCCAATAGATGTTTCCATCGCGTAAGCGATGGAAGCTTCCGCTGCTTACTCAATTAACGCCTTAGGGCCGGGACCATATGATCGCTTTTAACGCATTGAATACTTACCGTATCGCTTCCGCTTTGACACTTACCGCCTTGCTGGCTGCCTGCGGCTCCAGCGTGCCGCTGGCCGACACCAAGCCGGATCCGACCTTGCCGAACCTCCTGAAGCTGGAGCCGACGCCGTCGGCAAGCCTGCTGACCGGTAATTTCTATTGCGAATTGGGCAACCGGGTCGACCTGGCCGGCGCCGGCAGCGACGTCAAGCTGACCTGGAAAGGCCGCAGCTACCCGATGGCCACGGTCAGCACCACCACCGGCGCGGTGCGCCTGGAAGACAAGGCCAGCGGCCTGGTGTGGATCCAGATCCCGGCCAAGTCGATGCTGCTCAATTCCAAGCTGGGACAGCAACTGGCCAACGAGTGCAAGCTGCGCTGATGTCCTGAACCTGGACGGTGTTGCGGGGGTGGCGGCGATGTATTTCTGCTTTAATTTTTTTGGTTGTAATTGTTCGTTTTAATTTTTCATCATCAAGGAAAACAATGTCCGCTCACATCTCCAACGTCCGCCCAAAATACGACAAAGTGCTGGTCGATATCGTCGACTACGTGACCAAATACAAGATCACATCCAAAGTAGCCTACGATACCGCCCGCAACTGCCTGATCGATACCCTGGGCTGCGGCCTGGAAGCGTTGGAGTATCCGGCTTGCAAAAAGCTGATGGGACCGATCGTGCCTGGCACCGTGGTGCCTAACGGCGCCAAGGTGCCGGGCACCCAGTTCCAGCTCGATCCGATCCAGGCCGCCTTCAACATCGGCGCCATGATCCGCTGGCTGGATTTCAACGACACCTGGCTGGCAGCGGAATGGGGCCATCCGTCCGACAACCTGGGCGGCATCCTGGCTACCGCCGACTGGCTCTCGCGCAACGCCATCGCCGCCGGCAAGAAACCGCTGAAGATGAAGGACGTGCTGACCGCGATGATCAAGGCGCACGAAATCCAGGGTTGCATCGCCCTCGAGAATTCTTTCAACAAGGTCGGCCTCGACCACGTGGTGCTGGTCAAGGTCGCATCGACCGCGGTAGTGGCCGAAATGATGGGCCTGACGCGCGAAGAAATCCTCAATGCGGTATCGCTGGCATGGGTCGACGGCCAGTCGCTGCGCACCTATCGCCATGCGCCGAACACCGGTTCGCGCAAATCCTGGGCAGCCGGCGACGCCACCTCGCGCGCGGTGCGCCTGGCCTTGATCGCCAAGAGCGGCGAAATGGGCTACCCGTCGGTGCTGACCGCCAAGACCTGGGGCTTCTACGACGTGCTGTTCAAAGGCCAGCCATTCAAGTTCCAGCGCAAGTATGAATCGTACGTGATGGAAAACGTGCTGTTCAAGATTTCGTTCCCGGCCGAATTCCATTCGCAGACCGCGGTGGAAGCGGCCATGACCTTGCACGCCGAACTGGCCAAGGCCGGCAAGTCGGTGGAAGACATCAAGAAGATCACCATCCGCACCCATGAAGCCTGCATCCGCATCATCGACAAGAAGGGGCCGCTGAACAACCCGGCCGACCGCGACCATTGCATCCAGTACATGGTTGCGGTGCCGCTGATTTTCGGCCGCCTGACAGCCGGCGACTATGAAGACAAGATCGCCGCCGACAAGCGTATCGACGTCTTGCGCGACAAGATCGTCTGCGTCGAAGACAAGGCATTCACCAAGGATTACCACGATCCGAAAAAGCGTTCCATCGCCAATGCGCTGACCGTGGAATTCAAGGATGGCAAGAAACTCAAGGAAATCGTGGTCGAATATCCGATCGGCCACGCACGCCGCCGCAAGGATGGCATTCCGCTGCTGGAAGCGAAGTTCAAGGTCAACCTGGCGCGCCAGCTGTCGGCCAAGCAGCAGCAGCAGATCCTGGAAGTGTCGCTGGACCAGAAAAAACTGGAAGACATGGCAGTCAACGAATATGTTGATCTGTATGTGATCTAAACCAGGCAGCGCCCCGCTTTGACGGGGCGCTGTTGCATTTGTCCGCATCGGTTTGCCAAGACATGCCGCAGAAGCATGCAAGGCGGAAGGCGTTCGCCTTCCAGCCCTACGATTCTTTTCAAGAAACGAGGAGACAGCATGAGTTTCGCCACCTTTTACCAGCGCTCGATCGACGACCCGTCCGCCTTCTGGGCCGAGCAAGCCAGGCGCATCGACTGGCACCACCCGTTCTCGCAAGTGCTCGACGACAGCCGGCCGCCGTTCGCCAGGTGGTTTGTCGACGGCGCCACCAACCTGTGCCACAACGCGGTCGACCGCTGGGTGGCGACGCGCGGCGACCAGCCCGCCCTGATCGCGATTTCCACCGAGACCGGCACTGAAAAAAACTATTCCTTCCGCGAACTGCATGCAGAGGTCAACCGCATGGCCGCCATCATGCAAGGGCTGGGCGTGGGACGCGGCGACCGGGTCCTGATCTACATGCCGATGATCGCCGAGGCGGCATTCGCCATGCTGGCCTGCGCCCGCATCGGCGCCATCCATTCGGTGGTGTTCGGCGGCTTCGCCTCGAACAGCCTGGCCAGCCGCATCGACGACGCCACGCCCAGGCTGATCGTCTCGGCCGACGCCGGTTCGCGCGCCGGCAAGATATTGCCTTACAAGGGGTTGCTGGACGAGGCGATCAAGCTGGCCCGGCACCGGCCGGCGCACGTGCTGCTGGTCGACCGCGGCCTGGCGCCGATGGCGCTGGCCGCAGGGCGGGATGTCGATTATGCCGAGCAGCGGCAGCAGCATATCGACGCCAAGGTGCCGGTGACCTGGCTGGAATCGAACCAAGCTTCCTATATCCTGTACACCTCGGGAACCACCGGCAAGCCCAAGGGCGTGCAGCGCGACGTGGGAGGTTACGCGGTGGCCCTGGCGACCTCCATGGACGCCATCTTTTGCAGCAAGCCGGGCGGGACATTTTTCTGCACCTCCGACATCGGCTGGGTGGTCGGCCATTCCTACATCGTTTACGGCCCGTTGATCGCGGGCATGGCGACGGTGCTGTATGAGGGGTTGCCGATCCGTCCCGACGGCGGTGTCTGGTGGAGCATCGTCGAAAAGTACAAGGTGACCCGCATGTTTTCGGCGCCGACCGCAATCCGGGTGCTGAAAAAGCAGCCGCCGGAACTGATGCAGAAATACGATCTGTCGTCCTTGCAGGCGCTGTACCTGGCCGGAGAGCCGCTGGACGAAACCACGTCCAGCTGGATTGCGTCGGCGCTCGGGGTGCCCGTGGTCGACAACTATTGGCAAACCGAATCCGGCTGGCCGATCATGACCATCGCCAGGAATGTCGACAGCAGGCCGGGCAAGCTGGGCAGCCCTGGCGTGCCGATGTACGGCTATAAGGTACAGCTGTTGAACGAAGCCACCGGCGCGCTATGCGGCGCCAATGAAAAAGGCGTGGTGGTGATCGAATGGCCGTTGCCGCCGGGCTGCATGCAAACCATCTATGGCGACGACCAGCGCTGCATCGATACCTATTGGGCCACGCAAGTGCCCGGCTCGGGCAACCGCGCCTATTCCACCTTCGACTGGGGCATCCGCGACGACGATGGCTATTACTTCATCCTCGGACGCACCGACGATGTCATCAATGTCGCCGGCCACCGGCTGGGCACCCGCGAAATCGAGGAAAGCATTTCCAGCCATCCGAATGTATCGGAAGTGGCCGTGGTCGGCGTCGAAGACAAGCTGAAAGGGCAGGTGGCGGTGGCCTTCGTGATTCCGCGGCAGGCGGTCGATACGGCCCAGGCGCGGGCTGCGCTGGAAGCGGAGATCATGGGCGTGGTCGACAGGCAGATCGGCAGCGTCGGCCGGCCGGCGCGGGTGCATGTGGTCGGGCTGCTGCCGAAAACCCGTTCCGGCAAGCTGTTGCGCCGTTCGATCCAGGCGATCTGCGAGGGACGCGATCCAGGCGACCTGACCACGATCGAAGATCCTGCTTCCCTGCAGCAGATCAGGGAAGCCTTGCTGGCCTGATGCGGCGTATTTGGCCGATGTCTTCGGCACGGGCGATTGCGCGGTATGATTATGCATTCGCCCGCATAAGCTGAGTTTTTTGCCATGACCCACACAATCCGCACGGCCAGCATTGCCGATGCCGCCGCCATTTGCGACATCTACAATCCCTACATCCGCGATACCTTCATCAGTTTTGAAACCGAACCGGTGACGCCCGAGCAGATAAAACATCGCATCCTGGATATCACCGCCAGCTTCCCGTGGCTGGTATGCGTCGAAAACGAACAGATCCTCGGCTACGCCTATGCCACCAAATGGCGTACGCGCGCGGCATACCAGCATGCCGTGGAAACTTCGGTGTACCTGTCGCCTGACGCCGCCGGCAAGGGGCTCGGCAGCGCGCTGTATAGGGCCTTGATCGCCGAGCTGCAGAAATTGCCGGTGCATGTGGTGATCGGCGGCATCGCCTTGCCGAATGCCGCCAGCGTCGCCTTGCATGAAAAAATGGGCTACGAAAAGGTGGCGCATTTTGCCCAGGTCGGCAAGAAATTCGATCGCTGGATCGACGTCGGTTATTGGCAACGGGTACTGTGATGGCGTCGCAACGCCAGCCGCTGCCGGTGGTCGATGGCGTTGCGCCAAGCTATCTGTGGCTGCCGGCGGGCGAATGGCCTGATTTGCTGAGTTTCCTGGAACAGCGTTTCCCGGCTGTCGGCAGCGCCGCCTGGGTGGCGCGCATGGCGCGCGGCGAGGTGGTCGACGGCGACGGCGAGCGGCTGGCGCCGGACAGCCCTTACCGGCGCGGCGCCTGCATTTTTTATTATCGCGAATTGCCGGCCGAAACGCCGATCCCGTTTGAAGAAATTATCTTGTACCAGGATGAGCGGATACTGGTGGCCGACAAGCCGCATTTCCTGCCGGTGATCCCGAGCGGGCGTTTCCTGCATGAGACCTTGCTGGTGCGCCTGAAAAAAAAGACCGGGCTGGCCGACCTGACGCCGATCCACAGGCTGGACCGGGAAACCGCCGGCGTCGTGATTTTTTCGCACGACATGGCCAGCCGCGGCGCCTACCAGTCGCTGTTCCAGCAACGGCTGGTCGAGAAGACCTACGAGGCGCTGGCGCCGACCGCGCCGGACCTGGCGCTGCCTCTGGTCTACCGCAGCCGCATGGTGGACGGCACACCTTTTTTCCGGATGAAGGAAGTGGACGGCGAGCCCAATTCGGAAACCCGCATCGAGCTGATCGAGCAGCGCGCGAGCTGCAGCCTTTACCGGCTGCAGCCGCTGACCGGCAAGAAACATCAGTTGCGCGTGCATATGGCGGCATTGGGGATACCGATCGTCAACGATGCCTTTTATCCCGATGCCCATCCATGCAAAGGCGACGACTTGTCGGCGCCCTTGAAACTGCTGGCGCGCGAAATCGCTTTCGCCGATCCGCTGGACGGACGGCGCCGCCATTTCACCAGCCGGCGCGAACTGTAGACGAAGGAATGTTGGAACAGATGTCAGATACCAGGAGAACGCAATGAGATCAACCCGAGCCACGGCGGCGGTCGAACGTCTCAATGCCCGCAGCACCGATGTACGCTATTCGATGGTGAGGACCGCGGAGGAATTGTTTTACCTGACGCAGAACGCCGGCTTCGAAGCCCCGGTCCGCTTGAGCGAAGCGCTGGAGCTGGACGATTTCGTCAAGTTCGTCAACGCTTACGGGCCGCAAAAACCGAAGCGCATCAGCAAGCTGGATGTCGCTTTTGAAAAGCAGCTGCAAAAGAAAGATTAGCCGCAGCCATGGACGCCCAACGGCCCGGTAGCGCCGCCGTACATGCCATCCTGGTGCATGGCATGGGGCGCACGCCGGTATCGATGCTGCTGCTCGCCAAACGCCTGCGCGCGGCCGGCATGACAACCCATCTGTTTGCCTATTCGGCCGCCTTTGAGCGCTGGCTGCCCTGCGTCGAACGCTTGCGCAAATTCATTGCGGCGCGCACCGGCGACCAGCGCTTCATCGTCATCGGCCATTCGCTCGGCTGTGTCTTGACGCGGGCCGCATTGCCGCACCTGGCGCGGCAGCCGGAACTGGGCGTGTTCCTGGCGCCGCCGACCAAGGCTTCCAGCTACGCCATCAAGCTGGCGCAGTGGCGCCTGTTCAGGCTGCTGACCGGCGAGATGGGGCAGTTGCTGGCGCGCCAGGATTTCATGGATACCTTGCCGGTTCCGGATATCCCGTTGCGCGTGTATGCCGGCACCAAGGGGCCGCGCGGCAGCTGGATGCCGTTCGGCGACGAGCCGAACGACGGCATCCTGTCGGTCAAGGAAGTACAGCTGGGGGAAATACCGGTGCAGCTGCTGCCCACCATCCACACGGTCATCATGAATTCGCGGCAAATGACCGATGACATCGTGAGGGCTGTGCAGGCCAGGCCAGGCCACGGCTGATTCAAGGAACCGGCAGGCTGCGCCTTTCCCGGCTACGCAACTTCATACGCTTGACCTACCTCGTAGGCAGCGCACAAATCGGCAAGTCTCTGCGTGGCGTATCGATACAGCTGGTTGTCCAATTGGTTTTGCCTGTTGAACTCCAGGTACAGGCGTTCGCCGATTTCGTCCCTGATGCTGTCTTCCTGGCCTGACGTATCTGAGCGATTGACGTGTTCCGGTTGCAGCGCCAGCTGCGGGAAAACCTGGCGATATGCGTGCTCGATAACCTCGAGCGATTGTGCATATTTCTCGACTATGCCTATCGCTTTCCAGCTTTGCAGCAGCGCCTGTGCTTCCCGCAGGTCCGCTTCGCTTGCCTGCGCAGCGAGTATGCCTTGGCCGGCAAAGGAAGCTGAAGACAAATGGATGACCTGGTAGTTGCGAATCACGACGCCGCCCGGCGCCCCGGATAAAGCCCAGTCAAGGTAGTCTGCAAAAGTACCTGTCGTTGCTTCCCTGAATGGCTGCCCCGGGTCCTTGCGGGTAAATTCGTACACCGAGCGGGCCCGCAACAGCGGATTCCTCAAGAAAACGATCGGCAGCGCATTGCAGTGCGGCAGCGGCGGCCGCGCCAGATGGCTGGACAGTGCTCTTATCGCTGGATTGGCTTTCAGGAACTTGTATACGTCTGCGCTCGTTCTCAGATCGTGCGCGTGACTGCCTTCGTAGGTCGTCCATCGGTTTCCGAAATGCTGCTGCAGCGCCAGATCCAGGCTGGTGCCTGCATTCTTGAAGATGTGGTAATGGATAATGACAGGAGGATTGTCATCCTCCCCGATTGAATGCGGATGAATCATTTCGACGATCGATCAAGCAGGTTGAGGAGGAGGCCGACTCCCGCCTCAACCGTGGTGCGGCCGCAGTCAATAACTGCGGTTGGATGTTCTGGAGCTTCGTAGGGACTGTCGATGCCGGTCATGTTCTTCAGTTGCCCAGACCTTGTTTTCCGGTACAAGCCTTTTGGATCCCTTTGCTCGCACACAGCCAGCGGCGTGTTGATATATACCTCGATAAAATCGGCGTCGCCAATCAGCTCCCTGGCCATTTCCCGTTCCTTGTGAAACGGCGAAATGAACGCGGTAATAACGATCAGTCCTGCATCCATCATCAGTTTGGCGACTTCGGATATGCGGCGCATGTTTTCGGCGCGGCAGGCGTCGGAAAATCCCAGGTCCCTGTTTAATCCCGCGCGGACGTTATCGCCGTCGAGGATGTAGGAGTGCTTGCCCATTGCGTGCAATGCCATCGCAAGGGCGTTGGCGATCGTCGATTTTCCTGAACCGGACAGGCCGGTGAGCCATATGACCTTGGCGGCATGGCCGTTCAGTTTTGCGCGGTCGGTCCGGGTCACCGCGAAGAGCTGCGGATGCAAATCTTCCGCCCGGAATATCCTCTGAGGGGCCTCGCGTTCGACGACCGTCAGGTTGTTGAGACGACTGCCCATAAGGCCCTCTTTCTCGCATGAATTTATGGCTCGTTGCACAAAACGTCTTTGTATATTTGATTTATACCGATTTTAGTGTGCAGATTCTTGCAGTGAGGTAACGTTTGGTTTCGGATTGTAACTATTTGTGGGGGTTGAACGGCAACGGCAGGGCTAAGTTACAAAACGGTTTGTAAGCGGCAGGAGAGCGCTCGATATCGTAATTTGTTCAGGTGTATTGGCAGCAGTGGCGTGCCTGGCGCAACCAGCCTGCTTCTTTCCCTGGCGAAGGAAAGAAGCAGGGCGCTCTCAACGATTCGTTACAGGCATGGCCGGTATCAGGTCGCCGCCGGCATGATGGCCCTTGATGCGCAACACCATCACCGCGGCGACGATGCAAGCCGCACCCATCAATACCGACGACAAGGTGTAGCTGCCCAGGCTGTTGCGCAGCGAGCCGGCCAGCATGGTGGCGCTGGCGGCGCCCAGCTGGTGGCCGGCGACGATCCAGCCGAACACGATAGGCGCGGCCAGCCGGCCGAACACGTCGTTGGCCAGGCGCACCGTCGGCGGCACGGTGGCGATCCAGTCGAGGCCGTAAAACAGCGCGAAGACCGGCAGCCCGAAATAACTGAGGCCGAACGCGTGCGGCAGGAAAATCAGCGCAACGCCGCGCAGGCCGTAATACCAGAACAGCAGCACGCGCGCATTGAAACGGTCCGACAGCCAGCCTGACATGGTGGTGCCGAACAGGTCGAGCAGGCCCATGGTGGCGAGGATGCTGGCGCCGCCGACGGCGGAAATGCCATAGTCGCCGCACATGGCGATGAAATGCGAACCGATGTAACCGTTGGTGCTCATGCCGCAAATGAAGAAGCTGAAGAACAGCAGCCAGAAATCGCGGATTTTCACCGCTTTTCCCAGGGCTTCGAAAGCGATGGACAAAGGATTCTTGGATTTGCTGGCCGCATCCGGCGGCAGCTCTTCGAACTGGCCGTAGCGTTTCATGCCGATGTCTTGCGGCCGCTCCGGCAGGAACACCGCCACCAGCGGGATCGCCAGCGCCGCTACGCTGGCCACCAGGATGGCTACCGAGCGCCAGCCGAAATGTTCAACCATGTACGCCATCAAGGGCAGGAACACCATCTGGCCGGTGGCCGAGCTGGCGGTCAGCAAGCCCATCGCCAGTCCGCGCCGGGTTTCGAACCAGCGGCTGACAATGGTGGCCGCCAGCGTATTGGCGGCGACGCCGCTGCCGGCTCCCACCAGGATGCCCCAGGCCAGCACCATATGCCAGGGCATGGTCATGAAGGTGCTGACGAAGGTGCCGACTGCCAGCAGCACCAGCGCCCCCAGCACGATAGGGCGGATGCCGTAGCGCTGCATGGCGGCCGCCGAGAACGGCCCGATCAGGCCGTACAGCGCGATGTTGACCGAAATGACGAAAGAGATGGTAGTGACGCTCCAGCCGAACTCATGCTCCAGCGGCAGGATCATGACCGACGGCGTGGCGCGGATGCCGGCGGCGGCCAGCAATACGAGGAAAGTGATGCCGACGATGATCCACACGTAGCTGAAACGTGTGCGCGACATGATGGCTTGTATGGTCTGGTTCATAAAATGGCGTTTTCGTTTTGTTCGAATTTCACGTTTGCATCATCGACCAGGCTCATCAGCGCATGATGGGTCTGGTCGCCCAATATCGTATTGATTACATCTTGCGCCTTGCGCCAGTTGGGTTTGGACTGCCGCCACTTGCGTCCGCCTTCCGTGCTTAGGCGGACGCCGAAAGAGCGCTTGTCGGTCAGCATCTCCAGCGGCAGGTCGACGGTCTCGATCCAGCCGGCGCTGATCAGGGGCTTGAGCGTGCGGCTCATGGTGCTGCGGTCCATGCCCATGTTGTGCGCCAGCGGGATCACCCCGATCGGCCCGTATTTGCCGATCCTCGCCAGCAATGAATACTGGCTGATGGTGAGTTCGTCGGCGGCAAGGTAGTGGTCGTAGATATTGGTCATCTTGCGCGTCAGCTGGCGCAGCGTCGTGCAGCTGCATTCGTTTTTCATCATGGGCAATCCTTTTTGATGCATATGCATCCATGTATATGCATACTACAGATGGAGCCCAGGCAATGTCAACAGCCTTATCGCGTTTGTTGCGATTTGCACGCGGAGAGGAGCAGGGGCGGCAGAAGCCGCCCGCGGGGTTTGTTATTCAGGCAAGGCAGGCGCTGGACTGTGCGCTAGAACTTGAAAAGGCACAGGCAGGATGAAGAACCGCCGCTGCTGAACAAGGTGCTGACCTGGCCATCGGCCGTCACTTTGCGGATCAGGTTGTTGCCGCTGTCGGCGACATAGATGTTGTTGGCGGCATCGGCAGCGATGCCCTTGGGCTGGTTGAAGCTGGCCTTGTTGCCGCTGCCGTTGGCGTCGCCCGCGGTTCCCGCCGCGCCGGCCAGGGTGCTGACCACGCCGGTCAGGGACACGGTGCGGATCAGCTGGTTGCCGTTGTCGCTGACGCGGATGTTGCCGGCGCTGTCTATGGCAAGACCGTACGGCTGGCTGAAACGGGCGCGCTGCCCGCTGCCGTCATCGCTGCCCGAGCTGCCTGCGGTTCCGGCCAGGGTGCTGACGCCGCCGTTCTGGTCAATCTTGCGGATCGTGTTGTTGCCGGTATCGGCGATATAAATATTAACTGCGAGGTTGGCTGCGGGGTTGCTCGCACTGTCGAGAGCGATGCCGCGCGGCAGGTTGAATTGGGCACGGGTGCCGGCGCCGTCCGAGCTTCCCTGGCTGCCGGCGCTGCCCGCCAGCGTCGTCACCACGCCCGCCGCAGTGATCTTGCGTACCGTGGCGTTGCCGGTATCGGTCACGTAGAGATTGCCGGCGGCATCGCGCGTCACGCCCCATGGCTGGTTGAAGCGTGCGTTGCCCGCCGTGCCGTCATCCCGCCCGGCCTGGCCGGCGCTGCCGGCGATGGTGGTCACCAAGCCGGCGCTGGTGACCATGCGGATCGTATGGTTCTGGGTGTCGGCCAGGTACAGGTTGCCGGCTGCATCGACAGCGATGCCGCCCGGCTGGTTGAAGCGCGCCAGGCTGCCGTTGCCGTCGCTGCTGCCGCTATTGCCGGCGCTGCCGGCCAGCGTGCTCGCATCGCCGGCGGCGGTGATCTTGCGGACGGTGTTGTTGGCCGTATCGGCTACGAACAGGTTGCCGCCGGCATCGACGGCGATGGCGCCAGGCTGGTTGAAACGGACCTTGCTGCCGCTGCCGTCGGTGCTGCCGGCTTCGGTACTCGACGTGGTTGCGTCGCAAGTGGTCTGGCTGGTCCGGCAGCAGGCTGCGAGGACCAGGGCCAGCAAGCAGAGGGAAAGCCTGGCAGGTAGTTTGGCAATTCGCATGTGGTCTCTGGTAGATTGACTCGGATATGCCTGATGACAAATCGATACGAGAATATTACCGGATTCCAGGGCTTTCTTGGGAGCAAAGTTGGCGCGGCCGGAATTGCGCCGCCGCGCCGCCAGCGCCAGCCGGTTCGATTCCTTTGCGGCTGACAATCAATTTTTCGATGCGGCCTCGCTATCTAGCCGGGTCAATATCCGGTATGCCGCAGTGACCCGTTGGTCGATGGGATAGGATTTGTTCGCCAGGATCACGATGCCGATCTTTTTGGCCGGCACAAAAGCCACGTAGCCTGAAAAGCCATTGGTGGAGCCGGTTTTGTTGATCAGCACATCTGCTTGCGGAGGCAGCGGAGGGCTTAGCTTCGCAGCTGGCAATTCGTCGTAGAGGGAGGTGGTGGCGTTGCCCGCCAACAGCTGCTTCAGTTCTAACGGATAGGGGTATTGTTCCCAGATCAGGTCCTGCGTAAATTCTCCCGAGCCGAAATATCCCGTATGCGTGCCGGTGATCGCGCGCTGCAATTTCGCTTCCAGCTTGATTGCCTGCATGTTGGCGCCGATGAAGCGGATCAAGTCGGCCGAACCGGATTTCACTCCGTAGGCTTCAGACGCCAGTACGCCTGGATTCACCCTGGCCGGGACATCTTTTGCGGTGTAGCCTTGCGCGTAATCCTGCATCTGGCCGGCTGGCACATTGATATAGCTGTGCGTCATTCCCAATTCGGGGAAGAGCTTCTTTTCAACCGCGTCCTCAAAAGACATATCCATGCTCTTGGCGGCAATCATGCCGAGCAACCCGATGCTCGGATTTGAATATTTCCTGTATGTGCCGGCGGCATGGGCCGGCTGCCAATGCTTGAAATAATCCATGAGCTGCTCTGTATTGCCGATATTGTCCGGGACTTGCAGTGGCAGGCCGCCGGCGGTGTGCGTTCCCAGGTTCAGCAGGCTGACATTGTCAAAGCTGCTGCCGCGCAGGGACGGCAGGTATTTGCTGGCGCTGTCGCTTAACGACAGCTTGCCTTCGACCTGGGCGTAAGAAGCCAGCGTCGCCGTGAATGTCTTGCTCAGAGAGCCGATTTCAAAGAGCGTCTTGCTGGTAACGGGTTGCCGGGTTTCCTTCGACGCTACGCCATAGTTATAGAAATAATCCTGGCCATCGATGGTGACGGCGACCGCCATGCCCGGGATGCCGTAGCTTTGCATCAGCGGCTGGATAGCGCTGTCTACGGTGGCCTTGATGCCGGACTGGTCGAGGTTGGCGGCGGCACAGTTGCCGGCGGCGAGAATACAGGCTGAAAAGGACAGTAGTTTCAATATGCTCATGGTTTTTTGCGGATATCGCATGAAGTCTTGTGAAGACGGAAATATCCCCTGTTGGCGGATTATCCACAAGCGAGAATAATTTCGGCAAGGCTAAAGAAAATCTTATGGCTCTACATCATTGCCGGCTTGCGGTAACATCGTCGTTAATCAAACAAGGATCTGGAAATAATGCAAAAAATTGCGACCTGGAACGTCAACTCTCTGAAAGTCCGCCTGCCGCAAGTGCTGCAATGGCTGGCCGATAACCCGGTCGACGTATTGGCCCTGCAGGAAACCAAGCTGACCGACGACAAATTTCCCGCGGCGGAAATTGAGGCGGCCGGCTACCATGTGGCGTTCAGCGGCCAGAAGACCTATAACGGCGTGGCCATCCTGTCGCGCCATCCGATCACCGATGTGGTCAAGAACAATCCGCGCTATGAAGACCTGCAGCAGCGCATCATCGCCGCCACCATAGACGGCATGCGGATTGTCTGCGCCTATATCCCTAACGGCCAGTCGCTCGAATCGGAAAAATACCAATACAAGCTGCAGTGGCTGGATGCCTTGCACGACTGGCTGCAGGACGAATGCAGGCAGCATCCGAAGCTGGCCTTGATGGGCGACTACAATATCGCCCCGGAAGACCGCGATGTCCACGATCCTGCCGCCTGGGTCGGGCAAAACCTGGTGTCGCCGCCCGAGCGCGCCGCTTTCGTCCGCTTGCTGGGGCTGGAGCTGACCGATGCTTTCCGCATGTTCGAACAGCCGGAGAAACTGTTCAGCTGGTGGGATTACCGGCAGATGGGATTCCGCCTGAACCGCGGCATGCGCATCGACCATATCCTGCTGTCGCCGCCGTTGGCCGCGCAGTGCACGGCCTGCGTCATCGACCGGGCGCCGCGCAAATGGGAACAGCCGTCGGACCATGCGCCGGTGATCGCGACGCTGGGTTAAGTAATTCGGGCGCGGGAATAAAAACGGGGTGCCGGCATTGCTGCCGGCACCCCGTTTGCCATGCCAGTTACCGATTACTTGGCTGCGGCGGCGCGATTCATCAGGAACGTGGTCAGCAGGGCTACCGGGCGTCCGGTTGCGCCCTTGGCTGCGCCGCTTTTCCATGCCGTGCCGGCGATGTCCAGGTGGGCCCAGGTGTATTTCTTGGTGTAGCGCTCCAGGAAACAGGCTGCAGTGATGCTGCCGCCGGCCGGGCCGCCGATATTCGCCATGTCGGCGAAATTCGACTTCAGCTGTTCCTGGTAGCTGTCTTCGATCGGCATGCGCCATGCGGTGTCGCCGGTCGCCTTGCCGGCGCTCAGCAACTCTTCCGCCAGGGCGTCATGCGCGCTGTCGTGACGCGTGAACAGGCCGGAATTGTGGTGGCCGAGCGAAGTGACGCAAGCGCCGGTCAGCGTCGCGATATCGACCACGGCTGCCGGCTTGAAGCGCTCTACGTAGGTCAGCGCATCGCACAGCACCAGGCGGCCTTCGGCGTCGGTGTTGAGGATCTCGATGGTCTGGCCCGACATCGAAGTGACGATGTCGCCCGGTTTGGTGGCGGTGCCGGACGGCATGTTCTCAGTCGCCGGAATGACGCCGATCACGTTCAGCTTCAGCTTCAGCTCGGCGATGGCGCGGATAGTGCCCAGCACTGAACCGGCACCGCACATGTCGTATTTCATCTCATCCATGCCGGCGCCGCCCTTGAGCGAGATGCCGCCGGTGTCAAAGGTGATGCCCTTGCCTACCAGCACGGTCGGCGCATCCTTGGCCTTGCCGCCCAGGTGCTTGAGGATGATGAACTTCGGCGCTTCGCCGCCGCCGCGTGCAACCGACAGGAAACTGCCCATTTTCAGGGCTTCCAGCTGCTTGCGGTCGAGTACTTCGACCGACAGCTTGAATTCCTTGGCCAGTTTCTTGGCTGTGTTGGCGAGGTAAGTCGGGGTGCAGACATTGCCAGGCAGGTTGCCCAGTTCCTTGGTCAGGTCGATGCCGTTGGCCAGCGCCACGCCTTGCGCCAGGGCTTCCTTGGCGACAGCGGCTTTGGCGGCGGCGACCAGGAAGGCGACCTTCTTGATGCCGGATGTTGTCTCTTTTTTACTTTTCAGGGTGTCCGAGCGATAGCTGTTATCGCGCAGCACCAGGATACTGCTGCGGATGGCCCATGCCAGGTCGCGCTCCTTGACGGCGTCAAACGGCAGCGCCAGCAGGGCGTCGGCGCCGCCCAGCGTCGCCAGGACGCGCGCCACGCACAGGGCCGCCATCGACGTCACCTTGTCGTTCAGCTCGCCGTCCGCGCCAAGGCCGATCAGCAGCACGCGTTCGGCGGCGACGCCGGCGACTTTGCGCAGCAGCAGGGTGGAGCCTGGTTTACCGGAAATATCTCCGGACTTTAGTGCAGCAGTGATTTCACCAGATTTGTCAAGAGCTTGCGCTTGTGGCGAGAGTTTCTTGTTTTCATAGATCCCGACTGCGATACAGCCGGCTTTCAGAGAGGCAATTGAGGTTTTTGCGTCAATGGTTTTTATGCTAAAGTCCATCACTTACTCCTTTTTTTGATCCGCAATTATATTCCCCAATGATCTTTCAGCGCGCACTACGACGCGAATTAATTAGCACCGCCGGTGCAGTTTTCACTACGCTCTTCACAATTATCATCACGGTGATGCTGATCAAGATTCTGGGACAAGCAGCCGGAGGACAGATTGCGTCCCAGGACGTGGTCGCGCTGATCGGTTTCCAGTCCCTGAACTACATGCCGATCCTGCTGATCCTGACCGGCTATATCTCGGTGCTGCTGGTGGTCACGCGCAGCTACCAGGATTCGGAAATGGTGGTCTGGTTCGCTTCCGGCCAGAGCCTGGTGCGCTGGATCCAGCCGGTGCTGTGGTTCGGCCTGCCGATCATCGTCCTGACCACTTTCCTCAGTTTTGTGGCGACGCCGTGGGCCAACAGCGAGAGCGCGCAATACCGCGAACGCTTTGAGAAGCGTGAAGACATTTCCCGGGTTTCGCCCGGCAAGTTCCAGGAATCGGCGTCGGCCAACCGCATCTACTTCGTCGAAGGGCTGACCGGCGACGCCAGCAAGGTCAAGAATGTCTTCGTCAATACCCAGCAGGACGGCAAGAACAGCATCGTGGTGGCCAAGGAAGGCAATGTCGAGCTGGACAAGAACGGCGACAAGTTCCTGATCCTGTCGAAAGGGCGGCGCTATGACGTCCTCTCCGGCCAGAACGAGTTCCGGGTCATGGAATTCGAGCGTTACGGCGTGCTGGTGGCCAGCAATTCGCAAGCGGTCAACGGCGACAAGTCGGCGCGCGCCTTGCCCACCGCCGACCTGCTGAAAGACCGCAACGGCTTCAACATGGGCGAGCTGCTGTGGCGCCTGTCGCTGCCGCTGATGGCGCTGTGCCTGATGCTGCTGGCGATACCGCTGAGTTTTGTCAATCCGCGGGTCGGACGTTCGGCCAGCCTGCTGATCGCGCTGCTGCTGTTCATTACCTACAGCAACGTGACCAATATCTTCCAGGCCGCGGTAGTGCAGGGACGAATGTCGTTCGGCGTCGGCTGGTGGCCGATGCACCTGGTGGTGCTGGCCATCATCGCTTTGCTGTTCCTGTGGCGGCTCAACGTCAATAGCCGCTGCCATCCTCTGGTCATGTGGTCCGCTGTCAAGCACGCACGCCTGCTTAAAAACAAAAAAACGATCAAGAAAACGGCGGCAACATGAAAGTCCTGCAGCGTTATTTCACTTCCGAGATAGTCCGGTCCGTCCTGTTCACGCTGGCGGCGTTCCTGGCGCTGTTTGCCTTCTTCGACTTGATGAATGAGCTGCCGTCGGTCGGCCGCGGCGGCTATAAATTGCAGCATGCCTTCTTTTTCGTCCTGCTCGGCTTGCCGGGCTACGCCTACGAGCTGATGCCGATTGCGGCCCTGATCGGCACCATCTATACCTTGTCGCAATTCGCTGCGCGTTCCGAATTCACCATCATGCGCGTCTCCAGCATGTCGACCATGATGACCGCCAGGATCCTGGTCAAGATCGGCTTGCTGTTTGTGGTCGCCACGGTATTGATCGGGGAATTCGTGTCGCCCAAGAGCGCCGAGTTTGCCGAGAAGGTGAAGCTGGAAGCCAAGGGCTCGTCGATCTCGCAGAAATTCAAGACCGGCTTGTGGAGCAAGGACGTGATACGGTCCGGCGGCACCAGCGGCGACATCATCGGTTCGCGCTTTATCAATATCGGCGAAATCCGCCCGGACGGCCGGCTGATCGGCGTCAAGCTTTACGAATTCGACCGCAACCTGCACATGACGGCCCTGATCCTGGCCGGCCACGCCGACTACAAGGGCCAGCACACCTGGAACATGGAGGACGTGGTGCAGACCGATTTTGTCAACGGCACCTCGACCGAAGACATCACCAGTTCGATCGCTACCAAGAAATTCCCGAGCAAGGACCTGGTGTCGGAAATCACGCCGGAAATCCTGTCGGTCCTGTTTGCCGACCCGGACCATATGTCGGCCTACAACCTGTGGTCTTATTCCCAGCATCTGGCGGAGAACAACCAGCACACCGAGCGCTACGACATCGCGTTCTGGAAAAAGCTGGTGTACCCCTTGTCGGTATTCGTGATGATGGCGCTGGCCCTGCCGTTCGCCTACCTGCATTTCCGCACCGGCGGCGTCAGCCTGAAGATCTTTACCGGCATCATGATCGGCGTCAGTTTCCAGCTGGTCAATACGCTGTTTTCGCATCTCGGTTTACTCAACACATGGCCGCCCTTTTTCACCGCGGCCTTGCCCAGCACCATCTTCCTGCTGATCGCCATCGGCGCCTTGTGGAAGATCGAGCGAAACTGACGCCGCGCCTTGCGCGAAGATAGGGGAAACCATGTCTCAGTCTGCCTCTCATTCCACACCTCGCCAGGCGCTTATCCTGTTCGCCCACGGCGCCCGCGATCCGAGCTGGGCCGCGCCGTTCGAGTCCCTGCGGCAGCTGATCCAGCGCCAGCGGCCGCAGCTGCTGGTCAAGCTGGCTTTCCTTGAATTGATGCAGCCCGACCTGCCGCAGCTGCTGCAGCAGCTGGTTGCCGCCGGCGTCAGCGAAGCCAGCGTGGTGCCGGTATTCCTGGGGCAGGGCGGCCATGTGCGGCGCGACTTGCCGGCATTGATCGCACAGGCCCGCCAGCAGCATCCGCAACTGGCCATCACGGTGGCGCAGGCGGTAGGCGAACAATCCGACGTACAGGACGCCATCGTCCGTTACTGCCTTTCTACTCTGCCGCCTGGGTAATGCTGGCGCAGGTCTGCTGTCCCTTCGTTTGCAGCCAGCCGATAAAATTCGCCAGCACCGGGTCCTGGCCGCCGGGGCGGAACAGCAAGTGGAATCCTTTGTCGCGCAGCAGCAGGTCAGGGAACAGCGGCAACAGGCTGCCATGTGCGAGATCGTCCTCGATCAGGGCCAGCGATCCCAGCGCTACCCCAAGATCGGTCAGCGCTGCCTGCAAACTTAAAAAGAAATGTTCATAGATCTGGCCGGGAAGCTGGCCCTTGACCGCCACGCCGACTGCGCTGAACCAGCGCGTCCAGCTTTCCGAGCGGCTCGACAGGTGCAGCAGCGATGCCTGCAGCAGGTCGGCCGGCGCCTTGAAGCGGTGCTGCTGCAGGTAACGCGGCGACGCTACCGGCGTCAGCACGTCGTCCAGGAAGCGTATGCACTCGTACTCAGCGCGATGCATGGGACTGCGCCGTATCAGCACATCGAACGGTTCCTTGATGGCGTCGACGGCGACGGTCGAGGTGGTGACGCGGATTTCGACACGCGGGTTTTTTATCTGGAACGAGGACAGCCGCGGAATCAGCCAGCGCATCGCCATGGATGGCGTGCAGCTGACGCGGATGATGCGCACCTTGCCGGTATTGAGCAGCTGTTCGCCCGCCAGCGCGATGCGGTCGAGGCCGGCTTTGACGTCGGCAAAAAATATCCGCGCCGCCGCCGTCGGCTCGACGCCGCGCTGGCCCCTGACAAACAGGGTCTGGTCGAAATGCTGTTCCAGCAGCTTGATCTGCTGGCTCACCGCGCTGTGCGTCAGGTGCAGCTCGGCGGCCGCCAGCGTCAGGCTGCCGGTCCGTACAACGGCTTCAAATACGCGCAGCGGCTTGAGCGGGGGCAGTCGTGTTTTCATGTTAAAAAAACTTATATTGGGGATAGTTAATACGGCTTTAAGAAAAACCTGGGCGGACCTATTCTACAGCCATGGCAATCGGTTACGGAGCCTCCGATTTTTAGGCTCGCCGCTGGGAGTTCGATATGGCGTTTTCTAATATATTTTCTAATGGTAAATTGCAGCACCTGGTACAAAAGCTGGTGGCGTCGGGCGGCGGCGCAGCAGATTCGGAACAGGCTTATCTTGCTGCGTCCCGGGATCACCAGGACCTGGAGCGGCGCTTGCGGGTGCTGGATTGCCGGCACGGATCGGTCCTGCATACTTTGCGGGTGCTGAAAATCAGTTCCTATTAATTCTGTCGAACGCCGGCCGTCATCGGTGTGATGGTTCGGCGATACATATTTTGTGGCGAAAGTAAAGGGTTTTTACTTGACAGAATAGCTAGCCGGAAATATAATCCCCGCATTGCATCACATGGAGGTCCATATCTTGGACAGTTGTTCTAGTAGTAGACGTGGATGGGCCCTCAGCCCGGCACATAGCGCATAACCCTTAGCAGACCTCCCTCCGCTACAGCTTGTGCTATATGCGAGCTGTAGTATCGCGGCAAGCTATGCCGCAGCGATACTCCCATCCGTTTTTTTGCAAGACCGTTTTTCGTGCCGCCATCCGGCGGATTGCGTACGGCTGTGTTTGGCCATGTGCTTGCTTCAGGCGCACAGGCTTGACGCCGGCCGCGGCAATGCGCCTGGCAGCGCGGCTGACGGAAGTGGGAAGGAGATCGCCATGCCATTCGATAAACTGCATGCATTTTTCAACAAGCGCCGTTTTGCTGCGTCCGGCGACAGCGGCGAGACAGCTTTGCCATACCGTATCGTGACCACTTGCCGCAGTTCGGAAGTGGCCAAGCTCGAAGAGCTGATGCGGCGGCTGCTGTCGGCGTATGACGTGACTTACCAGGGCAGCGAACCTGCAATACAGGCGCATCTGACCAGCATCACGGTCGAAGTGATGTGTTCGGTGCGGGAACGCGGCGGACTGGTGCAATTGGTCACCCGCCTGGCGCAGGAAATCAGCGTGCGCAGCGTACGCTGGGAGAGCATTCCCCAGCGTTCGGCACGTCCTGTCCAGGACCGGACCGCATCTCGCGCCCGGCACGCTGCCGCGGCGCAGCCGGCATAACCAGGAGTTAGTGAAATGGACTGTTCCAGTTGTCCGAGCTACCGGACTAAAAAATTAGCACCAGAAAATAGTAAAGCAGGCGTGAGTTTGCCTGTCCCCGTCTAGCTATCCCACCTTTCCGGTGTCGATTGGCCAGGCTGGACAGCTTGCAATCGACTGGCGGAATGTCTTTTTCGCAGTCGTCCGTGCCATTGCCGGCACCTCGCCACGCTTTACATGTCGACCTTGTTTCCGAATCGGAAGCAGCACATGAAAAGGTGAAATGATGGCTATCAAAACCCTGCTGGGCATGGGCCCGAACAATCGCAATAACAGCGGCAGCAGCTGGACTTTCGGCTGGACGCCAAGCCAGGCATCGGCGCTTTCCGGCAACGTAAAAAATGCCGCCAAGCGTGAAGCCGGCCATGGCGAGCGCCAGGTCGGCGTCTACGGCGTACTGGCGACGCGCAATCTCAACGGGCGCTGAGCGCCGGTTGCAATCCGATGCCTGAAAGCCGGCTCCTGCCGCTGTTGGCGGCGGGACGGCTGGTTATTTGAATGCGGCAGTTTCCCGGCGTTGCAGCAGTGCAGGGCCTTGGCCGTCGCTAAGGAGCAAGAAGGAGCAAGAAATGAAATGGGAATTTTTGAACAAGAGAGTTGCAGTATTTCTGGTATTGACCGTAATAGCCGCCGGCCTGGTCAGCTGGATCAATGTTTTGTCGCCTGAAGACCGTGCCGATCAGTCCGGCCAGGTCCTGCAAAAAGCGCTGGCCTCGCCGGCGCACGGCAAACCGCTGCGGTGAGCGCTGACGGCGTCAGGCCGCATCCTGCCGGTCTTGCCGGCCGGTTTCCAGCGTTTGCCGGGCGCGGCTAGCCAAAGCCTCGCCTATCATTACCAGCACCGGGCCTTCGCACAACTGCAAGCCTGACTCCAGCTGGTCCAGCCGCAAGCGCTGGATGCGCTGGTTGTCGCGGCTGCAGTTTTCCACTACGACAACCGGGGTTGAGGCAGCACGGCCTTGCGCCAGCAGGCGCTGTGCAGTGGCCGCCGCTTCACGCCCGCCCATGTACTGCACCAGCGTGTCGCAAGAAGGAATATTGACTTCATCCGATTCGCCCGGAGCCGTGCTCGAGGTGAAGAAAGCAACGCTGCGCGCCACGCCGCGCTTTGTCAATGGCTGTTGGGAAGTTGCCGCGGCCGCCAGCGCAGCGCTGATGCCTGGCACCACTTCGACTGCGATGCCATGCTGTTCCAGCGCCCGCAGTTCTTCATCGGCGCGGCCGAACAGCATCGGGTCGCCACCCTTCAGGCGGACTACCACTGCGTATTTACGCGCATTGTCGATCATCTGCTTGTTGATGAACTGCTGCGCGGTGGACAGCTTGCCGCAGCGTTTCCCGACCGGGATCTTCAACGCTTGCGGGCACAATGCAAGCATCTCTTCGGTAACCAGCGCGTCATGCAAGACGACATCGGCCTGCGCCAGCAGCCTGGCGCCGCGCACGGTAATCAGGTCGGCCGCGCCGGGGCCGGCGCCGATCAGGTAAACCTTGCCGTAGGCAGGTTGGCGGGAGGAGTGAGTAGCTTGCATGGCTTGCCTGTCCAATCTATTGCTGCCAGTCAGTCGAGTCCGGGTTGCAGACGAATCATGCCGGCGGCCACGGTCTGGTGGGTGACTTCGTCAATCAGGATGAAAGCGCCGGTCGCGCGGATCGCATCGTAGGAATCGGCAGCGATGGCTTGCTGCAGGTTGAGCGAGACGCGGGCGATATCGTTCAGCTTGAGCGATTCGGCCGGGCGCCGTTCCTGGGTGTTGATATCGAGCAGCGTATCGACCTTGGAGATGCGCGCCGCGACCTGTTTGGTGCTGTGTTTCATCCAGTACTTGCGGCGCAGGTCGAGTGCGTCTTCCGACAGCCAGCAGAGGTCGGCGCTGACGGTTTTCAGCAAGGCTGGCGCGCGTTCGACCGAAGTCAGCATGTCGCCGCGCGAGATGTCCAGGTATTCGTCCAGCAGCAAAGTGACCGACTGGCCGACCACGGCCGACGGCAGCGAACCTTCCAGCACCAGGATGTCTTTCACCGTAGCGCTCTGGCCGCTCGGCTGCACCACCAGCTTGTCGCCCTTGTGGACCTTGCCGGCTTCGATGCGGCCCATGTAGCCGCGGAAGTCGTTGGCTTCGTGGCCGTTGTGGCGCGCCACCAGCTGCACCGGGAAGCGGAACGGCTCGTCATGCGATTCGTCGTAGACGCTGAGCGATTCCAGCAGCTCGATCAGGGTCGGGCCCTGGTTCCACGGCATGTTGTCGCCGGCTACCACCACGTTGTCGCCGGCCAGCGCCGACAGCGGGATAGGACGTACGTCGCGCAGGCCCAGCTGTGCGGCAAATTCCTGGTAGGCGGCAACGATGCGGTCGTACACGACCTGGTCGTAATTCACCAGGTCCATCTTGTTGACGGCGACGATCACGTGCTCGATCTGCAGCAGGTGGGCAATGGTCGAATGGCGTTTGGTCTGGGTCAGCAGTTCGACGCTGCCGTCGTCGCCCAGCTTCACCTTGGAAACGTCGATCAGGATGATGACCGCATCCGCGGTTGAAGCGCCGGTCACCATGTTGCGTGTGTATTGCTCGTGGCCCGGGGTATCGGCGATGATGAATTTACGCTTCGGCGTGGCGAAATAGCGGTAGGCGACGTCGATCGTGATGCCTTGCTCGCGCTCGGCTTCCAGGCCGTCGGTCAGCAGCGACAGGTCGATGGTGTCGCCCACCGTGCGTTTGTGCTTGGCGCGCGAGATGGCGTCGAGCTGGTCGGCGAAAATGCCCTTGCTGTCGAACAGCAGGCGGCCGATCAGCGTGCTCTTGCCGTCATCTACCGAACCGGCGGTGATGAAACGCAGCAGGCCGCGTTCTAGCGGCGCGTTGTCGGCGGTGACGGTATTGGCAACGGTGTTTACAACGGCGTTCATCAGAAATATCCTTCTTTTTTGCGTTTTTCCATCGAGGCTTCCGAAGTCTGGTCATCCATCCGGGTAGCGCCGCGTTCCGTGATTTGCGTCACCGCGGTTTCAGCGATGATGGCTTCCACGGTAGCCGCATCGGAGGCGACCGGGCAGGTGCAGGAAATGTCGCCGACGGTGCGGAAGCGCACTTCGCGCAGTTCCGCGGTTTCGCCTTCCCTGGCCGGCGTCAGGTCGGTCAGCGGCACCAGCAGGCCGTTGCGCGGGATCACCTGGCGCTGGTGGGCGAAATAGATCGGCGGCAGTTCAAGTTTTTCGCGCGCGATGTATTGCCAGACATCCAGCTCGGTCCAGTTGGAAATCGGGAACACCCGCATGTTTTCGCCTGGATGGACACGGGTGTTGTAGAGATCCCAGAGCTCAGGGCGCTGCGCCTTCGGGTTCCATTGGCCGAACTCGTCGCGGAACGAAAAAATGCGTTCCTTGGCGCGCGCTTTTTCTTCATCGCGGCGGGCGCCGCCGATGCAGGCGTCGAACTTGTGTTCGGCAATGGTTTCCAGCAGGGTCACGGCTTGCGCGGCATTGCGCGAATCGGTCAGCGGATTGCGCAGGCGCACCGTGCCGCGCTTGATCGAATCCTCGACTGAACCGACGATCAGGCGTTCGCCCAGCTCCGCGACACGCTTGTCGCGGAAGGTGATGACTTCTTCAAAATTGTGCCCGGTATCGATATGCACCAGCGGGAAAGGGAATTTGCCCGGACGGAACGCTTTCTCGGCAATCCGCAGCAGCACCACAGAATCCTTGCCGCCCGAAAACAGCAATGCCGGATTGCTGCACTCGGCCGCCACTTCGCGCATGATGTGGATCGCTTCCGATTCCAGCCAGTCCAGATGGCGGTTGGCGGCCTTGTCCAGGAAAAATTTTTCAACAACTGTGTTCATGTCGGTTCTTGTCATTTGAAGATGCGATGATTCAGGCGTTTGGCTGAGAGACGGACTTGATGCGGATCAGTTTGCCGTCGACCACATGCAAGCCGCATTCCTTCGATTCGGGATTTTCCCACCACCAGCGGCCGGCGCGCACGTCTTCGCCCGGCTGGATGGCGCGGGTGCAGGGTTCGCAGCCGATCGACGGATAACCTTTGTCGTGCAGCGGGTTGTACGGCACATTATTGCCGCGGATGTATTGCCAGACATCGTCCTCCGACCAGTCGGCCAGCGGATTGAATTTGGCCATGCCGTGCGCTTCGTCCTGTTCCTGCACATGCAGTTCGGCGCGCGTCTGCGATTGCGCCCGGCGCTGGCCGGTGATCCATGCCTTGTTGCCAGCCAGGGCGCGCTTCAGCGGTTCGATCTTGCGGATCCGGCAGCATTCCTTGCGCATCTCTATGCTGTCGTAAAACGCGTTCAAGCCGTTCTGTTCGACATAGGCAGCCACGGCTTCAGGCTGCGGCCGGTATGGCGTGACGTCGTAGCCGTAGGTTTCCTTGATGCGATCCAGCATGCCCAGCGTTTCGGCATGCAGGCGCCCGGTTTCCAGGGTGAAGATGGCGATCTTGCCCTGCAGCCGGTTGCGCAGGATCAGGTCGGTCAGCACCATGTCTTCGGCCGCCAGGCTGGAAGCGAACACCGCCGGCGTATATTCGGCGGCGATTTTTTCCAGCGTCGCCTTGGTGGCGGCGACCAGTTCCGGCAGTGATGAGGTCGGGCTGTTCATGGTCAGTCCTGGCTCACGGCTTGGCGCTGCACGCGGCGGAACAGCGGCGTTTTCTCATCCCACGAAGTCTGGTATTTTTCCGAGAAATCGGTCAGGCCTTTGAGGGCGTCGTTGATGTCCTTGTCGGCGCGTACCGCAAAGGCGTTGAAACCCACGCGCTGCATGTAAAACAGCTGGTCGCGCAAGACATCGCCGATGGCGCGCAGTTCGCCGTTGTAGCCAAGGCGGGTGCGCAGGTTGTAGGCGATCGAATAGCCGCGGCCGTCGGTGAATTTGGGGAAATCGACCGCGACCAGGGAAAAGCGCGCCAGGTCGTCTTTCACTACGTCCGCTTGCGCATCGCTGCTCAGCCATACGCCTACTTCCGCACGCTCCAGCAATTGCGCGCGCTGGGCGCTCCAGACGCTGAACGGCACGATTACCCGGCCGGCAGGGATGCTGACGCTGTCGGCGCTGTCGCCTTCGTTCAGGCGCAGCACGCTCCAGTCGTCGGCGACGACATTGCGGTTCTTGATGATATTAGTAGACACAGGCGTCCTCTCCATGGGTGTAGCCGGTCGGGATCGGGCTGGCGTAGACAAATTCCTTGAAGGGCGCGATGCCCAGGCGCTGCACCGTATCGATGAACAGCTCTTCTTCGGTGCGCTGCTGTACATACACGCTCAGCAGGCGCTCGATCACTACCGGCATTTGCTGCGCCGAGAACGATGGCCCGATGATCTTGCCGATGCTGGTGCTGTTGCCTTGCGCGCCGCCGATGGAAACCTGGTACCACTCGGAGCCGTCCTTGTCGACGCCGAGAATGCCGATGTTGCCGACATGGTGATGGCCGCAGGCATTGATGCAGCCCGAGATATTCAGTTCGATGTCGCCGATGTCGTGCTGGAAATCGAGGTTGTCGAATTTCTCCGCGATGGCTTGCGCGATCGGGATCGACTTGGCGTTGGCCAGCGAGCAGAAATCGCCGCCGGGGCAGCAGATGATGTCGGTCAGCAGGCCGATGTTCGGCGTCGCCAGTCCTTGCGCCTTGACTGCCTGCCACACTGTGAACAGCTCGCTGATCTTGACGTCGGCCAGCACCAGGTTCTGTTCGTGCGTCACGCGCACTTCGCCGAAGCTGTACTGGTCGGCCAGGTCGGCCACGAAATCGAGCTGGGCGGCAGTGATGTCGCCAGGCGGCACGCCGGTCTTCTTGACCGAGAGGATGACGGCGGCATAGCCGCTCACCTTGTGCGCCTTGACGTTGCGCTTGAGCCAGTTGGCGAACGCCTTGTTGTCTGCCTTGTGCGCCTCGAAGGCGGCATCGTCGGCAGGCAGGGTTTCGTAGGGCGGCGGCGTGAAATACTGGGCGATCCGCTGCAGCTCTTCAGCCGTCAGCGTAGCCGGGCCGTCCTTGATGTCGAGCCACTCGGCTTCTACCTGGCGCGCGAATTCCTCGGCGCCCAAGGCTTTCACCAGGATCTTGATGCGCGCCTTGTACTTGTTGTCGCGGCGGCCGTGCTGGTTATAGACGCGCAGGATCGCTTCCAGGTAGGTCAGCGCGTGCTGCCACGGCAGGAATTCGCGGATCACGCTGCCGATGATGGGAGTACGGCCCATGCCGCCGCCGACCAATACGCGGAAGCCGACTTCGCCCTCGGCATTTTTCACCACATGCAGGCCGATATCGTGCACGGCGGTAGCGGCGCGGTCTTGTTCGGCGCCGCTGATGGCGATCTTGAATTTACGCGGCAGGAAAGCGAACTCGGGATGGAAGGTGCTCCATTCGCGGATCATTTCAGCGTAAGGGCGCGGATCGATGATCTCGTCGGCGGCGACGCCGGCCAGCTCGTCCGAGGTCGTGTTGCGGATGCAGTTGCCGGAAGTCTGGATCGCATGCATTTCAACCGTGGCCAGCTCGGCCAGGATGTCGGGCGACTGTTCCAGGTTGATCCAGTTGAACTGGATGTTCTGGCGCGTGGTCAGGTGGCCGTAGCCGCGGTCGTACTTGCGGGCGATGTGGGCGAACATGCGCACCTGCGGCGAAGACAGCATGCCATACGGCACGGCGATGCGCAGCATGTAGGCATGGCGCTGCATGTACAGGCCGTTTTGCAGGCGCAGCGGCAGGAACTCTTCTTCCGTCAGCTCATCTGCCAGGCGGCGTCTTACCTGGTCGCGGTATTGCGCGACCCGTTCCTTGACTATCAGGTGATCGTATTGATCGTAGCGATACATCTTCGTCTTCCTTATGGGTTGCGGCGAAATTCGTCATGAACCCGCCGCGCCTTTATAAATGGATGCCGGGACTGCGCTGGCGCAATCCTTTCGTCACTTAGTAAATCAGTTTTACCGCAACGCTGGTCAGCGTCAGCGCCAGCAGGCCGCGCAGGAATTTTTCCGGTACTGCGCGCGCCGCCAGCGAACCGAGCGTGATGCCAGGCACCGAGCCGAGCAGCAGCGCGCCCAGCAGGTTCCAGTCGATCGAGCCCAGCCACCAGTGGCCGAGAGCGGCGATCGCGGTCAGCGGCACGGCGTAGGCGATGTCGGTGCCGGCGACTTCCGCCGGCGACAGGCGCGGATACAGCAGCACCAGGATGGTGGCGCCTACTGCGCCGGCGCCGATCGACGACATGGTGACCAGGGCGCCAAGCACCAGTCCTGCAAAAATCGTGGCCGCCGTCAGCTTCCTGCCTTGCAAATGTTTTTCCGGATGGGCGTTCAGCCAATGCTGCAGCTTGCCTTTAAACAGCAGGGCGATCACCGTCAGCAATACCGAACCCGCGATCGAATAGCGTATCACCTGGCCGATTTCGGCGCTGATGCCGCCCAGGTACTTGAGCGCCAGCGCGGTGGCGATGGCGGCCGGCAGCGCGCCCAGCGACAGCAGCTTGACGATATCCCAGCGCACGGTGCCGCGCGAGCGGTGAGCGACGGTGCCGGCGACCTTGGTCACCGACGCAAACGCGAGGTCGGTGCCGACGGCGACACTTGGATGGATGCCGAACAGCAAGGTGAGCAGAGGCGTCATCAGCGAGCCGCCGCCGACGCCAGTCAATCCAACCAATACTCCGACGGCAAAACCGCTCACTACATAAGAAACAGTCATATCACCTCGTACGAAACACCTGGAATCGTAATAAACTTCACATATATCTCCAACTACAGACTATTTATTTGCTTATATGCGCATTTGATATATGCAAATACGGCAAATACGCTTGCTTTCGGGAGCTGGAAGCAGGGGCGTTGGAGCGTGGTTGTTTTTTTGTAATGCATGGGAATTTGTTTTTTATCAAGTTCCCGGTTGTGCCGGACAGATTCTCATATAAAGAAAACCAAGGAAAATCCATGAATCTCCATCAGTTCCGTTTTGTCCGCGAGGCGGTGCGCCAGAACTACAACCTGACCGAGGCGGCTAAGGCATTGTATACGTCGCAGCCGGGTGTCTCCAAGGCGATCATCGAGCTGGAGGAAGAACTGGGCGTTGATATTTTTACACGCCACGGCAAGCGTATCCGCGGACTGACGGAGCCGGGGCGGGCGGTATTGCGCTCGGTCGAACTGATCATGCAGGAAATCGATGGCCTCAAGCGCATCGGCAACGAATACGCGGCGCACGACAGCGGCAGCTTCACGATCGCCACTACCCATACCCAGGCGCGTTATGCGCTGCCTAAGGTGGTGCAGGCGTTTACCTTGAAGTTTCCCAAGGTCCGCTTGTCTTTGCTGCAAGGCAATCCCAAGCAGGTTGCCGACATGGTGCGCAACGACCAGGCGGACCTGGCCTTGGCGACCGAGGCTATCGTCAACGCCGACGGCCTGGTGACCTTGCCTTGTTACCAGTGGGAGCATGTGGTGGTGGTGCCGCCGGATCATCCTTTATTGCAATCGAAAGCGATCACGCTGGAAGAGATCGCTGCTTTTCCGCTGATTACCTACGACAGCGCGTTTACCGGCCGGACCAAGATCGACCATGCCTTTTCTTTGCGCAACCTGAAGCCGGATGTGCTGCTGGAGGCGATTGACGCCGATGTCATCAAGACGTATGTCGAGCTGGGCATGGGGGTGGGGATTATCGCCGGGATGGCGTTCGATCCGGAACGAGACGGCGGCTTGCGTTCGATTCCGGTCGGACACCTGTTCGGCACCAACATTTCGCGGGCGGCCGTGAAGCAGGGGGCTTATCTGCGCAGCTATGTGTATACCTTCATCGAGCTGCTGGCTCCTACCATGAACCGCAAGCTGATCGAGCAGGTGATGAACGGCGAAAAGGACATGTACGAGCTATAGCCACGGTAGTTAAATGGGGTCAGAGTCGAGTTAAATGGGGTCAGAGTCGAATTGTTGACCGGTCAACAATTCGACTCTGACCCCATTTAACGCGGAGTACATATCGTTGCACTCAACGAATGTCCGCACCGCGCTAATTTTTAATAACCAGCATCCCGCACAGCATCCTCGGTAGCATGCTTCGCCACTTCTATGCGATGCATCGCATGCCGTTGCAGTTCCAGCACCCGCGGATCGTCTTCGCGCTGGCCGGTGTCGTTGCGGGCGCGTTCCAGCGCGTCGATGGCGTCGTGCAGGCGGCCGCGGTGGTCGAGGCGGGCGTCGGGGCGTTCTTCCTGGTAGATGTCTTTGCCCACGTACTGGGCAAGCTGGCTGATTTCACGCGTCGCCGCGTCGATTTCCGCCAGGGCCAGCTGTTCGCTCCTGCCCATTTGCCAGTTGTCGCCGGGACGGTGGTCGATCAGCCAGCGGGCGGCGTGCAGGTCCGCCAGCGCATGCAGGTATGCGCCGTGGTGGCCTGGTTCGTCGGCTTGCGCGGCGAGCGGCAGCACCGCGGGAACCAGCAGCAAGGAAAGCACGAGTTTGTGGATTGGTTTCATGGGATCTCCGGGATTGTTCTTGTGTGCCGAAGGCATGCGGGCTCAGCCATGCTGCCGGCGCCGCATTGCCGATCAGCGATAGTAGTAGGGATGCGGAGCGTAATAGCCGCGTGCCGGGACGACCACGCAACCGCTGACCGCGGTACACAAAGTGATGCCGAGCACGATTAATCCGATGAGCTTTTTCATGTTGATCTTCTTTCCTGTTTGAGTTGCTACGAGGTCAGAATGCCATCGGGAGATTGATACAGGTGCTTCCAGGCGGTGTGAGATGTAACGGTTTGTTAGGTTCGCCGCAATCGGCAACAAGCGCATGGAGCCAGGCAGCGCAACCTGGCTGCGCTGCCCTGGAACCGGCTTATGCTACTCGGAGACGACAGTTGTTTCGGCCTTGGCATGCAAGGTAATGAGCGGCACTTTGCTTACCAGCCACAACGCGATCACGGTGACCACTACCGCCAGCCCGACTCCCATATGGATCGATCCGATCAGCGCTTCGCGCGCCGCTTCCAGCAGCAGCTGGCCCTGGTGGCCGGCATTCGCCAGCTGCGCCAGCACGGTGGCCTGGGTTTCATGGCTGATCAGGATCTGCGGGTCGGCAAAACTGCTGAACCAGCTGTCCGCCTTGTCCTGCGCCAGCGCCTGGCGCACGCTGCCGGCGTACATGTGGTTGATCAGGGTGCCGATGATCGCGGTGCCGAGCATGCTGCCGATCATGCGCAGCGATTGCATCAGCGCGGTGGCGATGCCGAGGTGCTCGCGGCCGGCTTCCTGCTGGATGAAGATGGTCAGGTTGGGCAGGATGAATCCCAGGCCGAGCCCGCCTATCAGCATGAACGCGGCGATCACGCCGTGGGAAGTCCAGCGGTTCGAGATCACCACGCCGAGGCAGGACAGCGCCAGCAGGCTGAAGCCGATGTAGAGCATCACGTTCGGATTCTTGATCTTGGTGATGATGCGGCCGTTGGAAATGCTGCCGACCATGATGCAGGCCACCAGCGGCGTGATCAGCAAGCCGGCTTCCTGCGGCGACAGGCCGAACCCGCCCTGGTACAGCAGCGGCGCATAGAACATCAGCGAAAACATGGAGAACCCGCTCAGCACCGACAGCAGGAACAGGATCGACAGCCTGGGGTCGACCAGCAAGTCGAACGGCAGGATCGGCTGCGGTGTGTGATGCTCCCATTTCCACAGGGCGACGAAGGCGATGATGCTGGCCGCCAGCAGGCCCAGCATGCCAAGCGACAAGCCGTGCTTGGGCAGCATCTCGACGAACAGCTGCAGGCATCCCAGCGACGCGGTGATCAGCAGGGCGCCCGGCCAGTCGAGGCGGATCTTGGCGTCAGGATGGGTATGGCGCAGGTGCGGCAGGTATTTGTAGACGAAGAACAGCGACAGCACGCCGACCGGCAGGTTGACGTAGAACACCCAGCGCCAGCCCCAGTATTGCGTCAGGAATCCGCCCAGCGACGGTCCCACCGCGGTGGCGATGCCGAACGCCGTGCTCATCATCACTTGCCAGCGCAGGCGCACGTGGGCGCCGGGGAACAGGTCGGGGATGCAGGCGAACGCGGTGCCCACCAGCATGCCGCCGCCGATGCCCTGCAAGCCGCGCGCGATCACCAGCCACAGCATGCTGTTGGCCATGCCGCACAAGATGGAGGCGGTGGTGAACAGCAGGATGGAGACCAGCACGAAGGGCTTGCGGCCGTAAAAATCGCCGAGCCGGCCGAAAATCGGCACGGTGATTACCGAGGTCAGCAGGTAAGAGGTCGCCACCCAGGCGTACAGATCAAAACCCTTTAATTCGGCGACGATGGTCGGCAATGCCGTGCCGACCACGGTCGAGTCCAGCGCCACCAGCATCACCACAAAGGCGATGCCAAGCATGGCAAGCAGGGATTCACGGAACGGTAAAACCTGGTCGCTCGAGTGAGCGGAGGCGGAATGGATAGCCATATTGTTGTTTATCGGCGGAACCGCCGGTTGGGGGAACGGGGCACTGATTACCGTAACCAGCCTGCGCAGGGCGAGGGCCGATTCATTATTGCAAACACAAGATCATACGCCTCTTGGCGCGTTTCTGCTGCTGCTCCGCTGCCCTTGGCCGATATCGTATTTGGGGGATTTGCCCGGCGATAATTTATAATCATGTCTTTGCGCCCAAATCCGATGAATCCGCTGCCTCCCAGTTTTTCCGACCAGACGCTGCGCCAGCTGCGGCGCGCCTGGCGCAAATACGGCATTTTATGGCTAGGCGCGGTGCTGGTGGGCTTGATTGCGGTGCTCTACGCCTGGCTGATGGATGTCGGCTTCGGCATGTTCCGTTCCATGCAGCAGTCGCATTTCTGGCTGCCGCTGTTTATCACGCCGGCGGTCGGCGCCTTGTGCGTGTGGGCCACGCGCCGCTATTTTCCCGGTTCCGAAGGCAGCGGCATTCCGCAAGTGATCGCGACGCTGGAAGAGGACACCAGCCAACGCGGCGAATCGCTGCTGTCGCTGAAAATATTGGCGGGCAAGATCGGGGTGTCGTTCATCGGCATCCTGGGCGGCTTCACCATCGGCCGCGAAGGCCCTACGGTGCAGGTCGGCGCAGCCTTGATGTTCAACCTGCGGCGGCTCTATCCGCGCGCCAGCGCGGCATTGGAGCGGCGCCTGATACTGGCAGGGGCGGCGGCAGGCTTGTCGGCGGCATTCAACACGCCGCTGGCCGGGATCGTGTTTGCGATTGAAGAATTGACGCGCAGCTTTGAACATCGCGCCAGCGGCGTCGTCATTACCGTGATCATTTTTGCCGGCGCGGTGGCGCTCGGCTTGAACGGCAACTACACCTACTTCGGCACGATACAGATCGACAGCGCAATGACCGACATGGTGGCGCTGGCAGTGCTGGTTACCGGCATCCTGACCGGCGTCGCCGGCGGCATGTTCGGCTGGCTGCTGTTGAATGCCAAGCGCTGGATCCCGGCCCGGATCCAGCATTTGCGCAGCACCCGCCCGATCGCTTTCGGCGCGCTGTGCGGCTTGCTGGTGGCGGTGATCGGCGTGATTGCCGGCGGCGCCACTTTCGGCAGCGGTTATGTCGAGGCCAAGGGCTTGCTGGAAGGGCAGCAGCAGCTGTCAGTGTTTTATCCCTTCCTGAAAATGGCGTCGATGGTGTCGTCCTACCTGCCCGGCATCCCCGGCGGCATTTTTGCGCCGTCGCTGTCGATCGGCGCCGGTTTCGGCAACCTGCTGCACCAGGTGTTCAGCCACACCTCGTTGCCGATGCTGATTGCGCTGGCGATGGTGGGTTACCTGGCGGCCGTCACGCAATCGCCGATCACCGCATTCGTGATCGTGATGGAAATGATCAACGGCCATGCGCTGGTGATCTCCCTGATGGCGACGGCGCTGATCTCCAGCCGGGTGTCGCGGCTGTTTGTGCCGCCGCTGTATGACGCGCTGTCAGAGCGCTACCGGGTCGCCGCGAGTGCGGCGCTCGTCAATTTGGAAAAAACGGAAGTTAAGCAATTAGGAAATGAGTCGGGAAAATGATTAATACAGATATGGTGGCTTATTACGCCAAACGTGCTTCGACTTACGAAGAGATTTACCAGCGCCCGGAGCGCCAGGATGAACTGCTGACCCTGCAGGTGCGGGTGCAGGAACTGATGGAAGGCCACGATGTGCTGGAGCTGGCCTGCGGCACAGGATTCTGGACCGAACAGATCGCCGCCTCGGCAAAATCGGTCTACGCCACCGATATCAACCCGGAGATGATTGAACTGGCCAAGGCCAAGAAACTGCCGGCCGGCAAGGCGACTTTCGCGCTGGCGGACCTCAACACCTTCCAGCCGGATCGTCCGTTCACTGCGTGTTTCCTTGGTTTCTGGTGGTCGCACGTAGGGCGCCAGGACCAGGTGCGTTTCATCGCCCAGCTGCGCGAAAAATTGGGCAAGGATATCTTGCTGGTGATGATAGACAACGGCTACGTCGAGGAACAAAGCACGCCGATCGCCCGCACCGATGCGGATGGCAATACCTACCAGTTCCGCACCCTGCCCAACGGCGAACGTTACGAAGTCATGAAGAATTTCCCGACCGACAGCGGCCTGCGCAAGAAGCTGGCGCCGCTCACGCGCGAACTGCGCATCCTGCGGCTCGAATACTACTGGCTGCTCAGCTGCCGCATCAAATAAGGCAGCGTTAGTTCTTGGCGCCGGCCGCGGGCGCTGCCGGGGAGGAATCCGGCAGCGCGGTGTCTACCGCGGCCAGCGGAAAATTCGCCCATTCGGTGGCGAAATGCACCTTTGGGTCGTCATCCACTTTTTTCTTGATGCGCAGGTTGAAGCCGCGCATGACTTCGCTCTGGGTTTGCGGCTTGGTGCGGATGCCGGCCAGCAGCGCCACGCCGTTCAAATCGAAGCCGTTGACCCCGTAGATCTCGATCGGCTGCAGCAGCAGCCTGCGCAGGCGGCGGTCTTCCAGCATTTCGGCGCCGGTTTCGCGCATCAGGCGCAGCGCCTGGTCGACGTCTGAATCGTGGGTGATGCTCAGCTTGAGCGAGGCATAGGTATATTCGCGCGAATCGTTCTTGATCGCCGTGATCTGCGAAAACGGCACGCTGTGCACCGAGCCGTTGCTGTCGCGCAGGCGCACGGTGCGGATGGTCAGGTTTTCCACCGTGCCGGCGTGGCCGTTGCCGACATCGACCCAGTCGCCGACCGACATCGAATCTTCCATCAGGATGAAGACGCCGGTGATCAGGTCCTTCACCAGCGATTGCGAACCGAAGCCGAACGCCAGCCCGACCACCCCGGCCGAAGCCAGCAGCGGCGTGACATTGATGCCGAGGTTGGCCAGCGTGGTGATGACGGTGATGGTCAGGATCAGCAGCATCAGCGCATTGCGCAGCAGGGGCAGGATGGTGCGCATGCGGGTGCTCGGGTTCTTGCGCGCGTAACGGCTGTTGCGGGTCGGATTGATGGATTCCTGGATGAAGGTGTCGAGCAGGATCCAGACCAGCCAGGCCACCACCAGCGTCAGGCCGATCTTGCCCAGCGCCGAGACGATCATCTGGCCGATCAGGGTGGCGTTGGCGAATTCCAGCAGCGAATGTTCCCAGATCCTGGTCAGCAGTTCGAAGAAACCGATCCACAGCGCCAGCTGCAGCAGGCTGAAGCCGACGTTGCTGAGGCGCAGGATGTAAGGAGATTGCCGCCGCGTGGCCACCGCAGTCGTCTTGCGGGCGCGCACGCGCTGCAGCAGCGCGCTGATGAAAAACATGGCGATCAGCAGCGCCGCGCTGGCCAGCGCATGGTTGAGCGCCGAATTGTTGCTCGACAGGTCAAGGATGGTGGCGACGCTGACGGTGACGCTCAGCAGCAGGATCGGTATGTACCAGAACGCGGCCACCACTTCCAGCGTTTCCATGCGCGCCGGGTGGTCGCGCCGCACCGCCAGCGGCCGGTTGCGGATGATGTGCGCCACCGGGCGCCGGAACAGCAGGGCGAACACGCCGCCCAGTATCGCCGCCACCAGGCTGGCCAGGGTCGCCGTCACGCCGGCCAGGTGGACGCCGATGATCTGGTTCACATGAGGATTGTCCAGAGCGTCGCCGAGCCAGCCGGCGCAGCCGATCACATACAGCAGGTTAAAGCCGCGCTGGTACAGGATATGCACCGCGACCATGCGGTGGCCGCCGTGCGACAGCGAAAAAATGATGGCGCAGACGGCCTGGAACAGGCGTGCGCCGACCAGGGTGTACAGCAGCACGGTGGCCAGGGTCCGTCCCAGCGATTGTCCGTGCGCGCTATCCAGGCTGATGGTGACCGAGATTTCCACCACCAGCGCCAGCAATATCGGTGCGATATGGCGCCAGATATACAGCAGCAATTCCTTCATGCTGGGATCGGACGACAGCTTCGTTTCGACCTTGAAGCGCCGCTGCAGCCACTTGCCGAGATAGTACAGGGCGACGGCGACGGCGCCGAACAGGGCCAGCATGGCGAGGAAGCTGGCCAGCACCTGCCATCCGGTTTCCGACTCCTGGCGCTGCAGGATGGTCGACAGGTCTGCCCAGGCGAGGGAAAACTGCTGGTTCCAGAATTTTTCCGGCGTGACGACTTGCTTCAGATGCGCCTGGAAAGCATCGAGGCTATTGGAAATCAGGCCGATGAAGCCCTTTTGCTCGGGCGACGCCTTGCTGTTCTGCTGCTCTGCCTGGATCAGCGTGGCTACCAGGCTGCCGGTGGCGGGATTGCTTTGCAGGACCTTGGACAGCGAGTCCAGCGCGGACGGCGCCGGCGCTGCGGCGGGCGGGGTGCTGGCGCTGCTGGCGGAAGCCGCCGCGGCCGCGTGAACCGGCCCGGCGCCGGTTAGCACCAGGCTCAGCAGCAAGCCGCACAGCATGCCCATCAGCAAGCGGACTATGGAAGGGGAAGCGCTGGTCTTCATGTCGGCTGGGCAAAAGTCATAAAGTGACAATCTTACCGTACCGCTGCCGTATGGTCCGCAAGTTAAGCGCATGTCAAAAAAACATGCAGCCAACGGCCGATCGGCGGCAACCAGCCGCTGCACGCTTACGCCGCCGGCAAATCGTCTTCCATGTAGGCGCGCACGATGTCGTCGAAACCGGCGTCGCCGGCAAAACCCAGCGCCGTTGCGCGGCTGGCGTCCCAGGCTCCCGGCCAGCTTGAGATGATGCGGTCGATGGCCGGATCGTGGACCCATTCCACCCGCGCCGCGACCTGTTTGCCGGCGACCCGCTCCAATGCCGCGACCATGTCGGCGACGGTAACCGAGATCCCCGGCAGGTTGACGGTGCGGCTCTTGCCGAAGGCTTCGGCCGGCAGCGTGCAGCCGTGGATCAGGCTGGCGATCACTTTGCGCGGCGACAGCAGCCACAGGCGTACATCCGGCGCCACCGGGCAAACCGCTGGCTGGCCGTTGAGCGGTTCGCGGATGATGCCGCTGGCGAAAGACGAGGCGGCCTGGTTGGGCTTGCCGGGCCGCACGCTGATGGTCGGCAAACGCAATACGCGGCCATCGACAAATCCCTTGCGGCTGTAATCGTTGAGCAGCAGTTCGGCGATCGCCTTTTGCGTGCCGTAAGACGATTGCGGATTGAGCGCGGTATCGTCCTGCACCACGGCCGGCAGCACGCCGCCGAATACGGCGACGGAGCTGGTGAAAATCACGCGCGGCACGTTGGCGCAGGAACGGCAGCGTTCCAGCAGCAGGCGCGACGCGTCGAGGTTGATGCGCATGCCGAGGTCGAAATCGGCTTCGGCCTGGCCGCTGACAATCGCCGCCAGGTGAAATACCGCCGCCGTCTGCGGCGTGATCACGCGCTCCAGCAAAGCGCGCTCGGTGATGTCGCCGGTGACTTGCTCGATCCGGGCATCGTCGAAGCCGGCGGCGGCGGCGACGTCGACCAGGGTGATCTTGCTGATGGCTTGCAGCTGGCCGTTGCGGTCCGGCAGGCTGCCTTGCTTGAGCAGGCTGCGCGCCAGGCGCTGGCCGAGGAATCCGGCGCCGCCGGTGATGACTACTTGCATGGCAATTCCTTATTGAGCGTTGTTCGAAGCTTGCTTATAACCACGGCTTGAGCCAGCCCAGGCCGTCGGAAGTGGCGGCGCGCGGCCGGTATTCGCAACCGATCCAGCCTTGGTAGCCGAGGGCGTCGATCAATTCGAACAGGTACGGATAATTGATCTCGCCGCTGTCCGGTTCATGCCGTTCCGGCACGCCCGCGACCTGGATGTGGCCGATGCCGGCCTGCGGCCGCACCATGTCGCGCTTGAGCTTGACCGCCAGGTCGCCTTCGACGATCTGGCAGTGGTAGAGGTCGAACTGCACCTGCAGGTTGCGGGCGCCGACCTCGGCGCAGATCGCCTGGGCATCGTCCTGGCGGTTCAGGAAGAAGCCGGGGATATCGCGCGTGTTGATCGGCTCGATCACGATCGTGATCCCATGCGCCGCCGCTTCCGCCGCCGCATAGGCGAGGTTTTCCAGGTACACGGCGCGATGGCGGGCACGGTCCTGCTGCGGCTGGATCAGGCCGGCCATCACGTGCAGTTTCCGGTTGCCGAGCGCTTGCGCATATTCCAGGGCGGTGGCGACGCTGCGCTTGAATTCATCTTCGCGTCCCGGCAGCGAAGCAATGCCGCGTTCGCCGGCGGCCCAGTCGCCCGGCGGCGCGTTGAACAGCGCCTGCGTCAAGCCGTTGTCCCGCAGCCTGGCCTGCAGCTCGGCAGCGGCATGCTCGTACGGGAACAGGAACTCGACGCCCTCGAAACCGTCCCTGGCCGCAGCCGGAAAGCGGTCAAGGAAGGCGTGCTCGTTGTACATCATGGTGAGGTTGGCGGCAAAACGCGGCATTGCAGGACTCCCGGAAAATGCATGGTTAGCGGTTGACCATCTTGGGCGGCGTGCGCAAGATGGCGATCGAACCTATCACCAGCATGCCTGCAAGCATGAACATGCCGGTCTGGTTATTGTGCGTCGTATCTTTCAGCCAGCCGACCAGGAACGGGCTGACGAAACCGGCCAGGTTGCCGACCGAGTTGATCACCGCAATGCCGGCGGCAGCGCCGGTGCCGGACAGGAAGGCGGTCGGCAGCGACCAGAACAGCGGCGAGCAGGTCAGCACGCCCATCGCGGCCAGCGACAGGAAAGCGATCGCGATCACGGTGTTGTCGGCGGCAATCGCGGACACCACGAAGCCGACGGCGCCCAGCAGGGCCGGCACGATCAGGTGCCAGCGCCGTTCACGCAGGCGGTCGGAGCGGCGGCCGATGAGGATCATGGCGAACACCGCGCACACGAAAGGAATCGCACTGATCAGGCCGATCTTGAAATCGCCCACGACGCCGGAAGCCTTGACCAGGGTCGGCAGCCAGAACGTCAGGCCGTACTGGCCCATGACGATGCAGAAGTAGATCAGGCACATGTGCCAGATGCGGATATCCTTGAATACGGCGGCGGTCGACTTCGGGCTTTGCTTGTCTTTCTGGTCGGCGCGGATTTCCGCTTCCAGGAAGTCCTTTTCCGCTTCAGTCAGCCACTTGGCTTTGCGGATGCTGTTGTCCATCACGAAAAACACGGCGATGCCGACCAGGATCGCCGGTATCGCTTCGATCATGAACATCCATTGCCAGCCGTGCCAGCCGCTGGAGCCATGGAACGATTGCATGATCCAGCCCGACAGCGGATTGCCGAAAATGCCGGATACCGGGATCGCCGCCATGAAGGTGGCGACCACCTTGGCACGCCGGTGCGAGGGAAACCAGTAAGTCAGGTAGAGGATGATGCCGGGATAGAAACCGGCTTCCGCCAGGCCCAGCAGGAAGCGCAGGACATAGAACTGGGTAGGCGTCTGGACCCAGGCGAAACAGGCCGACAGTATGCCCCAGGTGATCATGATGCGGGCGATCCACAGCTTGGCGCCGACCCGGTTCATGATCAGGTTGCTGGGCAGTTCAAACAGGAAATAACCAAGGAAGAAGATGCCGGCGCCGAGGCCGAAAATGGTTTCGCTGAAGCCCAGGTCCTGCGACATCTGCAGCTTGGCAAAACCGACGTTGACGCGGTCCAGGTAGGCCACCACGTAGCACAGCATGATGAACGGCACAAAGCGCCAGAATACTTTCTTGTACAGGTTTTCGGCTTGTTCGGCCGGCAGGCTTGCAGTTGCCTGCGCACCTTTCTTCATGATCGTTGCTGACATCTCGTCTCCACCAGTTTGATTTTAAAATCTGGATGTTTCTATTTGTTGAAACTTACCAGCGCGCTCCAAATACCCGATACAACTCATCCAGCGCCGCCGTGCTCAGCGGCTCCGGTTTATCCTTCGCCATCAGCCACAGGCGCGCCGTTTCTTCCAGCTCTTCCAGCGCATATGCCGCCTGCGAAACGCTTTCGTGCCACAGCACCGGTCCCAGCCGTTCCAGCAATACCCCGCGCACGTCGGCCGCCAGCAGGCTGACTTGCCGTGCAACCTGCGGATCGCCGGGGCGGCAATAAGGGATCAGCGGAATGCGTCCGACCTTCATCACCTGGTATGGCGTGATCGGCGGCAGCACCGCGCTGTCATGCCAGACGCCGGCCAGGGTCAGCGCCACCAGGCTGGTCGAGTGGGTATGCACCACGGCTTGCATCTGCGGGTTGTTGTCGTAGATTGCGCGATGCAAGGCCAGCGTCTTCGACGGCTTGTCGCCGCTGACCCAGCGGCCGCCCAGGTCGACCTTGGCGATCTGCGCCGGCGCCATCCTGCCGAGGCAGGCGTCGGTCGGCGTGATCAGCCAGCCATCGTCGAGGCGGGCGCTGATGTTGCCTGCCGCGCCTACTGTGTAATTGCGTTGATACAGGCTGGCCCCGATCTCGCAGATTTCTTCGCGCAGCGCCTGTTCCTTGAGCATGGCGCTGGCGCCTGCCTGGTTCTTGGTAGTGGTCATGGTCGCGTTTCGCCTAGCCGATTTTCACCCAGCTGAAGCAGCGCCTTTTCAAAGAAATCGATGCTGCCGAAATTGCCCGACTTGAGCGCCAGCGCCAAAGGCGTGGCGCCGATCGACGCCGTCGCCGGCACGCCGGGATCGATTTGCGCCCCTATGCGCAAAGCCCGCACACCGAGCGCCTTGACCACTGCGCCGGAAGTTTCGCCGCCGGCGATCACGAAGCGCCGCACGCCGCTGGCCAGCAGCGCCGCGGCGATATCGGCCAGCGCCTGCTCTATCAATAAACCGGCGCGCTCGACGCCGAGCTCGGCCTGCACCTGTTTCACTTGTTCCGGCGTGGTGGTGGCATAGATCAGCGCCGGCTGCTTATCCAGGTGCTGCTGCGCGAAGGCCAATGCCTGTGCGACCACCGGTTCGCCGCCGGCGAGCGCCAGCGGATCTATGCGGAATGCCGGGCGTTTTTCCAGCCACGCCTTTACCTGGGCGTTGGTAGCTTTCGATGCGCTGCCGGCCAGCACCACCGACAAGCCCTCTACCGCCGGCAGTTCGCTGGCTGCCGCGCCTTGCTGCGGATCGAGCAGGCCTGCGCGCACAAAATTTCCCGGCAGGCCGAGCGCGATGCCGGAGCCGCCGGTAACCAGCGGCAAACCGTCGCAGGCTGCGCCGATGGCGTACAGGTCCTGGTTTTCCAGGGCGTCGACAATCGCCATGCGCACGCCCTGCCGGCGCAGTACGTCGAACCCGGCGCGAATCTGGCCGGTTCCCTGGGACACGGTCGGATAGCCGACCAGGCCGACCTTGGAAGGGGTTTGCTGCTGCAGCACGCGGACCAGGTTCGGATCGGTCATCGGCGTCAAGGGATGGTTCTGCATTCCCGATTCGCTGAGCAGCTGGTCCTGGATAAACAGGTGACCGCGGTACAGGGTGCGTCCGGTTTCGGGGAACACCGGGCAGGCAATCGTGAAATCGCTGCCCAAGGCGTCCAGCAAGGCGTCGGCGACCGGGCCGATATTGCCTTGCGGGGTAGAGTCGAAAGTGGAGCAGTACTTGAAAAAGAACTGGCGGCAGCCTTGCCGCTGCAGCCAGCGCAGCGCCGCCAGGGAATCGGCCACGGCTTCCGCCGCAGGCGCCGTGCGCGACTTGAGCGCCACCACGATGGCGTCCACGTCCTGCGGCGCGCTGTCCGGTATGCCGATGGTCTGCACGGTGCGCATGCCTTCGCGCACCAGCATGTTGGCGAGGTCGGTGGCGCCGGTGAAATCGTCGGCGATGCAGCCGAGCAGGGGGCTTGTCTGTGCCGGCATGGTTTACTCCTGCGCCGCCGGCAGCTGGATGCCGGGGAAAATCTTGATCACGGCGGCATCGTCCTCGGCGCCATGGCCGGCGGTGGACGCCATCATGAACATCTGGTGCGCGGCGGCCGAGAGCGGCAGCGGGAATTTGCTGGCGCGCGCGGTATCCAGCACCAGCCCCAGGTCCTTGACGAAAATATCCACCGCGGACAGCGGCGTGTAATCGGCTTTCAGGATATGCGGCACACGGTTTTCAAACATCCACGAATTGCCGGCGCTGTTGGTGATCACCTCGTACAGGGAATCGGCGTCGACGCCTTCGCGCAGTCCCAGCGCCATTGCTTCCGCCGCGGCAGCGATATGCACGCCGGCCAGCAGCTGGTTGATGATCTTTACCTTGGAACCCATGCCGTGCGCTTCGCCCAGCCGGTAGACCTTGCCGGCGATTGCCGACAGCACGGCTTCGCCTTTGGCATACGCCGCGGCCGGACCGGAAGTCATCATGGTCATCTCGCCGGAAGCGGCGCGTGCGGCGCCGCCCGATAACGGCGCGTCGAGGAACAGCAAGTGCTGCGCGGCCAGCCGTTCGCCCAGCTTGGCCGCGTATTCCGGCGCGACCGTGGCGCTGGCGATCACCAGGCTGCCGGGCTGCATGGCGGCAGCGGCGCCTTGCTCGCCGAACAGCACCTGTTCGGTTTGCGCGGCGTTGACCACCACCGTAATCACGACTTCGCATGACGCCCCCAGCTCAGCCGGGGTCTTGCAGGCGATGCCGCCTTCGCTGGCGAACTGCTGCAATACTTCCGGCCTGACATCGCAAGCATGCGCACGCAAGCCGGCGCGCAGCAAAGAACGGGCAACGCCCAAGCCCATGGCCCCAAGGCCGATTACACCTACGTTGATTGTCATTGTCGATCCTGATTAACGGGTTTTTGCAGCATTCTTGGTTTTCTGCGCAGCCTTGGTGTCGGCGGCGCCCTGCGCCATGCGGCGCGCTGCGTTGAACATGTGGTTTTGCGCCGCATTGCGCGCGGCCAGCGCGTCGCCGGCGGCGATCGCGGCGGCGATGGCGGCGTGTTCTTCATAGACCTGGCGCATGAAATCGTCGCGCCTTGCTTCATTGCTGCGGGTGACCGCGGTGGCGGCTTCCAGGTACTGGCTGAGGAACGCCAGCGTTTGCAGCAGGAAGGGATTGCCGGTGGCTTCGGCGATGCTGCGGTGGAACATGACATCGGCCAGCACGCCGTCGCCGCCGGCATCGACATCGGCGGCAATGCCTTTCAGCGCGGTTTCTATCGCTTTCAGCTGGCGCGGCGTGCGGCGGGTAGCGGCCAGCGCCGCGACTTCGGCATCGATGGCGCGCCGCAGTTCGACGATCTGCAGCACGGCGTCGGCCGACGAAGCCTGGTCGAACTGGATGCGCAAGGGCCGCAGATGGCCCTGTTCGCTGACATAGACGCCGCTGCCCTGGCGCGGCTCGACCGCGCCTTCGTTCTTCAGGCGGGAAATCGCTTCGCGCACCACGGTGCGGCTGACGCCGAACTGCTCGGACAGCGCCGGTTCGGTCGGCAGCTTCGCGCCCGGGCCGAATTCGCCGGTTTGTATCTTTTTCAGCAATTCCTGGGCGACGGTATCGCTCAGGGACGTCCGGTTGGCATTCAATTTATTGAACATGTTGTCTCTTCCAACGGCATATTTTTATCGTAATGTGAGCATATCATCATATGAATTATTGGAAAAATCAAGGCTTGTTTCAAAGCCGATCCATTTCTTTCATGCTTGTCATTGCCAATGATGCCGGGAATAGGGTTCTTGCCTTGGGTCAATGAATGGCCAGGCCATGGCGGCTAAGATCGCAGTGATGCAAACGTGCCGGCCGTCACATTCCAGTAGAATCCTGTCCTTGTGGAAAACTCCCTCATGCCACGCCACCAGGACGGATATTCGATGAACAGAATCGCAAGCGCTTACCTGACGTTATCTGCCATTGCCTTGTCCATGTGGAGCGCCCCGGCCGCGGCGCAAATCCGCATAGGCGTTGATATCGCCGTCACCGGCCCGGCAGCCGCAATCGGCGCGCCGACCAAAAACGCCATCCTGCTGTGGCCGAAAGAGATTGCCGGACAAAAGGTCGAATACATCATCCTGGACGACGCTTCCGATCCGACCAACGCGGTGCGCAATGCGCGCAAGCTGGTCAGCGAAGAAAAAGTCGACCTGATCGTCGGCCCCAACACCACGCCTGCGGCGCTGGCCATGCTGGAGGTGGCGGCCGCGGCGGAAACGCCGATGGTGGCGCTGGCGGCTTCGGCCTCCATCGTCGAGCCGCAGGACGCCAAGCGCGCCTGGGTATTCAAGCTGCCGCAAAACGATTCGCACATGGCGACCATCCTGACCCAGCACATGGCCGACAACGGCATCAAGACAGTGGCCTTCATTGGTTTTGCCGACGCCTATGGCGACAGCTGGTGGCGCGAATTCTCGCACCTGGCCGAGCTGCGGAAAATCAAGGTGGTCGCCGGCGAGCGCTACAACCGCAACGACACCAGCGTCACCGGACAGATCCTCAAGATCATGTCGGCGCAGCCGGATGCGGTGCTGATCGCGGCGTCGGCGACGCCGGCGGTGCTGCCGCAGAAGACCCTGGTCGAGCGCGGCTACAAGGGACGCATCTACCAGACCCACGGCATCGCCACCGCGGATTTCCTGAAAGTCGGCGGCAAGGATGTCGAAGGCACTTTCTTCCCGACCGGGCCGGCGGTGGTGGCCAAGCAGCTGCCCGCCTCGAACCCGGTCAGGAAGACCGCGCTGGATTTTACCCGCCGTTATGAAGCGGCTTACGGCGCCGATACCATGACGCAGTTCGCCGCCGATGCCTGGGGCGCATACATGCTGGTCGCGAATGCCGTGCCGCAGGCGCTGAAATCGGGCCAGCCCGGCACCAGGCAATTCCGCGCCGCGCTGCGCAACGCCTTGGAAAACACCCACAACCTGACCATCCCGCAAGGCGTGGTCAACATGAATCCCAAGGACCATGTCGGGCTGGACCAGCGTTCGCGCGTGATGGGCCGGATCGTCAACAACAAGTTTACCTATGCATACGGCGGCTAGTCCGCCACAAGAAAAACGAAAGTAAAAAAGATGGATCGATTCTGGTTGTGGCTGCGCGGTTTTGTCCCGGGGCAGGTGATGGTCAACGGCACCGAGCGCATGCGCGCCTGCTGCGGCGCCTTGCTGGGGATATTGCTGACCGGGCTGGTGAGCCATTGGGTCCTGGGGCCGACGGCCGCGCTGCCGTTGCTGATCGCACCGATGGGCGCTTCCGCCGTGCTGCTGTTCGGCGTACCGGCCAGCCCCCTGGCGCAGCCGTGGTCCATCATCGGCGGCAACCTGGTCGCGGCGGTGATCGGCGTCGCTTGCGCGCGCTGGATTCCGGATCCTTTGTTTGCCACTTCGATTGCAGTGTCGGCGGCGATCGGCGCCATGTTTGCGTTGCGCTGCCTGCATCCGCCCAGCGGCGCGGTGGCGCTGACCGCGGTGCTGGGCGGTCCGGCGGTGACCGGCCTGGGTTTTCATTTCGTGCTGGCGCCGGTGCTGCTGAATTCCTTGTTGCTGCTGCTGGTGGCGCTGCTGTTCAATAACGCCACCCGCCGCCGCTATCCGCATGTGGCCCACGTCGATCCCGGCAAGCTGCGCCAGACCAAGGACCAGCCCAGCGGCCGGCGCATCGGCTTCACGCAGGAAGACCTGGATCATGTCTTGCACCAGTACAACCAGGTGCTGGATGTCAGCCGCGACGACCTGGAAAACCTGATCCTGCAAACCGAGCTGCATGCCTACCAGCGCCGTTTCGGCGCGATCACCTGCGCCGACATCATGTCGCGCGATGTCGTCAGCGTCGAATACGGCACCTCGCTGGAAGATGCCTGGGCCCTGCTGCTGAAGCACCGGATCAAGGCGCTGCCGGTGATCAATTCGGCGCGGCGCCTGGTCGGCATCATCACCCAGACCGATTTCATGCGGCAGGCGAACCTGCAGGTGTACACCGGCTTCGACCAGAAACTGAAGCAGTTCATCCAGCGCACCACCACTACCCACTCCGACAAGCCGGAAGTGGTCGGCCAGATCATGACCAGCGCCGTGCAGAGCGCGGCGACCGACGCCCACATCGTCGAACTGGTGCAGCCCCTGTCCGATTCCGGCATACACCACATTCCGATTGTCGACGACCAGCGGCGCCTGGTCGGCATGGTGACGCAGTCCGACATGGTCGCGGCCCTGTACCGCGGGAATGCGAATTTAACCACACCCTGAGCCATTTCCGGCATGCGGCAATTGCCGCAAACCGGCGCGGGCCGTACAATGGCGGGGTTTTGGTGCACGCGGACATGTCCATGTCCGCAGTTAAACGGGAAACACGGCGCCAGGCGACTCGACAAGATCGCCGGCACAACGTGTGCTGCCCCCGCAACGGTAAAACAAGCGTCGCCGGTGGTCTCCATTGCTGGATTCCTCCGGTCGGCAGGGCGTATCTACTACCACTGAGCCTGGCTTGGGAAGGTTATGCGCTCCGACTTGTCAGCCCGGATACCGGCCAAAGCAGGTGGAGTAAACAATAAACGGCCGACAGGCATTTATTCGCTACTACCGTTAACCGGGCTTGCGGGGAGGCAGGCTGGGAACTCTTATCGTAATCGACCATGACATCATCTTTATCACGCCGCTGCGGCGCGACCTTGAAGCCGCTCGCGCTGGCTTCAGCCATTCTTTCGACTGCCGCCGCATCGGCGCAAACCGCCCAGGAGCAAACGCTGGTGCCAGTGGTGGTGACCGCGGCCCGGATCGAGCAGCCGCAAACCGACGCCTTGCCGCACACCACGGTCATCAGCGCCGAAGACATCCGCAATTCGCAGGCGCCGGACTTGCCGGCGTTGCTGCAACGCGAAGCCGGCTTGCAGATCACCCGCGTCGGCGGTCCCGGCCAGCAGGCTTCGCTGTTCATGCGCGGCGCCAATTCCTCGGAAACGCTGATCATGATCGATGGCGTGCCGATCCGGCGCCAGGCTTCGTTCGGCCTGCCCGCGCTTGAAAATATCCTGCCGGACCAGATCGACCACATCGAGATCGTGCGCGGCAACGTGTCGGCGATCTACGGTTCCGGCGCGATCGGCGGCGTGGTGCAGATCTTCACCAAGCGCGGCAACGGCGCACCGGCGTTCAACGCATCGGTCGAAGCCGGCTCGCGCGGCACTTACGAGGGCAATGCCGGCGTCAGCGGCAAGAGCGGCGACACCCGCTATGCGCTGTCGCTGACACGCTTCAAGACCAACGGCTTTTCGGCGCAGAACCCGTTGCAGAGTCCGAATGTCAATCCCGACCGCAACGGCGACGGCAATACCAGCGTCTCGGGTTCGGTATCGCAGGAATGGCGCGCCGGCAATGAAATCGGCGTCCGCGTTTATGCCAACGATGCCAAATACACCTTCGACGATGCCTATGGCACGCCGACCGACCAGAACAACGGCCACTCCAGGAGCCAGTCGCTGGCCCTGTTCAGCAAGAACCGCTTTACCCAGGACTGGACTTCGACGCTGACCCTGTCGCAAAACATCAATCGCGACAATCTCGACGGCCAGAGTGTATTCGGCGACAGCAGCAACGCCTACAAGAGCACCCAGAACCTGCTGCAGTGGGCCAACGAACTGCGCCTGTCGCCGATGTGGACAGCGACAGCCGGCGTCGACGCCGGCCGTGAAAAGGCCGATGTCAGCTCGAACAGCAGCTACGGCAATTCCAGCAACAGCTTTTCGCGCTCGACCTCCAGCGTCTATGCCGGCGCGCTCGGCAAGATCGGCCCGCACCAGCTGCAGCTGAACCTGCGCCATGACGATGTCGGCGGTTCCGGTTCGGACAACACCGGCTACCTGGGCTACGGCTTCGCCCTGACCGATAGCGTCAAGCTGATCGCCAATGCATCGACTGCATTCAATGCGCCGACCCCGGTGCAGCTGTACCAGCCGATTTACGGTAATCCGAACCTCAAGGCGGAACGTTCGAAATCCTACGAGCTGGGCGTGCAATATGCCGCCGGCGCCACCTTGCTGCGGGCCACCCTGTTCGATACCCGTACCCGCGACCAGTTCGGCTACGATCCGCTGACTTCGCAAACGATCAATATCGCCCGCGCCAAGAACCAGGGGCTGGAATTGAGCGCCAGCACCGTGCTGGCTGCAATCGACTGGCGCGCCAGCCTGACCTTGCAGAATCCGAAAGACGAGAGCAGCAACAAGATCCTGGCGCGCCGCGCCAAGACCCTGGGTTCCCTGGGAGCGGCCAAGAGCTTTGGCGCCTGGCGTCTCGGCGCCGATGTGCAATACACCGACAGCCGCACCGACATCCCTGGCAATCCGCGGCTGGGTACGTACTGGCTGACCAACGCCAATGCGCGCTACCAGCTGAACAAGGAAGTATCCTTGTTCGGCCGCATCGACAATCTGTTCAACCGCGACTACCAGACTGCTTATGGTTATAACCAGCCGTCACGCGGCGTCTTTGTTGGTGTAAATTGGCAGCAATGATAGAAACCGATCTGTCTGCCAGCGGATGACCCACACCATTGACTAGCATCACCACACTGCGCCGCGCCATCCTGATCCTGTGCTGCCTGACGGCAGTCGCAGGATTGGTGCTGTCGTTCGCGGTGCTGTGCGGTAGCAGCGGTTGCGGGCGGCCTATGGCGGCGGATCAGATCTATCTTTCCTTGCGCCTGCCACGGGCGCTGACGGCTTTCACCGTCGGCGGCCTGCTGGCGCTGGCCGGGGCGCTGATGCAGGTGCTGCTGCGCAATCCCTTGGCCGATCCCTATGTACTTGGTTTGTCCGGCGGTTCCGCCGCCGGGGCTTTGTCGGCCTTGCTGGTAGCCAGCCGTTTCGGCTACATGGGCGACGCCGCAGCTGCATTCGGCGCGGCGCTCGGCGCCGGGCTGGCGGTGCTGCTGCTGTTCGGCCTGGCGCGGCAGGCTTTGCGCCGCCTGCCGGATGTCGGCCAGCACAGCGGCCATCGCCTGATCCTGACCGGGGTGATGATCGCCGCCGGTTTCGGCGCTATCGTGACGCTGGTGCTGACGCTGGCGCCTGACGGGCAATTGCGCGGCATGCTGTTCTGGCTGATGGGCGACCTGGAAGACGGGCGCCTGCTGCTGCCGGCGGCCGTGCTGCTTTTGCTGATCTTGATCTGGAGTACCTTGAACGCGCGCCAGCTGAACCTGCTGGCGCGCGGCGAAGGATTTGCGCAACTGCTGGGAGTGCCGGTGGTGCGCCTGCGTTTGCTGACCCTGTGCGCCGCCTCGCTGGCGACGGCGGCTGCGGTCACGGTGGCCGGCACAATCGGCTTTATCGGCCTGGTGGTGCCGCATGCAATTCGCCTGCTGGTGGGCAACGACCAGCGCATATTGTTTCCGGCCAGCGTGCTGGCAGGCGGCGCTGCGCTGGCGCTGGCGGACCTGGCGGCGCGCACCGTGGTGGCGCCGACCCAGCTGCCGGTGGGAGTGGTCACGGCGCTGGTCGGGGTGCCGGTATTCCTGTGGCTATTGGCGCGGAGCCGCGCATGAACCACGCCACGCCGCCATTGCTGAGCGCCGAACAGCTGAGCGTGAGTGTGGGCAGCGGCGTCGGCCATAAAACCTTGTGCAGCAGGCTGGACTGGCAAGTCGCGCCAGGCCAGTTCTGGTGCGTGCTGGGCCGCAACGGCATCGGCAAAACCACTTTATTGCATACGCTGGCTGGCTTGAAGCGGCCGGCTGGCGGCCGCGTGCTGATTGCAGGCCGCGACATACGAACTACGTCGGCGCAGCAGCTGGCGCGCCTGCGCGGCTTGCTGGCGCAGCAGCAGGCCGATGCGTTTTCCAGCAGCGTGCTGGCGGCGGTGGTCGCCGGCCGCCATCCCTACCAGTTCGGTTTCGGCTGGGATATGGAGGACGACCGCGCGCTGGCGATGCAGGCGCTGGAGCGGGTCAGGATGGCCGCTTTCAGCACGCACGATGTGATGCGCCTGTCGGGCGGCGAGCGGCAGCGGGTGGCGCTGGCGACCTTGCTGGTGCAGGATCCGCTGCTGTTCATGCTGGATGAGCCGACCGCGCACCAGGATGCCGCGGCGCAGATCGTGGTGATGGAGTTGCTGCACAAGATAGCAAATGCGCTGCAGCCGCAAAAAGCAGTGATCGCGGCTTGCCACGACATCAACCTGGTGGCGCGTTACGCCAGCCATGTGCTGCTGCTGGGCGATGGCCAGGCTTGGCAAGGGGTCGCCGGCAGCATACTGCAGCCGGAGATATTGCAGGCTGCGTTCGGCTGTTCGTTCGAGGTAGTGGAAAACGGCGCACGGCGTTTGTTCATGCCGGCGGCCAGCCTGCTTTAGGTTTAGGGCGGCGGAACGATCACCGGCGCCGGCTGCGCGCCAGCTCCAGTTTCTGGCACAGCTCGGCGGCGCCATCCAGTATGCGCGGGCCGGGACGGCTCATCCAGTTCGGCGTCAGGGTAAACAGGTTGTCGGCGGCGACCGCCGCCATGCCGGGGAAGCGCCGCCAGCCGGCGCTGGGCGAGCTGCCGCCGTCGGCGGCAAAGATCACTTCAGGATTGGCTTGCAGCACGGCTTCGGTGCTGACGGTAGGCGCCAGCTGCGGCAGTTTGCCGAACACGTTTTGACCGCCGCACAAAGCGATCACGCTCGACACCATGTGGCTGCCGTTCAGCGTCATCAGCGGTTTTTTCCAGATCTGGTAAAACACCCGCACCGGCGGCTTCTGGCGGTAGGTCGCATCAAGCTGCGCCAGGCGCGCCTTGAATGCGTCTGCCGCGGCGGCGCCGCTGGCCTCGGTGCCGGCCAGCTGCGACAGCCTCAGCAGCGAGGTGGCGATGGTTTCCAGCTGGTGCGGTTCGCTTTCGAATACCGGGATGCCGATGGCGCGCAGCCTGGCGATCTGGCTGGCGGAGTTGCCGCTGCTCCAGGCCACCACCAGGTCCGGCTTGAGGGCAACGATCCGTTCGATATCGAGCGCGCTGCTGCTGCCCATCGAAGGTATCTGCTTGGCCGCGGGCGGGTAGTCGCTGTAGTCGCTGACGCCGACCACGTAAGCGCCGGCGCCGGCTGCAAACAGCAGTTCGGTAGCGTGCGGCGCCAGGCTGACGATGCGATGCGCCGGGTGCGGCAGCACCACCGCATGTTGTGCATCGTCCCGCACCGTGATGCCTTGCGCAGACGCCGCGGTGAACGACAGCATGGCCGCCGCCGTGGCAGTCCAGCTGCGCGATGTCCTGATGCGGGCGGGCTGCTGCACTGTCGGGGCCGGATTCAGATTTCGAGATTGTCGATCAGGCGCGTGCCGCCCAGCTTGGCGGCAGCCAGCACCACCAGCTTTTCGCCTTGCGCCAGGTCGCCCGCGGCCGGCGCCTGCAGATCGCAGCGCTTGCGGATCGAGATGTAGTCCGGCAGCCAGCCGCGGCCGCGCAGCTGCGCCATCGCCTGCCGCTCCAGTTCAAAGATGTCGAGGTGGCCGGCGCGGACTTCCTCGGCGACCTGGTTGAGCGTCTTGAACAGCGCCGGCGCTTCTGCCCGTTCGTCGGCCGACAGGTACATATTGCGCGACGACAGCGCCAGGCCGTCGTCGGCGCGCCAGGTTTCGGCGGCGATGATTTCAGTCGGCAAGGCGAACTGCTTGGCCATGTTGCGCACGATCATCAGCTGCTGGTAATCCTTCTTGCCGAACACCGCGACGCGCGGCTGGACGCAGGAAAACAGTTTCAGCACGACGGTTGTCACGCCGGTAAAGAAGCCGGGGCGGAATTCGCCTTCCAGGGTATTGCCGAGGTCGTCGGGCGGCCGCACGCGGAACTCCTGCGGTTCCGGATACAAGTCTTTTTCGGTCGGCGCGAACAGTACGTAGACGCCTTCCTTTTCCAGCTTTTCGACGTCGGCGGCGAAGGTGCGCGGATATTTGTCGAAATCCTCGTTGGGGCCGAACTGCAGGCGGTTGACGAAGATCGAGGCGACGATGGGATCGCCGTGTTTCTTCGCCAGCCGCATCAGCGACAGGTGGCCTTCATGCAGGTTGCCCATGGTCGGTACGAAAGCGGTGCGCAGCTGGCCGCGCAGCTGGTCGCGTAGCTCTTCAATCGAGGAGATGATTTTCATGTCTAAATCGGAGATAAGTTGTTTTTATTGGGAGGATGCGGTGCATCGCCGTGTGGCAGCGAAGTCGTCGGTTATGCCGGCGCGTAAGTCGGCGAATAGGCCAGCCGTACGTAAATGGGCGCGAACGGTTCCGCCTGGGTGATTTCAATCAGCGTTTCCTTGGCCAGCTCCAGCATGGCGATGAAATTCACCACCAGCACCGGCACCCCGCGCGAGGGATCGAACAGTTCGGCGAACTCGACAAAACGCGCCGATTGCAGCCGCCGCAGGATCCCGGTCATGTGCTCGCGCACCGACAGTTCTTCGCGGCTGATGGTGTGGTGGGCGGTCAGCTTGGCGCGCTTGATGACGTCGGCCCAGGCTGCCTGCAGGTCGTCCAGGTTGACTTCCGGCCAGCGCGTGACGATGCTTTGCTCGATATAGATCTGGGTGCGCACATAATCGCGCCCGAGCTGCGGCAGGGCGTCGATTTCGCGCGCGGCCAGCTTCATCTGTTCGTATTCCAGCAGGCGCCGCACCAGTTCGGCGCGCGGATCTTCGGCTTCTTCGCTGTCGGTCTTGCGGACCGGCAGCAGCATGCGCGATTTGATCTCGATCAGCATGGCGGCCATCAGCAGGTACTCGGCCGCCAGCTCGAGGTTGGTGATGCGGATCTGGTCGACGTATTCCAGATATTGCAAGGTCACTTGCGCCATCGGGATGTCGAGGATATTGAAATTCTGTTTGCGGATCAGGTACAGCAGCAGGTCGAGCGGACCTTCGAATGCTTCCAGGAAGACTTCCAGCGCATCCGGCGGAATGTAGAGATCGGTCGGCATGCGGAACAGCGGCTCGCCGTAGAGGCGCGCAAAAGCCACGCCGTCGATCACGTTCGGCGTCGAATCGGGTTGGCCCTCCAGCGTCAGTTCAGCGGCATCCGACAAATTCTGGCTCATCTGATATCCGGCAGGAACTTAGTGATTGTTCTGGTACACGTAGGGTTGTTGATCGACGCGCGATTCCTTGGTGCGCAGCTGGCTGTCGAGGTCGATCGGCGTCTTGTCCCACAGCAGGGCGCGGCCGGCCAGTTGCTGTTCTTCCAGCTTGGGGTTGTTTTGCTTGAGTTCTTCGACGAACTTGGTGATGTCGGACTGATAACCGTTAATTTGTTTGGAGAATTTCATGGTTGCTTTGATAATCCGGTGGGAGTAGCCGCTATTTTATGCTATTTCCCGGCCGCCGCAGCGGTTTGTCGTCGGCGCCGATATTCATATGGCAACAGAGGCGGCAACTGCGGGCGCTATACTTGGGCCGACACTGGATAAAGGAGGCAGCATGAAACCATGGGCACGCGCTATTTTGGCAATCGTTGTTCCGTTCCTGATCGTGGCTTGTGATCAGAATGGCAATTTCATACAGGAGGCGGGATTGGAAAAACTGAGCCGCGGCGTATCGACCGAAGCCGACGTCCGCAACGCCATGGGCCAGCCGGATACCGTATGGGAAGCGGAGAGCGGCGAGCGCTCCCTGGAATATCCGAAAGGACCGGCCGGCGCCCGCACCTGGATTTTCTACATCGGCAAGGACGGCAAGCTGAGCGATTACAAGCAAGTCTTGACCGAAGAGAATTTCGCCAGGATCAAGGTCGGCATGAACAAGGAAGAAGTGCGCAGGATGCTCGGCAGGCCGCGCACCGTGGTGCAGTTTACAAGGAAGAACGAGGAAGTGTGGGACTGGCGCTATACCCAGAGCGACGCCAGCCAGGCTTTCTTTAACGTGCACATGGATATCACCAGCGGACTGGTGACCGGCACCTCAGTGTCGCAGGTCTACGGACACTGATCTACGGAGACTGATGCCGCGCTAGCGTTTCAGCCAGCGCCGCATCACGATAGGCGGTTCTTCCAGCGGGTTGGCGCGGGTGTATTCGAGTTCCGGCGCCAGCTCGAATTCGAATACCGCATACAGGTCGACTACCCGGGTCTGGTCGGCGCGCACCGCCAGCCGCAGTTCATCGACGTCGGCGCCGCGGGCGCGGTGGATCAGCGCTTCCATCAGGTGCTGCGACAGGCCTTGGCCGCGATAGGTATGCAGCACGCCCATGCGCAGGATTTCCCAGACGTCGGTTTCGGTATCGGTCGGCAGCCAGCGCGCCGATCCGATCGGTTTTTCATCCAGCTGCAAAACGAAGCCGCCGCCGCGCTGCAAGTCGTGCAGCACCCGTTCCGTGCTTTCGCGATGGCCGCTGGAGCTGGCCGCGACCCGCTCGGCCCAGCAGGCGCGAGTCAGGCCGGCGATCAGCGCGGCATCGTCGGTGCTGGCTTCGCGGACTTGCAGGTTCATCCGGCGCGGCGCTTAGCTGACGCGCATGCCCGGCTCGGCGCCTGGCCACGGATTGAGTACATAGATGCCCGGATTGGCTTTGCCGTCGGCGGCCGAAGCTGCCAGCACCATGCCTTCCGAAATGCCGAACTTCATCTTGCGCGGCGCCAGGTTGGCCACCATCACGGTCAGCTTGCCGACCAGTTCTTCCGGCTGGTAGGACGACTTGATGCCTGAGAATACATTGCGCAAACGGCCTTCGCCGACATCCAGGGTCAGGCGCAGCAGCTTGTCGGAACCGTCCACGTGTTCGCAATTGACGATCTTGGCGATGCGCAGGTCGACCTTGACGAAATCGTCGATCTTGATTTCGGCGGCCAGCGGCTCGATGGCGCTGCCGGCGCTATCCGCGGCGGCGGCTTCTGCCGGGACCGCAACTGCCGGTGCGTCAAACAAGGCGTCCAGCATCTTCGGCTCGACCCGCGTCATCAGGTGCGAGTAGGCGTTGATGCGATGGCCGTCAGCCAGCGGCCGGCTGACATCGGCCCACACCAGCGGCGCGATCTGCAGGAAGATTTCGACCTGCGCCGCCAGCGCCGGCAACACCGGTTTCAGGTAGATGGTCAGGATCCGGAACGCTTCCAGCAAGCGGCTGCAGACTTCGTGCAGGGCCGCTTCCTTGCTTGGGTCCTTGGCAAGTTCCCACGGCTTGTTGGCGTCGACATAGGCGTTGATGACGTCGGCCTGCTCCATCACCGCGCGCAGCGCCTTGCCGTATTCGCGGCCGTCGTACAGCGCCTGGATATCGCCGGCGACGCCGCGCAACCTGGCCAGGAACGGATCGCTGCCGGTGGCCCAGGCAGTGCTCAGCTTGCCGTCGAATTTCTTGGCGATGAAACCGGCGGCGCGGCTGGCGATGTTGATGTACTTGCCGATCAGGTCGGAATTCACGCGCGCCACAAAATCTTCCGGATTGAAATCGATGTCTTCCACTTTCGCGCTCAGCTTGGCGGCGATGTAGTAGCGCATCCATTCCGGGTTCATGCCCAGTTCCAGGTAGCGCAGCGGCGAGATGCCGGTGCCGCGCGATTTCGACATTTTTTCGCCGGAGACCGTCAGGAAGCCGTGCACGAAGACGTTGTTCGGCACTTTCAAGCCCGAGAAGTGCAGCATCGCCGGCCAGAACAGCGTATGGAAGTAGGTGATGTCCTTGCCGATGAAGTGGTACTGCTCGGTCTTCGGATCGGCCATGAAGGCGTCGTAGTCGCGCCCGGTCTTGCCGAAATAGTTTTTCAGCGAAGCCAGGTAGCCGACCGGCGCATCCAGCCAGACGTAGAAATACTTGCCCGGCTCATCCGGGATCTCGATGCCGAAATAAGGCGCATCGCGGCTGATGTCCCAATCGCCCATGCCGCCGTCGCTTTCCAGCCATTCCTTGGCCTTGTTGGCGACCTCGGATTGCAGGCGCGGTTTGCCGTCGGCGTTGCCCAGGGCCCAGCCGCGCAGGAATTCCACGCATTGCGGATCGGACAGCCTGAAGAAAAAGTGTTCCGACGATTTCATCACCGGCGTCGCGCCGGTCAGCGTCGAGTAGGGATTCTTCAGGTCGGTAGGCGCATACACCGAGCTGCACACTTCGCAGGAATCGCCGTACTGGTCCTTGGCACCGCATTTCGGGCATTCGCCCTTGATGTAGCGGTCCGGCAGGAACATGTTCTTGACCGGGTCGAAGAACTGCTCGATGGTCTTGGTCGAGATGAAACCCGCCGCCTTCAGCTTGCGGTAGATATCGCGCGACAGTTCATGGTTTTCCGGGCCGTCGGTCGAATGCCAGTTGTCGAAGGCGATATGGAAGCCGTCCAGGTATTGCTTGCGGCCGGCGGCGATCTGCGCCACGAATTCCTGCGGCGTGATGCCAGCCTTTTCGGCGGCGATCATGATCGGCGCGCCATGGGCATCGTCGGCGCCGACGAAATTGACTTCATGCCCCTGCATTCGCTGGAACCGCACCCAGATGTCGGCCTGGATATATTCCATGATGTGGCCGATATGAAACGCTGCATTGGCGTAAGGCAGGGCGGTGGTGACGAATAGCTGGCGAGGAGTTGAAGTCAAAGTAATGCTCATTTGGCAATGATTTTGCAACGGCAAGCGCTGCTGGTTGGAATAAAAGAGTGATTTTAGCAGTGACAGGCCGGTCTCTGCTCTAATCCTTGCGCCTGTCCTCGCTTGCGCCGTAGCAGCGGCAGCGGAAAAGCGGCGATTTGGTTTAGACTTGGCGCATCTTATCAAGAACGTGCAGAGGAAAAGTAATGAGCGTCACGATTGAAGCGGTCAAGGCAGCGTTGTCCAGTGTGATCGACCCGAATACCGGCAAGGACCTGGTGAGCAGCAAATCGGCCAGGAATATCCGGCTGGAGGGCGCGGATGTACTGTTCGACATTGAGCTGGACTATCCGGCCAAGAGCCAGTTTGCGCTGATCGGCGATGCCGCCGCGGCCGCGGTCGGCGCGCTGGACGGGGTCGGCAAGGCCACCCCGCATGTCTATTCGAAAATCCAGTCGCATGCGGTGCAGCGCGGCGTCAAGCTGATGTCCAACATCAAGAACATCATCGCGGTGGCGTCCGGCAAGGGCGGCGTCGGCAAATCGACAACCGCGGTCAACCTGGCGCTGGCGCTGGCGGCGGAAGGCGCGCAGGTCGGCATCCTCGACGCCGATATCTACGGCCCCTCGCAGCCGATGATGATGGGCATCAGCGGCCGCCCTGAAACCAAGGACGGCAAGACCATGGAGCCGCTGGAAAACCATGGCTTGCAAGTGTCGAGCATCGGCTTCATGGTCGATCCGGACGAGCCCATGGTGTGGCGCGGCCCGATCGTCACCCAGGCCTTGCAGCAGCTGCTGGACCAGACCAACTGGCGCGACCTCGATTACCTGATCGTCGACATGCCGCCCGGCACCGGCGACATCCAGCTGACCTTGTCGCAAAAAGTGCCGGTGACCGGCGCCGTGATCGTTACCACGCCGCAAGACATCGCCTTGCTGGATGCGCGCAAGGGCTTGAAGATGTTCGAGAAGGTCGGCATCCCGATTCTCGGCATCGTGGAAAACATGAGCACCCATGTCTGCTCCAATTGCGGCCACGCCGAAGCCATCTTCGGCGAAGGCGGCGGCGCCAGGATGTGCGGCGAGTACGGTGTCGAATTCCTCGGCGCCTTGCCGCTGACCATGTCGATCCGGCAGCAGACCGATTCCGGCAAGCCGACCGTGGTGGCCGAACCCGACGGCCCCGTAGCGCATATCTATAAGGAGATTGCGCGCAAGGTGGCGATCAAGGTGGCGGAAAAAGCCAAGGACATGAGCAGCAAGTTTCCTACCATCGTGATCAAGAACGACTAAGGCGAAGTGGCGGCGGCTGCCTTTATCAAGGCGCGCCGGCAATGTCATGGTGGATCGCCAGCCAGATGGTGGGCTGGCCAGCATCGGTCCATTCGATGCGGTGGCGGCAATGTGCAGGGATGTGCAGCCAGGCGCCGGGCCGCATGACGTGTTCGGCGCCGCCTTCCAGCGTCAGTCCGGCGCCGCCGCTGAGCAGCAGCACCCATTCTTCCTGCGGGCTGTCGTACCAGAAGCCGGGCGGACTGGCCTGGCCGCTGGAAACGATGCGCTCGATTTTCAGGCCGCCGTGCTGATGCAGAAGTTCGAACACTTCTGCTGAACTGTCCGGCGGCAGCCTGGTCAACAGATTGCCATGGGCAATTTGCATGGCGGTCTCCTTATCTATGGCAGCGATGTATTATTGCACCCGGTGCATTGCACGGATTTTATGTGAGTTTTCCCGCCGCATTTTCCACCGCATTTTCCACCTAAAGGACAAGGCAATGAAATCACGAATTTTTTCGCTACTGTTTTCCGCGGCCCTGCTGAGCGCCAGCCTGCTGCCGCAAATGGCCCTTGCCGCATCGGTCTCTTTCCTCGAGCCGGTCGACGGCGCGGAGGTCAGCAGTCCGTTCACCGTCAGGTTCGGCGTCAGCGGCATGGAAGTCAAGCCGGCCGGCGACATGACGGCCAATACCGGCCACCATCACCTGCTGATCAACGAAGGCAGCATCCCGGCCGGACAGTCGATCCCGATGGACGACAAGCATTTGCATTTTGGCAAGGGGCAGACCGAAACCAGCGTCACGCTGCCGCCAGGGAAATACAAGCTGACCATGCAATTTGCCAATGGCGCCCACCAGTCTTACGGCCCTGAGCTGAGCAAAACCATCAACGTCACCGTCAAATAGCCGATAACCCCGGCCATCGCCGTTTCCATCCGCTGCTGCAACGCGGTAAAATGAGGTTTTCCTTGATAACGGCTTTGGCAATCCAAGGCCGTTTTTATTTACCATGACTGCCAGCACTCCAGCATCCACTGCTTCATCGAAACCGGTACGCACCCGTTTTGCTCCTAGTCCAACCGGTTACCTGCACCTGGGCGGTGCCCGCACCGCGCTGTTTTCCTGGGCTTACGCACGCCATTTCGGCGGCACTTTCGTGCTGCGCATCGAAGATACCGACCTCGAGCGTTCGACGCCCGAGGCGGTGCAGGCGATTGTCGACGGCATGCAATGGCTGGGTTTGCAGCACGACGAAGGTCCGTTCTACCAGATGCGGCGCATGGACCGTTATCGCGAAGTGATCGGGCAGATGCTGCAAGCGGGCACGGCTTATCACTGCTACTCGTCGCCGGAAGAAGTCGAAGCGATGCGCGAACGCATGCGCGCCGCCGGCGAAAAGCCGCGCTACGACGGCACCTGGCGTCCGGAGCCGGGCAAGGCCTTGCCGCCTGTTCCCGCCGATCGCAAGCCGGTGGTGCGTTTCAAGAATCCGCTCGACGGCGACGTCAGCTGGGACGATGTGGTCAAGGGCAATATCACCATCTCGAACCGCGAAATGGACGACCTGGTGATCGCCCGCCCGGACGGCACGCCGACCTATAATTTCTGCGTGGTGGTGGACGACTGGGACATGGGAATTACCCACGTGATCCGCGGCGACGACCATGTCAACAACACGCCGCGCCAGATCAATATCCTGAAAGCCCTGGGCGCGACCCTGCCGCTGTACGGCCATGTGCCGATGATCCTGGGCGCCGACGGCGAAAAACTGTCGAAGCGCCACGGCGCTGTCAGCGTCATGGATTATCCGGCGCAAGGCTACTTGCCGGAAGCGATGCTGAACTACCTGGCGCGCCTCGGCTGGAGCCATGGCGACGAAGAGATTTTCAGCATGGAACAGTTTTGCAGCTGGTTCGACCTCGATCACCTGTCGAAATCGCCGGCGCAATTTAATCCTGAAAAATTGGCGTGGATCAACAATCACTACATCAAGCTGGCCGACAATGCGCGCCTGGCGGCGATGGTCAAGCCGCTGATGGAACAGGGTGGCGCCGATTTCAGCAACGCGCCGGACCTGCCGAAAGTGATCGGCCTGCTGAAAGAGCGCGCCAATACCGTCAATGAAATCGCAACCGCGGCCATGCTGTTCTATCGCCGGCCGGCGCCGGATGCGGCATTGCTGGCGCAGCACTTTACCGAAGCGGTCAAGCCGGCGCTGGCCGATTTCGCCGCACGCTGCGCGACGGTCGAGTGGAACAAGGAAAGCCTGTCGCCGATGATCAAGGAAGTGCTGGCGGCGCACCAGCTGAAGATGCCGCAGATCGCGATGCCGCTGCGCCTGATGCTGACCGGGCAGTTGCAGACGCCGGCGATTGATGCGGTGCTTGAATTGTTGGGCCGTGAGGCCGTGATCGCACGTTTGCAACCGTATCTGGCGTAAAACTGCAATAAATCTGCAAATCGGGATTTACAAGCTCTAAATAAGCTTGCTATAATCTCGCTTCTGCAAACGGGGGTATAGCTCAGCTGGGAGAGCGCTTGCATGGCATGCAAGAGGTCAGCGGTTCGATCCCGCTTACCTCCACCAGCACATAGTAGTAAGGCAGCAACGTAGTACGGACAGAAAATGTCCCCATCGTCTAGAGGCCTAGGACATCACCCTTTCACGGTGAGTACGGGGGTTCGAATCCCCCTGGGGACGCCAGAATTATCTTGGTATCGGCAGGTAAGCGAGCAAAAAAACGGTCGCAGATTTTCGATGGCAAGTGTGTTCGATACAATCAATGAGGCCGCCAAATGCGGCCTTTATTGTTTCTGTCAGTAGTATGGATAAGGTCAGTAACACGGACAGATTTTTGTCCCCATCGTCTAGAGGCCTAGGACATCACCCTTTCACGGTGAGTACGGGGGTTCGAATCCCCCTGGGGACGCCA